>NZ_JBFFKM010000049.1:0-19661 GCF_041555395.1 Lutibacter sp. | reverse complement strand
GGTTTTGGGTTTTGGGTTTTGGGTTTTGGGTTTTGGGTTTTGGGTTTTGGGTTTTGGGTTTTGGGTTTTGGGTTTTTGGTTTTGGGTTTTGGGTTTTGGGTTTTGAGTTTGGTTTTGGGTTTTGGGTTTTGGGTTTTGGGTTTTGGGTTTTGGGTTTCGGTTTTGGGTTTTGGGTTTCGGGTTTGGTTTTGGGTTTTGGGTTTTGGGTTTTGAGTATATAAACAAGTTTGAATCAGGGGATGAAAGGTTGTTATTTGTGTATAGCTAGTTCAGGACAAGACAACATATATCAGGGACGTACATATTTAAACTTTCAACATTCAACTTTGAGCTTTTAGCTTCCTTCCTTATACCAACCCGCATACTTAACATAGTTATCGGCAATTCTGTTTATTTCCCCTGAAATTAATTCCTGGCTGATGTCCTTTATTTTTTTTGCAGGCATACCGGCATAGATACATCCGGCTTTTATGTGTGTTCCTTTTGTGACAACAGCACCGGCAGCGATGATGGAATTGCTTTCCACAATACAATCATCCATAATAATGGCGCCCATTCCAATCAACACATTGTCGTGTATGGTACACCCATGAACTAGAGCATTGTGGCCAATTGAAACATTGTTTCCAATATTTGTAGGCGATTTTTTGTAGGTGGCGTGAATAACAGCTCCATCCTGAACATTCACCTTATTGCCCATTTTTATGTAATGAACATCGCCTCTAATAACGGCATTGTACCAAATGCTGCATTGGTTGCCCATAATCACTTCTCCTATAATTACGGCGTTCTCAGCAATAAAACAATCTTCTCCAAAAATTGGTTTTATCCCATTTAATTCTTTAATAATCATTTATTTTTTATTTGAAAATTTCGCAGTTATTCATTTTATAAAATTTAATTGACCCAAAAATCTTGGTTCCTAAATTCTAACTTAAAAAGCCGAATTTATATTAGGGCAGCCTCCTCTTTTTGGTGCTCTGCAACCAAAATTGAAGCCTAAAGTAATTTGATGGTATCCGGCATCGTCAAACAAAATTTCTCCTGATTGTTTGGTGTAAGTATAGGAAACCATAAAATTTTTATAATTAACGCCAACAATAGGTGTTAAATAGTTGAGTTCTTCGGTGTCGGCATTGTCTAAACCTTTTCTGTATGAAAACGCCGCCCAAAGTTGCGCATCTGCAACATCTTTATAAACTTTTAAATTGAAATCGACAAACTTCTCCCCTGTTCGCTCAATCGTCTGCGCCATGACAGAAGGCTCCAATTGCAAACTTTTTCCCTGGCCATAATAATAGCCCAATGTTACCAGATACCTTCTTAAATTTAGTGGCTCATAACCATTGTATAAATTTCTGGCGGTGAGCATCATGTTTTTCGCCGTAAAATAGGAAAAGAATCCACCTTTATGGTAGGCCATGCCAAAATCGGCATTGAAATAACTTTCACTCTGAACAATTTGTGATATCACTGGATCAGGAATCACAAAGGAACTTTCATCCACACTATTATGAACAGCCATGAAAGAAAGCCCGAACGACAGTTGATTCACTTCTTCCATTCTTCCGAAGTTTAAATGATACGCATAAGTACCCTGAACACCTTGTTGGGAATGATAGCCATTTTTATCGTTAAAGAGAATGATGCCAACGCCCATACTTTCCCTAATACGTGTATGTGCACTCAAGGTTTGCAAAGAAGGTGCATCTTCAATTCCTGCCCATTGGCTTCGTGCTGCGAGTCTTAATTTTCCGCAATTTCCAACGCCTGCTGCAGCTGGATGCACCAAGTACACATTATCTGACAAATAATCAGCATAAATTGGTAAGGTTTCCTGTGCTTTTACCAGACTTGGAATGATAATAAGTATGCTTAAAATAAATATTTTCAATACTTTCATTTATGAAAAAAATATAATTCCAAATATATCATAATTATGACCAACAAAAGTAATGATGGGCAATTTATTGTAAGATGGGATAAAAAAAAAAACATACAATATTATTTTCATCTTCTCCTAAACTTACTTTTTCACAGTTTTAACAAAAAATTATTAGAAGACTTTAAAAAGTTTGTATCTTTGTAGTTCATTATGAAGCAATTTTTTAGAAAAATATCGGCAATTATAATGGCATTTGTAGTTTTATTCTCTACCATGTCATTTACCGTTAGTGAGCACTATTGTGGTCATCAATTGGTTGACATTGGTGTATTTTCTAAAGCAGAATCTTGTGGAATGGAGATGCAAAAACCATCGACTACAAAAGATTGTGAAATTAAAAAAAGTGATTGTTGTAAAGATGAGGTGAAACAATTCAAAGGTCAAAATGAATTAAATACTGCTTTTTCGAACTTAAATTTTGAACAACAAGTATTTATTACTTCATTTACCTACACTTATATTAATTTATTTGAAGGGTTAGCCGTAAGCATTATTCCTTTTAAATATTATACTCCACCATTGCTGGTCACAGACATCCTTGTTCTGGATCAGACTTTTCTTATTTGATTATTTAACGATTTTTTTGACTGCCGAAGTATTAACTTACGGCGTTGAATCATGGTTATGATTTATTTCTAAATTATTTCTTAATGTTTTATCAAAATCAACTCATTAAATAATCAAAAAAATGTTCGATAAACTTATAAAATATTTTCTTTACAACCGATTGGTTACCATACTGCTACTTGCATCATTTATTGGCTGGGGTTTGGTTACGGCACCATTTAGCTGGGATATTGGTTTTCTTCCAAAAGATTCCGTTCCTGTAGATGCCATACCTGATATCGGTGAAAACCAACAAATTGTATTTACCGATTGGTCCGGGCGCTCTCCACAGGATATTGAAGATCAAATTACCTATCCGTTAACCACTTCTTTATTGGGAATTCCCGGAGTGAGATCCATAAGAAGCACCTCTATGTTTGGGTTTTCCATTATCTATATCATTTTTGAAGAAGATATAGAATTCTATTGGTCTCGAACCAGGGTTCTTGAAAAATTAAATTCGCTACCCGCCAATGTATTGCCTCAGGGAGTCGCACCTTCCATGGGTCCGGATGCAACCGGATTGGGGCAGGTGTTTTGGTATACGCTAGAAGGTCGTGATGCGCAAGGAAATGTTACCGGTGGCTGGGATTTGCATGAACTTCGCACCATTCAGGATTTTTATGTAAAACTAGGATTAAGCGGCACTACCGGCGTGGCAGAAGTTGCTTCGGTAGGTGGATTTGTCCAAGAATACCAAATTGATGTAAATCCGGATGCTTTGAAAGCCTTCAACATTGGCATAGACCAAGTGATGATGGCTGTAAAAAATTCGAACCGTGACATTGGTGCAAAAACCTTGGAAATAAATAAAGTTGAATATTTAATTCGAGGTCTAGGCTACATAAAATCTGTTAAAGATATTGAAAATACAGTAGTTGCCGAAAAGGACAACAAACCAATCCTGATAAAAGATTTGGGATTTGTTCATTTAGGCCCCGCCGAACGACGCGGAATTTTAGACAAAGGCGGCGCCGATGTAGTTGGCGGTGTGGTTGTAGCTCGCTATGGTTCCAATCCGTTACAAGCCATTGAAAATACCAAAGAAAGAATTAAGGAAATCTCCGTTGGATTGCCTCAAAAAACGCTGGCCGATGGTACCGTAAGCAAGGTCACTATCGTTCCATTTTATGACCGTACGCAGCTCATTCACGAAACTATTGGCACGCTAGAGAATGCCCTTTCCCATGAAATCCTGATAAGCATTATCGTGATTATTGTGTTGGTGCTCAACTTGAGGGCTTCCCTTTTAATTTCCAGTTTGTTGCCTGTAGGAGTGCTTATGACCTTTATTGCAATGCGTTATTTTAACGTAGATGCCAACGTTGTAGCCTTGTCTGGAATTGCCATAGCTATTGGCGTGATGGTAGATGTGGGAATTATTTTTGTGGAGAACACCATAAGGCATTTGGAAATGCCTGAAAATAAGGATTCAAAAGGCGCAAAACTTTTGGCTGTTATCCAACAAGCTACTATAGAAGTTTTTCCTGCGGTGACTACCGCCCTGTTAACCACCGTGGTGAGTTTTTTACCCGTGTTTTTTATGGAAAATGCAGAAGGAAAATTGTTCAGGCCATTGGCTTTTACCAAAACCTTCGCACTTGGCGCTTCCTTTATCGTTGGAATTCTTATTCTGCCTATGCTTTCTTATTTTGCATTTAATATCAGGGTTCAAAAGGCCAAATTTGTCAAAATGTGGAATATCGTTCTAATCGTTGTCGGTTTATTTTTATCGATTTACTTTAGCTTCTGGTTACCTCTTGCTTTGGTGGCAATAGGAGTTTTAAGATTGTTGGAAGATAAGAATCCACAGTTTTTAGGGAAATATTCCACACAAATTACGTTGTTTATCATTGTTGGCGTAACATTGTTTTTCCTAACTGAAGAATGGCTGCCCTTGGGACATCAAAATTCGGTGTTTTCAAACTATATTTTTGTAATTTCCATGTTGGCAATTACGCTGGCAGTTTTGCTGAGCATGGTCAAATTTTACGAACCTATTTTAAGTTGGTGCCTTGTCAATAAAGGGAAATTTTTGTTGTTACCTTTAGTCACCATTTTCTTTGGGGCTCTGATTTGGCTAGGCTTTCCTAAAATCTTTGGTTTTGCGGCCAACGGATTTGATAAGGTTGGATGGGACGTAAGAACGACTTCAGTTTGGTCAGGAATGTCAAACACTTTTCCAGGAGTAGGTAAAGAATTCATGCCCGCTTTAAATGAAGGAAGCTTTTTGCTGATGCCTACCGCTATGCCTCATATTGGCATTGAAGAATCAAAGAAAATCTTGCAACAGCTTGATATAGCAATTACCGCCATACCTGAAGTAGAAGTGTCAGTCGGTAAATTGGGTAGAATTGAAAGTGCGCTAGATCCTGCACCGATTTCCATGTTTGAAAATATCATTAATTATAAATCGAAATATATTCTTTCGGATGATGGAAATCCAATAGCTTTTAAAGTGGATAAGCGTGATCGCTTTATCTTGAAATCGGGTGATACTTTAAGCAACAAAGAAGCCATAAATCAAAAAATTTCCAAAGAAAAACTCATTGAGGATGAAGATGGAAATTATTATAGAAACTGGCGTGAACACATCAAAAATCCCGATGATATTTGGGATGAAATTATAAAAGCCACCAATATCCCTGGAGTAACTTCAGCACCTAAACTACAGCCTATTGAAACACGTTTGGTTATGCTGCAAACCGGAATGCGGGCACCTATGGGAATCAAAGTATATGGCCCAAACTTGCTCATTATTCAGGAATTCGGAATGCAGCTGGAAGACATTTTAAAAGAAGTGCCCTCTGTGAAAGCCGAAGCTGTTTTTGCCGATCGTACCGTGGGAAAACCCTATCTGGAAATAGAGATCGACAGAAACGCCATTGCACGATATGGTTTAAGCATTGAAGATGTGCAAAAAACCATGGAAACTGCCATTGGTGGCATGGAAATTACCACTACCGTTGAAGGCCGGGAACGTTTTCCTGTTCGGGTGCGGTATCCCCAAGAGTTGCGAGATGATCCCGAAAGCATTAAAAAAATACTGGTACCTACCAAAAGCGGCGCTCAAATTCCGCTGGGAGAATTGGCGAAATTGCATTACGTGCGTGGTCCGCAAATGATAAAAAGTGAAGAAACTTTTTTGGTGGGCTATGTTTTGTTTGACAAACGAGATGGTTTTGCCGAGGTGAATGTGGTAAACGATGCACAAAAATACATTCAGGATAAAATTGATTCCGGGGAATTAAAAGTACCGGTTGGAGTGAGTTATAAGTTTTCTGGAAATTATGAAAATCAGGTGCGGGCGGTAAAACGTCTTGCTATTGTGATCCCAATCAGTTTGGTTTTAATATTCCTGTTGTTGTATTTCCAGTTTAAAACCATCATCGCATCCACCATCCACTTTTCTGGAGTATTTGTGGCTTTTTCGGGTGGATTTATTATGATATGGCTATATGGGCAACCCTGGTTTATGGATTTCGCGATTTCCGGAGAAAATATGCGCGACTTGTTTCAGATACATACCATTAATTTGAGTGTGGCGGTTTGGGTCGGTTTTATTGCCCTTTTCGGAATTGCGACAGACGATGGTGTTTTAATGGGAACTTATATTCACGACGTTTTTGAAAAACGCAATCCGCAAACTGTTCCCGAAGTTCGCGATGCGGTACTGGAAGCCGGATTAAAAAGAGTAAGACCTGCCATGATGACTACGGCTGTAGCTGTAATTGCGCTATTGCCAGTTTTGTCATCCACTGGAAAAGGATCGGACATTATGGTGCCTATGGCCATCCCAATTTTTGGAGGTATGATTATACAGGTTATGACGATTTTTGTGGTTCCGGTATTGCAGGCTATCTGGAGGGAAAATGCGGTGAAAAACAACCCAAATCCATCCCTTCAAGAAGGGGAAAAACTTGATGAAGTTCAATAATTTAAAAGAAAATATCCTATGTATACTATCATAAAATTATTAAAAAACCAACCCAAATTCCCGTTTCAGGGATTTGGGGGCATTTTCTTTGTCCTTTTATTCTTCGCAATAAATAGCTATCAAGTTTCTGCACAAACTTTAGATGTCTATTTGCAGACAGCGGCAGAAAATAATCCGAATCTGAAATCGGCTTACGCGCAATTTGAAGCAGCGATGCAAAAGGCGCCCCAAGTATCGAGTTTACCCGATCCTGCCTTGACGATGAGCGCTTTTGGCCGAATGGTTGAGACAAGATTGGGCGCACAAGAAGCCAAATTTTCATTGATGCAGATGTTTCCTTGGTTTGGCACGCTTCAAGCAAAAGAAGATGCTGCTGTTTTAATGGCTGAAGCCAAGTTTCAGAACTATTTAAACCTGCGGAACCAATTATTTTTCGATATAAAATCGGTTTATGCCGAATTGTATGCGCTTGATAAAACCATTCAACTTAAAAAAGAAAATCTGGACATCTTGGATTCTTATCGTGAATTGTCCTTGAGCCGTTTCAAAAGCGGAAATGCGCCCATGGTAAATGTGATTAAAGTTGCTATTAAAAGGGAAGCCGCCAAAACTGAAATTAAATTGCTAGAGGATATGCTGAAACCTTTGGAAACCGAGTTCAATTTAATGCTGAACCAAAAACCGGAAATGATTGTGCAAGTGCAAGATACGCTGCTGTTCAAAAATCCGGAAATTTTGCTGAATACGGAAGATTTATTTAAAAACCATCCAAGTGTCATTGGTTTGGAAAAGCAAAAAGAATCCTATGAAATTCAGCAAATAGTGGCTGAAAAAGAAGGTTTGCCAATGCTTGGTTTGGGAATTGATTATTCCATTATTTCCAAACGCACAGATGCCAATCCGGAAATGAACGGACAGGATGCCATTATGCCAATGCTCACTGTGACCTTGCCAATTTTCAGAAAAAAATACAACGCCGCCAAAAAAGAAGCTGCGTTTATGGTAAGCAGCATGGAACAGGAACAGGAAGCCCAAAAGAATGAATTGCAAAGTGCCTATGAAATGTCTCTTTACAATCTTAAAAAATCCGAACAACTTATCGCTTTGTATGAAAAGCAACTCGTAAGTTCCGGACAGGCAAACAAATTGCTGGTTTCAGGTTTTAGCAATGCGACCATAGATTTTGAGGAGGTTTTACAAATGAACCAAGACATATTAATGTTACAAACCCAAAAAGTGGAGGCGATAAAAAATGGATTTACAGCAGAAGCAAAATTGGATTATTTAAATTCTAAATCACAGGAATAATGAAAGCAAAAAATAAAAAATTATTTAAAACAGCCGGTATTTTGGTTCTTGGAATCCTATTGGGCTGGCTATTATTTGGCGGAGGCGAAAAAAAATCGGAAACTCAAAACCATAGCGATGAGGTGGCAGCGCAAATATGGACATGTTCCATGCATCCTCAAATCAGAAGAAATGAACCTGGTGACTGCCCTATATGCGGAATGGATTTAATTCCGGTAACGGCAAGTGCAGGCACTGATCCCAATAGTTTTCAAATGAGTGAAGACGCCATGAAACTGGCCAATATCACCACTTTGGTTGTTGGATCAAGCAATGCTACTAAAGAAATAAGGCTGAACGGAAAAGTGCAGATAGATGAACGCAATGCCTACGCACAATCAACCCATATTCCCGGAAGGATTGAACAGATTTTCGTCAACTTTACTGGAGAAAAAGTTAGCCGAGGACAAACATTGGCAACTGTTTATTCTCCAGAATTGGTCACCGCACAAGAAGAGCTGTTACAGGCTGCGAGCATCAAGGAAAGTCAGCCGGAACTTTTTGTAGCAGCCCAGGAAAAATTACGAAACTGGAAAATAAGTCAGGCACAAATCAATCAGATTATTGCCAATAAAAAACCAATTCAGCGGTTTTCCATCCATGCCGACGTAAATGGCATAGTGACCAAAAAAATGGTTGATTTGGGCGTTTATGTTGAACGCGGGATGCCTATCTATGAAATTTCGGATCTTTCCAAAGTATGGCTGCTCTTCGATTTATATGAAAGTGAACTCGGATGGATTAAAGTAGGCAATGAAATTGAATATACCGTTAATTCATTGCCGGGAGAAACCTTTAAAGGAAAAATAAGTTTTATTGACCCTTTACTCAATTCACAAACCCGCGTGGCTTCTGCCCGTGTGGAAGTAAACAATAAAGACGGGCGGTTAAAACCCGAAATGTTTGCTTCCGGGATTGTAAAAAATAACATTGGAAAAGCGGATTCCCAGGAAATCGTAATTCCGAAATCGGCCGTATTGTGGACCGGAAAACGTTCGGTCGTTTATATTAAAGAAGGTTCAGGATTTAAAATGCGCGAAATCAATTTAGGTCCTGCCCTTGGCGATTCTTATATTGTAAAAGACGGATTGGAAACAGGTGAAGAAATTGTTTCCAACGGAACCTTCACCATTGATGCCTCAGTGCAATTAGCTGGTAAACCAAGTATGATGAATCCGGAAGGAGGAACTGTTGTGACAGGCCATGCTGGAATGGATATGGGTGAAGATCAACAGAAAGGAGATTCAAAAACGAAGATGAGTGATGAAGAAATGAAAAACATGGATACTCCTAAAACAGAAAATGTTGCCAACCATTCCAACATGGAAAAAAGAATTGCCGTTTCTAAAGACTTTCAAAATCAATTAAAAAAAGTGTTTGAGCAATATATTCTTTTAAAAGACAACTATACGAAAGATGATAACAGTACAACCCAAAAGTCGGCTGCAGCATTGTTGAGTGCCATGGCAAAGGTTGACATGAAACTGTTAAGCAATAAAGAAGCACATAATCATTGGATGTTAATTAGCAAGGAAATTACAACCTCTGCAACTTCCATTTCTAAAACTTCCGATATTGCAGTCCAAAGAAATCATTTCAAATATTTGTCGGCACATTTAATTAAAGCTGTGAAATTATTTGGCATCAATCAACAAGTATTTGAACAATTTTGTCCGATGGCCGATGATAATAAAGGAGCTTATTGGTTAAGCCTTTCAAAAGAAATAAAAAATCCTTATTTCGGTGAATCTATGCTTACCTGCGGAGAAACCAAATCAACAATAAATTGAAACGAGCATTACAAATTTTAACACACAAAGGAATGATTCATGGTGAACAGCATCTGTTACCTTTAAAAAATAAAATATAAACAGATGAAAGATTGTTGCAAAACAGGATCAGCATCCCAATCAAAAATAGAAATATGGGGGAAAAGAATGATTTGGGGAATTGTTGCGCTAATAGTTATAGCAACTGCCCTAAGTCAATTATTAACCCTTAAAAATTAATAAATAAAAACAATTTAAAAATGAGAAAATATCTTATTATAATATGCCTTGGATTGGTAAGTTTTGGCAGTTATGCACAACATAACCACCAATCGAACACAGATTCCAAAACAGAAACTAAAGATAAACCCGCTAAAAGTTTAAGCCCTCACACCAATGCCATGGCAATGATAGGCGATGCCCACATTCACATAGATTATTCTGCCCCTAGTGTAAGGAACAGGGTTATTTTTGGGGGGTTGGTAGGATATGATACCGTATGGCAGGCCGGGGCTCATAATGCTACCTGGATAATGACTGATAAAGATCTGGATATAGACGGGGAAATTTTACCGGCAGGCAAGTATGGTTTTTTTGTAATTCCCGGAAAAGAAACCTGGGAAGTGATGTTAAACACACGTTGGAACCAGCACGGGAAGGACGAGTTTAATAAAGCTGAAAACGTGGTTAGTATAGTGCTAGTTCCAGAAAAACTTAATGAGATTCAGGAATCATTACTTTATGATGTAAAAAAAACAGGAGAAAATAAAGGAGTCATCTCACTGGCCTGGGAAAAAGTGAAAATTGAAATTCCATTTTCTGTGGCAAAACATTAGAGAATTTTTGGCATCGCAGTACTCTTAATTATTTACAAGATTCTCTATAATTCAATTAATAACCCTTAAATAATTAATAAATAAAAACAATTTAAAAATGAAAGTATTAAAAACAACGCTGGTAATAGTTTCAATGGGACTATTAACCCTGACAGTATTTTCGTGCAAAAACACTGAAAAAAATGATGTCCAAAAAAATGAAAATCACATGGAAATGAACAACGACACCATGCATCATACTGATGATGAAAACATTCAAATGCATCATCAAGATTTAGAAACAGATAAAACGACGGATAAAGAGTAAAAAACTCTAGATTTCTTTTTGATTTAAAAAAATCAGATTAATATAAAATTAGAATATTTATAAATAACTTAAAATAATTTAAATATGAAAACCTTAAAAATAAATTTAATTGCCCTGTTAATATTAACCATAAATTTTGCACACGGTCAAGAAAAAGAAAAAGCACAAATGAAACAAGTACAAACAGAAAAAGCCACTTATGCTTGTCCTATGACATGTGAAGGCGAAAAAACTTACGACAAACCAGGTTCTTGTCCGATATGCAAAATGGATTTAAAAAAAGCGGACAATGCCAAAAAACCTGCTTGTTGTGCTGAAATGAAAGCAGATTCATCAAAAGTGGAATGTGACATGAACAAAGATAAAGCATATACCTGTCCAATGCATGCAGCTATAAAAAGCGACAAACCGGGTTCTTGTTCAAAATGCGGAATGAATCTAAAAGAAAAAAAGATGGAGATGAAAAAAGAAAAATAAACTTTCTAAAAAAGTGCTGATTTTAAGAAAAAGGAATGACTGAGAATCATACTAAATTTTCATTCCTTTTTCTTATTGAAGCAAAATATTTAAGGAACTATAATACCAATTGAAGTACTTTTAAAAACAACATCTAATTATGAAGCACACCTATAAAATATCCGGAATGACCTGTAATGGTTGCAGAACCAATGCTGAAAAAACCTTAAATAATATAAAAGGTGTACAAAAAGCTACTGTTAATTTAGAAGAAGGAAAAGCCGAAGTTGACATGGAAAACCATATTTCAACAGAAACTTTTCAGCAAGAATTTTTAAAAGCCGGATTGCATTATACCATTTCAGATTTTGATCCAAACAGCACCCACGAAACAGCAGAAAAACCAATCAGCATAAAACCAATAAAAGACGGAAACGGTGTTTTTTACTGTCCGATGCATTGTGAAGGCGAAAAAACTTATGACAAGGCTGGTGATTGTCCGGTTTGTGGCATGGACTTGATTGAACAGCCAAAAGCAAATCAGGCAATACAATATACCTGTCCAATGCACCCAGAAATTATTAAGGAAGAACCTGGCTCCTGCCCAATTTGCGGAATGGATTTGGTGCCCATGGAACCAACAGAAAGCGAAGAGGATAAAACCTATTTGAAATTGCTCAAAAAAATGAAGATCTCTGTCATTTTTGCTGTTCCTGTATTTATTATTTCAATGACTATGCATCTTCCTTCAAATCCTCTGATGAAGCTGATGCCACAAATTTATTGGGATTGGTCACAGTTTGTTTTAACGCTTCCCATCGTTTTTTACACTTGCTGGATGTTTTATGTGCGTGCATGGAAATCAATCATTACCTGGAATCTAAATATGTTCACTTTGGTGGGTATTGGAACAGCAGCCGCATTCTTATTTAGCATTGTCGCACTCCTATTTCCCGATGTTTTTCCGAAGGAATTTAAAAGTGACATGGGCGGCGTTGATCTGTACTTTGAAGCAACAGCCGTTATTTTAGCATTGGTTTTATTGGGTCAATTGCTGGAAGCCAGGGCGCACAGCAAAACCAGCGGTGCCATCAAAGAATTGTTAAAATTGGCGCCTTCCGAAGCTACTTTGGTTGTGGATGGAAAAGATAAAATTGTGTCGATTCATTCCATCAAAAAAGACGATTTATTGCGCGTTAAACCGGGTGAAAAAATACCAGTTGATGGCGTAATTGTTGAAGGAAACAGCAGCATCGATGAGTCCATGATCTCAGGGGAGCCTATTCCTGTTGACAAAACAGTTGACGACAAAGTGAGTTCAGGAACCATCAACGGCACAAAATCATTTGTAATGAAAGCGGTGCGTGTAGGTTCAGAAACATTATTGTCTCAAATTATTAAAATGGTAAGCGATGCGAGTAGGTCAAGAGCACCCATTCAAAAATTGGCAGATACCATTTCAAAATATTTTGTTCCTATTGTTGTAGGCGTTTCAATACTTACTTTTATTGTTTGGGCCAATTTTGGACCGGAAAAAGATGCCTTGGTTTATGCTTTTGTGAATGCAGTTGCGGTTTTAATTATTGCTTGTCCGTGCGCCTTGGGATTGGCGACGCCTATGTCCGTTATGGTTGGTGTTGGAAAAGGTGCACAAAACGGTATTTTAATAAAAAATGCCGAAGCGCTTGAAACCATGAACAAAGTGACTGTTTTAATCACCGACAAAACAGGAACGCTTACCGAAGGAAAACCATCCGTTGAAAAAGTAGTGGCATTAGAAGGAGAATCAAATGATTTATTGCAGCAAATCGCTTCCTTAAACCAATACAGTGAACACCCATTGGCGCAAGCCGTTGTGAATTATGCGAAAGATAAGAAAACAGAACTCACTAAAGTAGATGATTTTGAGGCGGTGACGGGAATGGGAGTTACAGGAACCGTGGGCAAAAATAAAGTTGCTTTAGGCAACAAAAAACTGATGGAAAAAATAAACGCATCGGTTTCAAAAGATCTGGAGGCTCAAATTTTAGCGGAACAAAAATTGGGCAAAACAGTTTCCTATATATCTGTCGATCAAAAAGCGGTGGGTTATGTGAGTATTACAGATGCCCTAAAATTAACAAGCAGAGAGGCGGTTAAAACACTGATGGATAAAGGCGTTGAAGTGATTATGCTCACGGGCGATAATGAAAATACCGCCAAAGCTGTTGCAGATGAATTGCATTTATCTAGCTTTAAAGCAGGTTTTTTGCCGGAAGATAAATTGGAATTTATCAAAAAATTGCAGGCGGAAGGCAAAATAGTTGCGATGGCCGGCGACGGCATCAATGATGCGCCCGCACTTGCCCAATCAAACGTTGGCATTGCTATGGGAACGGGAACAGATGTCGCTATCGAAAGTGCAGCAATGACTTTGGTAAAAGGAGATTTGCAAGGGATTGTAAAAGCAAAAAATTTAAGTCATAAAGTGATGAAAAACATCAAACAAAACCTGTTTTTCTCATTTGCCTACAATGTATTGGGTGTGCCAATTGCCGCAGGCGTGTTATTTCCTATATTCGGATTGTTATTGTCGCCAATTATTGCCGCTTTGGCCATGAGTTTTAGCTCTGTTTCGGTAATTGCAAATTCGCTTCGATTAAGAAGTGTATCATTAGAAGAATAAAAAAATTAACCATTAGAATCAAAATAATAATAATAATAATAATAATAATAATAATAATTACTAATATTAACTTTAAAAACAAAACAACATGAAAAAATCAATTTATGCAGTAGCATTCACAGTACTATTTTTAAGTGCTTGTAAAAATGATGCAAAACAAGCAGAATCAAATGATGTGAATTCAAAAGAAATTCAAGCAGACAAAAAAGCAGATGCCGCTACTCAAAAAAGCGATTTAACATCAGCCATCGTTGATGGTTATCTTGTTTTAAAGAATGCCTTGGTTAATGAAAATAGTGAAAAAGCAGCCGAAGGCGGAAAAATGATGCTTACAGCATTTTCAAATTTTGAGATGGCAAAACTCACAGAAACTCAGCATGCAAAATATATGGAAATAGCCGAAAGCGCAAAGGAACATGCCGAGCATATCATAAAAAGTCCTATCGACCATCAAAGAGAACACTTTGAACCATTGAGCATTGACATAAACGATTTAATTGCATTGGTTGGAACAGATAAAACGCTATACCAAGATTTTTGTCCGATGGCAAACAATAACAAAGGAGCTATGTGGTTAAGCGAAATTAAAGAAATAAAAAACCCTTATTTTGGAAGTAAAATGATGAAATGTGGCAGTGTTCAAAAGCAAATAAACTAATTGAAGCTTTTAAAAAAAATAACAATAATTTTATTGATGGCGTTTGTGGGTATTCAATTTATACCCACAATTCGCAATCAAAGTGTTCTAATTTTACAAACGGATTTCAATAATACTTTTGAAGTTCCAAACAATATTCAGCGGATACTTAAAATTTCCTGCTATGATTGTCACAGTAATAACACCAATTATCCATGGTACAATAAAATTCAACCCGCAAGCTGGTTGTTAGAAAAGCATATAAAAGAAGGGAAAAAAGAATTGAATTTCAGTGAATTTGGCACCTATTCAAAACGTAGGCAAAAAAGTAAATTAAAGGCGGTCATTAATCAAATTAGAGATGACGAAATGCCGCTTTATTCTTATGCCCTAATTCATGGAGAAACTATACTTTCAGAACGAAATAAGAAATATTTAATAGATTGGCTAAGCAAACAAAAAGATGGTATTCAAAAGTGAATTTAATATTTTCTGTAGATTTACAGTAATTTATCTCAACTCCTAATTTCACTGTTATTTAAAAAAGGATAAAAATAAATCAGGTGCACAACTTTGGAGTGAAACCTGCGTCAGATGCCATAACATTCCATCTCCTTCAAGTTTTAATGATACTGACTGGAGCACATTTGTTTAAATTTGATTTTTTTAATAAGTTTTTAACTACACACACTTAAAATAATCATATTGTTTATCAGTTAATCATCTTCTAATTAAGCTAAAATGCCCTTTATATTCTCTAGTAACATCATTATAATCTATAATTTTAGCCAAATACCAATAGTCCGTTGAAATTGCTTTTCTATCATTGTAAAAGCCGTCCCAACCTTTTTGAGAAGCACTAAAATTTGTCATCAACTTTCCGTACCTGTCAAAAATATAAATGGAAGAGGATTTAAAAACAGCCGGATCCACGCCCAAAATATTCCAATAATCATTATAGCTGTCATCATTTGGCGTAAAGAAATTTGGAAATCCAAACACATAAACCGTGATTTGCGCAATTCCACAATTGTTTTTATCATTTACATAAATAATGTGTTTTCCGGGAATTACTTCGGGGAAAATTGAACTGTCCTGATAAGGCCCTGAAATATTGTCCAACGCAAATTCATAATCACCTATACCCAAATTTTGACCGGAATTATTTATTGTAATGCTATTGTTACCGGAATTGTCAATTATCTGAATGTCTTCCACAGAAATATTGGCAATAATAGATTCTGTAACAGCGATTTGCTTAGGAAAAGATTCACAACCGTTATTTGAAGTTGCAATTACGGTATAAACACCTTCTTCAATAATAGCTGCAAATGGTTGATCACTTATTACAATTCCCACTTCATCTGTCCATTCATAGGAATAATTGCCAAGCGGATTTTTTATTGAAATTGTTTTTGGCAAATCGTTTAAACATATAATATCCGTTTCATCCAATTCAAATTCGGGCCTTGGATTTACCGTTAATTGAATTACGGGCGCAATGCCAAAACAACCGCCGTTGACGGCACTTTCAACCCGCACCCAAATAGGTTGGCTAAAAGGAACTTCGCTTAAATAAGCGTTTGCCGGACTAATTACATTGGTTTCTGAAACGGCATCTGCCTGATTTATGAAATAAGAAACCCTTAAATTTGGACTTGGAAATAAAGAAATAATTTCTGAGGTAACTTGCGCCAAATTAAATTCATGCAATCCGTCTATCATATCATCATCATCGCAAACTGTAATTTCACGACTATAATTTGGAGGAAATTTGGTGCTTGTTACTATTAAATTAACCTGCACAATTCTATAGCATCCATTTACAGCTGCAACTCTTGCAAAAACTGTTGGGCTTATATTATTTGAAAAAGAGAATTTATTGGCTTCATTTATTCCTGAAGCAGCATCGGCTGCCGACAAATGATAAGTAACATTTAAGCTGGAATCACCAATCGTTACAAAGAAATCTGCTTCTGTAAGGTTAAAATTCACAATCCCGTCTTGAGTTCCGTCTTCATCGCATTGTATCAATTCAAATGGTGTTGTTAGTGCATTTGGTAACGGTTTAACTTGAATCTCAAAAGAAGTATCTGCATAACAATCCACATTATTTATATTGCTGTTGGTTACGCGCACATAAATGGTTTGCTGGTTCGGATTGGTATTTGTATAGGCAGTCGGATTCGGAATTTGATTTGTATAAGTCGCATCTTCATAATAATTCACATCAAAAACATAGGGCGACTGAGCGTCAAGAATAATGCTTTCACGTTCGGTTAAATCAAATTCATATAAACCATTGGTATCATCGCCATCAGAAGCATCATCACAATACGATAAAACAGGGATGTTTGCAGAAACAGCAGGATATGGTGTGTCAAAAACCTGTAAATTGAAACTTGTTAAGTCAAAACAAGCTGGGTTTCCTTTTACCTGAATGCGTACATAAATTGTTTCCTCAGCATAGGGCGTGATGTTTGTATATGGATTTGGTAACGCATTTAAGTTGTTAAAAGCATTGGCTTGTGTTGCAAAATAATTCACTTCAAAATTTGAAGCGCTCTGAGTACCCAAAATTTCAGCATCTTTAGTACTAAAATCAAATTCGTAATAACCATCATTATTATCATCACATCGTGTAATATTTTCAGGTTGATATGCTATTGCAGGCGCAACGACTTTAAGTTCAAATGAAGTTATTGCATAACAATCAGATCCCAAAACAGGTTCAACGCGTGCCCAAATCTTTTTGCTCTGTGATAAATAGTTTGTTGTATTTAAAAATGAAGCTGGCGGCGGAGTATTAGCAGGATCTGAAATGTTGGGGTTAAATATTTCAAATTTAGCAAGTTCTGCGTCCGTAAGTCTTGTATAATATGAAACAATTAAACCCGTTTGACCATTAAGAATATCATCAGTCCTTTCTTCCAAATTAAAAATAAACTTGCCATCCGCATCTGTATCACAAAAAATTAAAGGCTCAGGTTCATAAGCTATTGGAATTGGAAGCACTATTAAATTAAACGAAGTCAAATCGTAACAATCCGGATTCAAAGAATTTTCAATTCGAGCCCAGATAGGCTTAATTCCGCTACTTTGGAATGGGCTAGATTCTGGGCGTTCATGAAGTTGTGCAAAGATTTCGTTTAGGTAATAAGTGACAGTTACATTTGGTTGCCCATTCTTAATTTCATCAGATAAAGCCTCTAAGTCAAAATCAAAGTTACCGGTTCCGTCATCACAACCGTATACATCATTCTGCAAAGAATTAGCAATGGGCTTAGGGACCGAGGTAACTATTACATCATCAGTTAATGTATCAATTAAAACACCTGTTGAAGGATCCATAATAAAAACATTGACTCTGTAAAGTCCTGTTTGGGTTACTGAACGTTCAAATTCTCTATTACCTGGAGGGTTCCAAGGATCCCATAAACCGGTTGAATTATTATAAGTAAGCCATTCATAAATTAAATTATTTCCGGCACTGTAAGTTAGTGCGGATAAATAACCAGGCTCGCTTCCACATAATATTAAATCAGGACCCAAATCAACTTGAATGTCACAGTCTAAAACAGGGTTAGCACTTAAAAATATATCACCTGTCCAATTAATTTTAAAGCCATCATTATTTCCAAAGTATTGATTTACTAAAATAAGATATTCATCTCCTGCGTTAACGTCCATCCAAGATTCATATAAAGCCGAAGCATCCCCAACACCAGTATTTCCAGCAATTTGTTGAACATTGCACTTTATGGGCTCAGGCAATTGGCCGCAAGTCGCATTAGGGCCATAAACAGCAAAATCCCAATCTTCACTTGAATCATTGGGAATAATGTCAAATCCAAATTGACCACTTTGCGCTAATTTAATGCGAAACCAATACGAATTGCTTTCTATAGTCCCAGCACCAGCTGTACCTAAACATCCTGATTGAGTGGCCCCAAAAAAATCATCAATTCCATAATTGGAAACAACGCCGTCATTACTAGCATCAATACATACAGACAATGCATTTCTACAATCGGACTGACTGTAACTGTTGAACATTCCAAAAAATAAACAAAATACAATAACTATAAAGTGCTTTCTCATAAGTTAACTGTTGGGATTGCGCATTTTTATGCTATCAAATCAATGATTGATTTATTCAAATTTAAAATTAAATTTTTAGATGTCATGTTTTTTAACCTACTAAATTATTTAAACAGACCATGATATTAAACTAAAAAAGGTTGATTTCAACAGAAAACAACCTTTTTTAGTTTATTTATTTTTGAATTTTATTACAAATTCTCCACCAGCCAATTTCCTACCTCACTTGTTTTATAGGCTTTTTTAGTTCCGGATAAATCTTCCGTCACAATGCCCTGCTCAAGAGATTTGTTTACCACTTCCCTAATTGCTTTTGCTTCTTCTTTTAGTTGAAAGGTATCTTCAAACATCATAGCGGCTGATAAAACAGTGGCTAAAGGATTCGCAATGTCTTTTCCTGCAGCTTGCGGGTAAGAACCGTGAATTGGTTCATATAAAGCGTTTTTCTCTCCCACAGAGGCTGATGGCATCAAGCCCATAGAACCGGAAATTACAGAAGCTTCATCGGTTAAAATATCTCCAAATAAATTTTCGGTGATCAATACATCGTAAGAATTTGGCCATTGCACCAAACGCATGGCAACGGCATCAACAAATTCATAAGAAACGGTTACTTCCGGATAGTCTTTTTCCATGGATTGCACGGTTTCTCTCCATAATCTTGAAGTTTCCAACACATTTGCCTTGTCCACACAACACAATTTTTTTGTGCGTGTCATTGCCAATTCAAAACCTTTTTTTGCCAGACGAATCACTTCTTCTCTTGTATACGTGCAGGTGTCAAACGCCGTTTCTCCACCGTCTTTTCTTCCTTTTTCACCAAAATAAATTCCGCCTGTCAATTCTCTTAAAAAAACCAAATCGGTGCCTTCAATGCGTTCTCTTTTCAAAGGCGAATTGTCTATCAATGAAGGAAATGTAAATGTGGGTCTGATGTTGGCGAACAAGCCCAGTTTTTTGCGCATTTTAAGCAAACCTTGTTCCGGACGCACTTTTGCAGAAGGATTGTTATCATATTTTGGATCTCCAATAGCCCCAAAAAGCACCGCATCGGC
>NZ_JBFFKM010000048.1:0-19739 GCF_041555395.1 Lutibacter sp. | reverse complement strand
TCTGTCTACAAATTTGTAGTTCACTTTTTTACCGGTTACTTTTTCAAAAGTTTGAATAACTTCCAAAACAGAATTCCCTTTTCCGGTCCCTAAGTTAAATACTTCAAATTGCGCTTTGTTTTGGTTGTTTAAGAGCCTTTTTAAAGCAATAATATGTGCTTTTGCCAAATCCACCACATGAATATAATCTCTTACAGCGGTGCCATCCGGGGTTGGATAATCATTGCCGTAAACGGACAATTCTTTTCGGATTCCTGCAGCAGTTTGCGTAACATAAGGAATTAAATTTTGTGGAACGCCAATAGGCAATTCTCCAATTTTAGCCGATTCATGAGCGCCAATCGGATTGAAATAACGCAGGGCAATGGCTTTCAAATCGGAGATTTTAGTGGTGTCTTTTATGATTTCTTCGCCAATTTGTTTGGTGTTTCCATAAGGAGATTCCGCTGGTTTTATGGGGGCATTTTCGGTTATAGGAAGTTCGTCTGCCTGTCCGTACACGGTACATGAAGAGCTAAAAATAAAGTTATTGACCTTGTTGGCCTTCATTTCCTGCAATACATAGACCAGGGAACTGATATTATTTTCATAATATTCCAAGGGCATTTGTACACTTTCGCCCACCGCTTTTGAAGCCGCAAAATGAATGACGCCATCAACGGCATTGTTGGCGAAAAAGGTTTTTACCGCTGTTTTATCCCGTAAATCGATGTTGTGATATGCTGGTTTTTTATTGGTAATCGACGTAATTTTATCCAGCACGTCCATGGTGGAATTTGATAAATTATCGATAATGACCACATCAAATCCTTCACGTTGTAGTTCAACAACCGTATGTGAACCTATAAAACCCAATCCACCGGTAACCAGTATTTTCATAATTTTTTACCTGTTTACAAATTCAATGACTTTAGAAGTAATAAATTCCAATTGTTCATCTTCCAATTCGGTATGCATAGGCAATGAAATGACTTCTTGCACCAATTGATTGGTAACAGGGAAATCGGCTTCATTATATCTTTTATCGGCATACGCTTTTTGGGAATGAAGCGGAATCGGATAATAAACACCGCAAGGAATGCCGTTTTCGTTTAAATAGTTTGCCAAAGCATCCCTGTCTGTATTTAAAACTTTTAAGGTATATTGATGAAAAACGTGGCAATCACAATTTTCGCAAATTACAGGAATGATAATATTTTTTTCATTGGCAAAAGCCAGATTGTATTTCCTTGCAGCAGCTTGTCGCGCTTTATTGTAGGCATCCAAATGAGGAAGTTTCACATTTAAAATAGCGGCTTGTATGCTGTCTAAACGAGAGTTAACACCAACAACATCATGGTGATAACGCACATACATACCGTGATTTACAATGCCTCTGATTTTATGCGCCAATTCATCGTCATTGGTGAAAATAGCCCCGCCGTCGCCATAACAGCCTAAATTTTTTGAAGGAAAAAAGGAGGTTGAAGACACATGGCCTATCGTTCCCGCTTTCTTTTTGCTGCCGTCTTTAAACGTATAAGTGGCGCCAATTGCTTGTGCGTTGTCTTCAATCACAAACAAATTGTGTTCCTTGGCAATTTCCATAATGGCTTCCATATTGGCCACTTTTCCAAACAAATGGACAGGCACTATGGCTTTCGTTTTTGGCGTAATCGCTTTTTTGATGGCATCTATGGAAATGTTGAAATCCACAGGATCCACATCAACCAAAACAGGTGTTAGTTGAAGTAAGGCGATAACTTCAACAGTTGCGGCAAAAGTGAAATCGGCAGTAATGACCTCATCACCCGGTTTTAATCCCAATCCCATCATGGCGATTTGAAGCGCATCAGTGCCGTTGGCACAAGGAATGACATGTTTTACACCCATGTAATTTTCCAGTGCTGTTTGAAAGGAATGTACTTCGGGTCCGTTGATATAAGCTGCAGATTTTAAAACTTCTGCTATTTTTGAATCGATCTGATCTTGGATATTTGCGTATTGACTTTGCAAGTCAACCATTTGAATTTTTTTCATGGGTAGAAATTATAGTTTTCTAAGGCGCAAAAATACAATAAAAGCCACTTACAAACAATCTTAACAAGGAATAACTTAAGGGGGTTATTCAAATAAATCAGAGGATAAATAACGATCTCCGCGGTCGCAAATAATGGCCACAATAACACCGGTTTTTAAGGTTTCGGCTAATTTTAGCGCTGCAGTAACTGAGCCGCCGCTGCTCATTCCTGCAAACACGCCTTCTTCTTTTGCCAGTCTTTTGGTCATAATTCGGGCTTCTTCTTCCGTAACTTCAATAATGGTGTCTACTTTTTTAGGATTGAAGATTTTAGGGAGAAATGCCGGAGCCCATTTCCTGATGCCCGGAATTTTAGAATTGTCGTCAGGTTGGGCGCCAACAATTTGAATGGCTGCATTTTTTTCTTTTAAAAAGGTGGAAGTACCCATAATGGTGCCCGTTGTTCCCATGGCTGAAACAAAATGGGTGATTTCCCCTTGAGTGTCCCGCCAAATTTCGGGTCCGGTAGTTTTATAATGCGCTTTCCAATTATCTGCATTCGCAAACTGGTCTAACATATAATAGCCTTTTTCGACTACTTGTTTTTCGGCATAGATTCTGGATCCTTCAATACCATCAGCCGCAGGAGTTAGGGTGACTTTTGCTCCGTAGGCTTCCATGGTCTGCACACGTTCTTTGGTGGAGTTTTCCGGCATCACCAATTCTATGTCAATTTCAAATTGTTGGGCAATCATGGCCAGAGCAATTCCGGTGTTTCCACTGGTGGCTTCAATTAAATAATCACCTTTTTTTATGTCATTTCGTTCAAAAGCCGAACGGATCATATTAAAAGCTGGTCGGTCTTTTACACTTCCTCCAGGATTGTTTCCTTCCAGTTTAAGATACAAAGAAACCCCTTCTTTAACTAAAATGTTGTTTGCTTTTATGAGTGGTGTATTTCCTATAAAATCTAACAGACTTTGATCTTTCATAAATTTCTTTTTGTTTTATGCTTCGTTTCATGGGTTTCGTAAACAATAGAGTTTTTCGGCACGGATTCGGTAATCCAAACGTTACCGCCAATGGTGCAGTTTTCGCCTATTACCGTGTTGCCTCCCAATATGGTGGCATTGGCGTAAATAGTGACGTTATCTTCTACAGTTGGATGGCGTTTTGTGTCTTTCATCTTTTTTTCAACCTGCAAAGCCCCCAAGGTAACGCCTTGGTATATTTTAACATGGTTTTTAATGATACAGGTTTCACCAATAACGGTTCCAGTGGCATGGTCAATAAAAAAACTGTGGCCAATGGTTGCGCCCGGATGAATATCGGTTCCCGTTTTACTATGGGCATATTCGCTCATCAATCTTGGGATTAATGGCGTTTTTAACAAAAACAGTTCATGGCTCAATCTGTATATGGCAATGGCATAAAAGCCCGGGTATGCCAAATAAATTTCTTCAAGGGAATTTGAGGCCGGATCATTGTTAAAGAGTTCCTGCGCATCTAAATTTAGGTTTTCTAAAAGTGTTGGTAATTTACCTAAAAAAGATTCCCAAATCTTTTCACACGAACCATCCTTAATTAAACATGCCAATCGGTAAACTTCTATAAAATCGATTTTTAGCTGTTCAATGTTTTTTGAAACGCAGGCTTCCGCATCAAACAAGGTATAAAACAGGTTGTCCGTAAATTTTTCGGTTTTCAGTTTTAGGCTGAAATTTAAATGGGGCCTGTTTTTGTTCGATATAATTTGCTGAATAATTTCTTCTGTTGTCATAGGTTGATTTGACGGATTGTTTTAAAAATAATTACCATTTTTTGTAAACTTTTTCAAAAGGAATTCTGAAACGGTCTCCATAAACACCTTCAGGTTTTCTTATTCCGCAGGAAATGACCATATTAATTTCACTGCTTAAAGGTAATCCTAATATTTTTTTAATCCGAAGGGTGTCTGTTCCTTCCATCGGACAAGTGTCGTAACCTTCAGCAGCCATACTCAGCATAAAGGTTTGCGCTGCCAATGCCGCGCTTTTATGGGCCACAATGCGTAAATCCGAATTGCGTAATTGGCGATAGGTAGGTCTAAAAATTCCGGCAACCCAAGAAATTAAAAATTTCAGATAACCAAACAATCCAAAGAAATCACCATACACAAAAGGCATCAATTTACCGTAATAATTGAGGGCGAATTTTTCTCGGGAGCTCTGTTTCTCCTTAGGTTTGTTCCCAAATATTTGCTGAAGATTGCTTAGGTTACTTTTTGCGCGCTGTTTCCATAAATCTTTACGAACCACCACCACAATCATTTGTTTTGCGGTAGTTGCCGCAGGTTGCCCCAAACAGGCAGCTGCCAGTTTTTTTACCAAATCTTTTGAAGTAACATGGTGAAACTCCCACAATTGCATATTGCTGCTATTGGGTGCCAAGGTGGCTTGCTGAATACATTTTTTTACTTTTTCATCATCAAGCTCCATAGCATCATCATAAATCCTGACCGAGCGACGATAGTGAATTGCATCAATAAGGTTTTCATGTTTTTCCATAGCGCAAAATTAGTCAATTAAAATATCCCTGAGCCCACAACCGAAATTAAAAGGGTAACGTAAGATTTTTTCTACTTTAACCTAATCCCCTTATCAATTCCCCCCTTTGGGGGTTAGGGGGCTTAAATGATGGTCGATTGCCCCAAATCTATATTGTGTTTGTTGTAAAACGTATTTTCATCATCCAAAATAAAATCGCTAATAAAATTGCCTACACTGGTGGTGGAGAAATGGTTTGTTGCGTTTAAATCGGGTGTTGAAATGTTTAATTCAATAGATTTTTCAACAGCTGCTCTAATAACTTCAGCTTCATCATACAATTTAAAATGGTCTAATAACATAGCAGCAGCTAAAATTGCCGCCATAGGATTGGCAATATTTTTTCCTTTCACCTGCGGGTAATAGCTGTGAACAGGCTCAAACAATGCATGATGTTCTCCAATAGAGGCTGAAGCCAACAAACCAACCGAACCTGAGATGACGCTGGCTTCGTCAGTTAAAATATCACCAAACATATTTTCGGTTAAAATAACGTCGAATTGTCTTGGGTTTAAAATAAGCTGTGTTGCGGCATGGTCAACAAATAAAAATTCTACTTTTACATCGGGGTAACTTTTTGAAATATCCAGCACTCTTTTCCGCCAAAGACGTGATGTTTCCAATACATTGGCTTTGTCCACCAAGGTTAATTTTTTTCTTCGGATGTGTGCCGATTTAAAGGCCAAATGGGCTATTCTGTCAATTTCTTTGGAAGTATAAGTGCAATTGTCTGAAGCAGTATTTCCGTCTTCACTTAACTTTTTTTCTCCAAAATAAATCCCGCCGGTAAGTTCTCGATAAATTACAAAGTCGGCTCCTTTAATGACATCCTTCTTTAAATTTGATCTGTGAATTAAGGAATTGTAGGTGATTACCGGATGAATATTGGCGAACAATCCCAAACTTTTTCTGAGTTTAATCAAACCTTGTTCAGGACGAATTTTAGCATTTGGGTTGCTGTCATATTTTGGGTCGCCAACGGTTCCGAATAAGATGGCATCAGAATTTGCGCAAATTTTCAGGGTTTCAGCTGGCAGCGGATTTCCGGTTTCATCAATCGCTTTGGCGCCCACAATTGCTTTTTCAAAATTGAAAGTATGTTCGTGTTTTTCTGCAATTGCATTTAAAACTTTTACGGCTTGTTGGGTTACCTCAGGTCCAATTCCATCACCCGGAAGCACGGCTATTTTTAATTTCATGGGCTGTATTAAATCGACGGCAATATATAAGGAAAAGAAAATGCAATAAACAATTGATGCCTATTACAAAGGTCTCTTATCTTTTTTCTATATTCATTCCGTCTGGTTAATATTTCATTTTAAAGGCCACTGCGAAATTTCATTCCAAGACCTCACTAATCATTCTGTTAAAATAATAATTATTTTGTTACGAACAATTGTTGTTCCGTTTTTTTGCTTAAAAGTTAAATTGCGATACTTGATTTATAGACATGGTTCAATTCCATTAAATGATGTATGTCGTTGTCATTCACTTCTTTGTGATGATCGGCAAATTGCAGGAACTGCGGATAAATATCGTCCAATTCAATTTTCGTAAGATCGTAACCCACATTTTTTGCACGGTAAGCTAAGGCCGCTCTTCCGCTTCTGGCAGTCAATATGATGGATGATTCGTTTACGCCAACATCGGCCGGATTGATAATTTCATAAGTTTCCCGGTTTTTGATCACGCCGTCCTGATGGATTCCCGAACTGTGCGCAAAAGCATTATCACCAATAATCGCCTTATTAGGCTGAACAATCATGCCCATACTTTGCTGTACCAATTGACTTGTACTATAAAGTAATTTTGTATTGATATTGGTGTCTAAATTTAAATACGGATGCTGTTTTAAAATCATGACGACTTCTTCTAAGGCAGTATTTCCGGCACGTTCTCCAATACCATTAATGGTGCATTCAATTTGACGCGCGCCATTTTGAACACCCGCAATGGCGTTTGCCGTTGCCAAACCCAAATCGTTATGGCAATGACATGAAATAGTGACGTTATGGATGCCTTTAACATTTTCTTTCAAAAATTTAATTTTGGCGCCATATTCATCGGGCAAACAATAGCCGGTTGTATCGGGAATATTTATAACGGTTGCGCCGGCTTTTATCACCTGTTCGCATACTTTAGCTAAAAATTCATTACTGGTCCTTCCTGCATCTTCGGCATAAAATTCAACATCTTCGACAAATGTTTTGGCATAAGCCACCGCTTGAACGGCACGCTCAATTATTTTATCGGGTGTTGAATTGAATTTATAAATAATATGGGAATCGGAAGTTCCTATTCCTGTATGAATTCTTGGGCGTTTTGCATATTTCAGCGCTGCAGCCGCAACTTCAATATCTTTCTGGTTTGCACGGGTAAGTCCGCAGACAGTGGCATTTTTAACTATTTTGGAAATTTCCAAGACCGAATTATAATCACCCGGACTGGAAACCGGAAATCCGGCCTCAATCACGTCAACGCCTAAGATGTCAAGTCGGTTCGCAATAATTAATTTTTGTTCAGTATTTAACTTACAGCCAGGCACTTGCTCCCCATCTCTTAAGGTCGTGTCAAAAATTTGAACATTGTTTATACTCATTTTTAATTTTTTTAGCACATTATAGATGGTCAAAAATAGGGGTATGGATTTTTTATATACTTTTGTAAATAGGATGGTTTACTATATCCAAGTCCTAAAAGGAATAGTTAAATATCTGTTATTCAATACTATAAAAATAATTTGGTTACAATGGCTATTGAGCAAAAAGATGCACTTTTTATGTTGGTGAAGTCCCTTTCTAAATCGGAAAAGCGACAATTTAAACTGTATGCGGGACGATTGGGAGGAAATGCGGAGGCCAATTTTATGGCTTTATTTAATTTATTGGATAAAGTTACGGAGTATGATGATGAATTGATTTTAAGCAAAACAAACATTAAAAAGCAACAAATATCGAATACAAAGGCGCATTTGTACAAACAAATTTTAGTGAGTTTGCGTTTTAATCCCGTACACCAGAATGTGAGGGCACATATTAGGGAGCAATCTGATTTTGCTGCGATATTATACAATAAGGGGCTGTACAAACAAAGTTTAAAAATTTTAGATAAGGCAAAGGAACTTTCACTAAACAATGGTGAAAATAATTTGGCCTATGAAATTGTGGAGTTTGAAAAAGTGATAGAATCACAATATATTACCCGAAGCATGAGCAATAGGGCCGATGAGCTTGCCATTCAGGCAAAGGAATTGAGTTTAAAAAATGTACGCGTCAGCAAATTATCAAACCTTTCGCTTCAATTGTACAGTTTGTTCCTGAAAGAAGGCTATGTAAAAGACGATGAGGGGTTAAAAAGAGTGACGGCTTATTTTGAAAAGAAGTTGCCGAAATATAAATTTTCTGAATTGGGTTTCAGGGAGAAATTATTTTTATATCAGGCTTATTTATGGCGCAGCTTTATTTTGCAGGATTTTGTGTTGAGTTATAGGTATTCCCAAAAATGGGTCGATTTGTTTGAAGAAAACCCGCACATGAAAATCCAAAACCCTGTGTTTTATTTAAAAGGTGTCAATTATTTGTTGGAATCCCTTTACTTAATCAAACATAAAATCAAATATATCAGTGTTCTTGAACAATTAACATCCGATATAAAAGACGAAAATATTACGATGAACGATAACACCAAGACCTTGGCGTTTTTATACTTCAACCAAAATAAATTAAATTATTATTTTTTAGTTGGAAAATTTACGGAAGGTTTAGGTTTTGTAGCAAATTTATTGAAGGAAATTCCAAAATATGAAAGCAATATTGATGCGCACCATATCATGGTTTTTTATTATAAAATTGCCTGTATGTATTTTGGCGCGGGCAAAAACGAGGAATGTATTTTTTACCTTGAAAAAATTATTGACAACAAGGATTTAAAAATGCGTGAAGACCTGTTGTGCTTTTCCCGTGTTTTAAATTTAGTGGCCCATTATGATGCCGGCTTGGATGACAATATAGAAAAACTAATTGTGTCAACTTATCAGTTTTTGATAAAGATGAACGATTTGCATCAGGTGCAGCGCAAAATGATTCAATTCTTAAAAAACCTAAAAAATATTTATCCGCAGGAACTTCACAAAGCATTTGTTAATTTGCACGAGGAATTGGTTAAATATGAAGATCACCCTTATGAAAAAAGAGCATTTTTATATTTAGATATTTTGTCATGGCTGGAAAGTAAAATTCAGCATGCTTCTATAGAAGAAATCATTCGACAAAAGGTAGCAAAGCTTGTAAAATAAAAAAATCGATAAATTTTATAATGATTTTAATTAATAATAACCATATTTGCTTTAAATGAAACGCAAACGACAAAATATTATTTAAAAAGAAGGATTATTGTAGGCGTTCCATCTTACTTTTAAAAAACAATTAATTTGTAAAGATGAATCACATCATACTAAATATCATTTCTATTCGTGTCTCTGTGATAATTTCACAAGGGGATTAGGATGGTGTTTTAGTTTTATCAAAAAAAATTTAAAAACCTTCCTAATAGCCATTAGGAAGGTTTTTTTATGGTATAATCATTGTAAAAAAAGTAACATTAACTATATGATAAACAATAATATAAGTGAAATTAACAGGAGGTGAATACTGTAAAACAAATAAATGCCAAAGGCGCAAAACAATTGCCTGGTTTAAATTTGACGTTCATTAAAAATCCGTGATTAAACCAAGGTTTTTTCAATAAAATTTAACAGATTAAAAGAATACCAATAAATGCAATTAAATAAGTACAGTAAAAGAGTTACCCAGGATGAAACGCAGCCTGCTGCCCAAGCCATGTTGTATGGCGTTGGTTTGTCTGATGAAGATATGAAAAAGCCTCAAGTGGGCATTGCTAGCACAGGTTTCGATGGAAATCCGTGCAATATGCATTTGAATAATTTGGCCTATAAAATAAAAGAGGAAGTCAATAAAAAAGATCAGGTCGGACTCGTGTTTAACACGATTGGCGTAAGCGACGGTATTTCTATGGGAACATCGGGGATGAATTATTCCCTGCCTTCGCGCGATATTATTGCCGATTCAATTGAAGTGGTGATGAATGCTCAAAGTTATGATGCTTTGGTGACCGTTGTTGGCTGCGATAAAAATATGCCGGGTGCTATTATGGCCATGTTGCGGTTAAACCGACCATCATTAATGGTGTATGGCGGAACCATTGCTTCAGGAAGATACAAAGGAAAAAAATTGAATATCGTTTCCGCATTTGAGGCCTTAGGGCAAAAAATTGCCGGAGTAATTTCAGAAGAAGAATTTAGGGAAATTATAAAAAATGCCATTCCGGGAGCAGGTGCCTGTGGCGGCATGTACACGGCCAATACCATGTCGTCTTCGATAGAAGCCTTGGGTTTCGCATTGCCTTACAATTCATCAATTCCTGCTGAAAATCCACAAAAAGAAACCGAAACGGAAAGAATAGCTTCCGCGATTAAAAATTTATTGGAGCTTGATCTAAAACCTTTGGATATCATTACCAAAAAATCGTTGGAAAATGCGGTGGCTTTGGTAAACGCCTTGGGCGGATCAACCAATGCGGTATTGCATTATTTGGCAATTGCACACGCTGCAGACATCGATTTTACTTTGGAAGATTTTCAACGCGTAAGCGACAGAACGCCGGTCATAGCCGATTTAAAACCAAGCGGTGAATATTTGATGGAAGATGTTCATGGGGTTGGAGGAACGCCGGCCGTGATGAAATATTTATTGGATAAAGGTTTGTTGCACGGGGATTGTATGACGGTGACAGGCAAAACAATTGCTGAAAACCTGACACATGTAAAACCGTTAAGTTTTGAAGAGGACCAACATGTGATTCATACCACCGAAAAAGCCTTGAAATCATCAGGAAACATTCAAATTTTATATGGAAACCTGGCCATGGAGGGATCTGTTGCTAAAATTAGCGGAAATGAAGGGGATTTATTTGAAGGGAAAGCAGTTGTTTTTGATGGAGAACAAGATGCAAATGATGGAATTGGCGCAGGAAAAGTGTCGAAAGGCGATGTTGTGGTAATTCGTTATGTTGGACCCAGAGGCGGACCGGGAATGCCGGAAATGTTGAAGCCAACCTCAATGATTATGGGTGCCGGTTTGGGAAAATCTGTTGCGTTGGTAACTGACGGACGTTTTTCAGGAGGTACGCACGGTTTTGTGGTGGGACACATCACACCCGAAGCACAATCCGGCGGTACAATTGCATTGGTGAAAAATGGTGATGTGATTGTGATTGACGCTAAAAATAAAACAATCAATGTAAGATTAACCGAGCACGAGCTGACTTTAAGAAAAGCACAATGGAAGGCGCCGGAGCCAAAACATAAAAAAGGAATATTGTATAAATATGCTAAAATCGTTTCAACGGCTTCTGAAGGTTGTGTAACGGATAAATTTTAAAGGTATGGAAACATTAAAAAAGGAAGTTCAGGAAATAATAGCTGCAAAAATGGTAAAGATGACAGGTGCTGAAGCGGTAATCAGATGTTTGTTGGAAGAAGGCTCAAAGCTTGCTTATGGCTACCCAGGAGGAGCAATTATGCCGGTCTATGATGAATTATTCAAATACCGAGATCAATTTCACCACGTATTGTCACGCCATGAACAAGGTGCCATACATTCAGCTCAGGGATTTGCGCGCGTGACGGGAAAAGTTGGGGTTGTTTTTGCAACTTCTGGTCCGGGAGCAACCAATTTGGTGACAGGAATTGCTGATGCCCAAATTGATTCCACGCCTTTGATTTGCATCACAGGTCAGGTAGGTTCTCATTTGTTGGGTTCTGATGCCTTTCAGGAAACGGACATTATTGGTATTTCTACACCTGTAACAAAATGGAATTATCAAATAACCAAGGCCAGTGAAATTCCTGAGGTTTTTGCGAAAGCATTTTTTATCGCTAAATCTGGCCGCCCAGGTCCGGTATTGATTGACATAACTAAAGACGCCCAATTTGGCGAGCTTGATTTTTCGTATAATAAATGCGTAAAAGTGAGAAGCTATAAGGCAATTCCAAAATTAAATATTGAAAAAGTTAAAGAAGCTGCGGAATTAATTAATGGGGCTAAAAAACCATTCATTGTTTGGGGACAAGGTGTTATTATAGGTTCAGCAGAGCAGGAATTTAAAAACTTTATAGAAAAAACGGGTATTCCTTCGGCGTGCACAGGCTTGGGACTGTCGGCACTGGAAACAGATCATCCTTTACATGTGGGTATGGTTGGAATGCACGGAAATTACGCGCCAAATGTATTGACAAACCAATGTGATGTATTAATTGCAATAGGAATGCGTTTTGATGATCGTGTTACAGGAAATTTAAATACCTACGCGAAGCAGGCAAAAATTATTCATTTTGAAATTGACCCTTCAGAAGTGGATAAAAATGTGAAAACCGATGTGGCTGTTTTGGGAACCGTAAAAGAATCTTTGGTCGAAATTATGCAGTTTGTAGAGAAAGGGAATCATAAAGAATGGATGAAGGAGTTTCATAAATTGTATGAGATTGAGAAAGAAGTGGTGATTAATGAACAATTAAATCCGACAAAAGAAGGCTTGACTATGAGTGAAGTTTTGGCCGGAATCAACAAAGAAACCAAAGGCGAGGCGGTCATTGTATCCGATGTTGGCCAGCACCAAATGATTGCGTGGCGTTATGCTAAATTTACAAAAACAAGAAGCAATATCACTTCCGGTGGATTGGGAACTATGGGATTTGCCTTGCCGGCAGCCATCGGCGCAAAAATGGGCGCGCCAGATAGAGAAGTAATCGCCATTATTGGTGACGGAGGTTATCAAATGACCATTCAGGAATTGGGAACCATACTTCAAACAAAAGCTGCGGTTAAAATCGTGGTATTAAATAACAGTTTTTTAGGAATGGTGAGGCAGTGGCAAGAATTGTTTTTCGACAGACGTTATGCTTCAACGGTGATGACAAATCCCGATTTTGTGAAAATAGCCGAAGGATACGGAATAACAGCGAACAGGGTTTCTAAACGTGAAGATTTGGCCGATGCCATCAAAAAAATGACAGACTCAAAAGAATCTTATTTTTTGGAAGTTGTTATTGAACCAGAAAGCAATGTGTTCCCTATGATACCTACAGGAGCAAGTGTTTCAGATATAAGATTGAGTTAGTTATGGAAGAAAAAAAAGTTTATACAGTATCGGTTTATACCGAAAATAATATAGGAATATTGAACAGGTTGTCTGCAATATTTTTAAAACGTCATATCAATATTGAAAGCATGACCGTGAGCCCGTCCGAGATTGAAAACGTTCACCGATTTACTTTTGCGGTGATTGTGACCGAAACGTTGATCAGAAAAGTAGTGCTTCAATTGGAAAAGCAAATTGAAGTGATTGGTGCTTTTTTTCATACTGAAGATGAAATTATTTATCATGAAACGGCATTGTTTAAAATATCGACAGAATATTTATACGATGAAAATATTCAGAATAAATTAAAATTCAGAAGAGCGCATATTATTGCAATCTCGGAGCGTTATTTTGTGATTGAGGCTTCCGGATTAAAAGAAGATATTGACAATATGTATCAGAAGTTAAAGCCTTATAAATTGTTGCAGTTTGTCCGTTCTGGACGCATAGCGATTTCAAGGCCAAGAATGGACATATCAGAAGTATTGAAAGAAATGAATTAAAAGGCAATAGTGAATAGCCAATAGGCAAAAGCTGATTTTTTAAAACTTAAAACTTAGAACTTAAAACTAAACACATAAAAATGGCAAATTATTTTAACTCATTACCGTTACGTTTACAATTACAACAATTGGGAATTTGTGAATTTATGGATTCCTCAGAATTTGAAGACGGCGTAAAAAAATTGGAAGGTAAAAAAATAGTAATTGTAGGTTGTGGAGCGCAAGGGCTTAACCAAGGATTGAATATGAGAGATTCCGGATTGGATGTTTCTTATACTTTGCGAGAAGAAGCAATAAAAGAAAAACGCCAGTCCTATAAAAACACGGTGGACAATAAATTTAAGGTTGGAACTTATAAAGAAATGATTCCGACTGCTGATTTGGTGATTAACTTAACGCCTGACAAGCAGCACACAAACGTGGTTTCGGCAGTGATGCCTTTAATGAAAAAAGGAGCCATACTTTCATACTCTCACGGATTTAATATTGTGGAAGAAGGCATGCAAATTCGTAAAGACATTACGGTAATTATGGTGGCGCCAAAATCGCCGGGTTCTGAAGTCAGGGAAGAATACAAACGTGGATTTGGTGTGCCAACCTTGATTGCGGTCCACCCGGAAAATGACCCAAATGGTGATGGATTTGAGTATGCAAAAGCGTATTGTGCGGCTACTGGCGGACATAAAGCTGGAGTTCTTCATTCTTCTTTTGTTGCTGAGGTAAAATCAGATTTAATGGGGGAACAAACCATTTTATGCGGTTTGTTGCAAACAGGTTCTATTTTATCTTTCAATAAAATGGTTGAAAAGGGAATTGACGCTGGTTATGCTTCAAAATTGATTCAATACGGATGGGAAGTGATTACCGAAGCCTTGAAATATGGAGGTATCACCAATATGATGGACCGCTTGTCGAATCCGGCAAAAGTTAAAGCTTATAAACTTTCCGAAGAATTAAAAGAAATTATGCGTCCGCTGTTCCAAAAGCATATGGATGACATTATGAGCGGCGAATTTTCTAAAACCATGATGGAAGATTGGGCCAATGACGATAAAAATTTATTGAGCTGGAGAGCGGCAACGGGAGAAACTGCCTTTGAAAAAACAGCCGCAGGAAGCATGAAAATTACGGAACAGGAGTTTTTTGACAATGCCGTTTTAATGGTGGCTTTTGTAAAATCGGGTGTGGAATTGGCTTTTGAAACCATGACAGAATCTGGTATTAAAGAAGATTCTGCCTATTACGAATCACTTCACGAAACACCGTTAATTGCAAATACCATTGCCCGCAAAAAATTGTTTGAAATGAACAGAATTATTTCGGATACTGCCGAATATGGATGCTATTTATTTGATCACGCCTGCAAACCGTTACTGGCCGATTTTATGAAGAAAATTGATACCGACGTGATTGGCAAAAAATATGGAGAAGGAAAAGATAATGGCGTAGATAACAAAGAACTGATTGAAATTAATGAAGCCCTCAGGTTTCATCCTATTGAATTGGTTGGTTATGATTTACGCGAATCTATGACCGCTATGACCAAAATTATTTAGGGAATATGGCCGATGACAGCTAAAAACTCAGTTTAACCGCAAAGCTCGCAAAGTGGTTGCAATGTTCGCAAAATGTTTAGTTGTTAATAAAATGCTTAGCGTTCCTCGCGAAAATACCTAGCGGCCTTTGCGGTTAAATAGGAGTAATTTTTAAATAGTTTCACATTGTTTTTAATTGAGACCAAATTTAAAGAAGTTCAATTTGTTAAATTTGAAGGGTTTAATTTAAACTTTTGTTAATTATATAACAAATTTCTATTTGCTTTCATTTTTTAGTTAATATTGCACTAATGAAAATATATAATTCAAATATAACTGCAAGAATACCCAGCCGCCTTTCCGGCTTACGCCGCCGTACGCGCTAATTCTACCTATTAAAAGCAGTTTATTAATTTTCATTTTTTTTCAAAACTCATTTTGCAACAATCTTTTAACATAACAAAAATTTTAAATCTGATTTTTTCATTTTCAGAAAGAATGTTTGTTCGCGTTATTTTACGTCGCCGCCCCTTGAGGGCATAAGATCTTTTGAAAATGATGCGTTCGTTTTCCCCTTTAGAAAAATAGAATATTTTAATCCTGAATTTAATAATAAGCCAATGAAAATTGTCATCGCTAATGAATCGCATATTCAATATGCTGAAATAATTTGTGAAACCATAAAAGAATCCGCAAAGGTCAGAGGTACCGGTATTGCCGAAAGAACTCCGGAGTACATTATTAAAAAAATAAGTACTGGCCACGCCGTAATTGCCACCCATAATGATGAATTTGCGGGTTTTTGCTACATTGAGATATGGAGTAACAATGAATTTGTGGTTAATTCAGGACTTATTGTGCATCCTGATTTTAGAAATCAGGGCTTGGCAAAAGAAATTAAGAAAAGAATTTTAGAGCATTCAAAAGAACTGTATCCGAAAGCTAAAATTTTTGGAATTACCACCGGACTTGCCGTGATGAAAATTAATTATGAATTGGGATACCAGCCTGTTACATTTTCTGAATTAACTACTGACGAAGATTTTTGGAATGGATGCAGAACCTGCAAAAACTTTGATATTTTAACAAGAACTGAACGAAAAATGTGCTTGTGTACAGGAATGTTATATGATCCAAACCATGAGAAAAACATCAAACAGCATGAGTACGATTCAAAGGTATTAACCAGATTGAAAAAAATTAAACAAGCATTGTTTCTTAAAAAAACATAAAGAATAAGATGGAAAAAGTAGTATTGGCATATAGCGGAGGTTTAGACACTTCGTTTTGCGTAAAGTATTTAAAAAATGAATTGCATTTAGAAGTACACAGCGTACTTGTAAATACAGGCGGATTTTCAGCAGATGAATTAGAATCCGTAGAAAAAAGAGCTTATGAACTGGGTGTTTTTTCACATACCAGTAAAAATATTCTGGAGGAATTTTATAAAAAAGCCATCAAATACATGGTGTTTGGAAATGTCCTTAAAAATAATACCTATCCGCTTTCTGTAAGTGCCGAAAGGGTTTTTCAGGCCATAGAAGTGGTGAAATATGCAAAACAGATTGGGGCAAAATATGTAGCGCATGGAAGTACTGGAGCAGGAAATGACCAAGTGCGATTTGATATGATTTTTCAAATTTTAGCGCCGGAAATTGAGATTATTACGCCTATAAGAGATTTAAAATTATCGAGACAGGAAGAAATTGAATTCCTGAAAAATCAGGGTGTTGATTATTCCTGGGAAAAGGCGAAATATTCCATCAATAAAGGAATTTGGGGAACAAGTGTTGGAGGGGTGGAAACCTTAACTTCCCATAAAGCATTGCCTGAAAGTGCTTATCCGAGTCAGCTTGAAAAAACAGTATCTGTTGATGTAACGCTTCATTTTGAAAAAGGGGAATTGGTTGGCTTTAACAATGAATTTGATTCGCCCGTTAATAATATTTTAAAATTAGAGGAAATCGCTTCAAAATACGCTATTGGTAGAGACCTTCACGTGGGCGATACCATTATAGGAATTAAGGGAAGGGTTGGTTTTGAAGCCGCAGCTGCTTTAATAACCATAAAAGCGCATCATACTTTGGAAAAACATGTATTGTCCAAATGGCAGCAATACTGGAAAGAACAATTGGGAAACTGGTACGGAATGTTGTTGCATGAAGGCCAGTATTTTGATCCGGTAATGAGAAATATTGAAGCTTTTTTGACGGATTCACAACAAACAGTTTCCGGAGAAGTTTTTCTAACTTTAAAACCATATCATTTCAATATAAATGGCATTGAGTCCAAACATGATTTAATGAAATCGAAATTTGGAGAATATGGAGAAACCAACAAGGCTTGGACTGCTGATGATGCCAAAGGGTTTATTAAAATTGTGGGAAATGCCACAAAAATTTATCACAGTGTAAATTCAGAATTATGATAAAAGTCGGAATTATTGGTGGTGCAGGTTATACAGCAGGCGAATTAATTCGGTTGCTGGTAAACCATTCAAAAGTTGAATTGGATTTTGTGTACAGCACATCAAATGCCGGCAATTATATTTACGATGTGCATCAGGATTTGTTGGGTCAAATTGATTTGAAATTCTCCGATAAGATAAATCCTGCAGTTGAAGTGCTTTTTTTATGCTTGGGACATGGAAATTCAAAACAGTTTTTAGCACAGCATGAGTTTTCAAAACAAACAAAAATAATAGATTTAAGCAACGATTTCAGGCTGAAGAATGATGCCGTTTTTGATGGAAATAAATTTGTGTACGGCTTGCCCGAATTTCAAAAAGACAAGATTAAAGCGGCTAGTTATATTGCAAACCCGGGCTGTTTTGCTACCGCCATTCAATTGGCGTTATTGCCGTTGGCGAAACACAATTTGTTAACCGATTCGGTGCATGTCAACGCGACAACCGGTTCAACAGGAGCGGGAGTTTCACCAGGTGAAACAACACATTTTAGCTGGAGAGACAATAATTTTTCCATTTACAAGGCGTTTACACACCAGCATTTAGGAGAAATAAATGAAAGTTTGGCTTTATTGCAATCAGGTTTTTCAGAGGAATTGTTTTTTATACCAAATAGGGGGAATTTCAGCAGGGGAATTTTTGCTTCGGTGTATTTAAAGTTTGAAGGAACTCTTGAAAAAGCTTTTGAATTGTATGAGGGTTTTTATAAAGAGGCGCCTTTTACGCATATTTCAAAAGCGCCCATTCATTTAAAGCAAGTGGTGAATACCAACAACTGTTTTATTCATTTGGAAAAACATAAAAATACGCTTCTTATTACTTCAGTATTGGATAACCTACTGAAAGGAGCATCGGGCCAGGCCATTCAAAATATGAATTTAATGCTTGGGTTTAAAGAATCGGAAGGGTTGAATTTAAAAGCATCCACATTTTAAAAGATAAATAACATGAAAATAGCAATTATTGGCGTAGGAAATTTAGGGTATTCAATTGCCATAGGGATTTTAACTCAAAAGGATTTTAAAGTTAAAAATTTGTATTTAACGAAAAGAGATATTTCATCTCTAAGTTCATGGGAAAAGCTGCCGAATGTTAAAATTTCAACTGAAAACAAAAAAGCAGTGCGATACTCAGATGTGGTCATTATTGCGGTTCAGCCCAATCAGTTAAATACAGTATTGGAAGAAATAAAAGGCGTTGTAAATCCGAAAAAACACACCATTATTTCTACGGTGACTGGAAGAAAAATAGCCGAGATAGAAAGTGTTTTAGGTGCCGACTTGGCCATTATAAGAAGCATGCCAAATACAGCAATTTCGGTAGGAAAATCCATGACATGTATAAGTGCAAATAAAAATGGCACAGAAAATATAGAGCTTGCCAAAACCATTTTTAATTCATCGGGGAAAACACTTTGCATTGAAGAAAAATTGATGCAGTCAGCAACAGTAATTTGTGCCAGTGGTATTGCTTTTTGGATGCGGTTGATTAGGGCAACTTCGCAAGGCGCCATCCAATTGGGCTTTGATGCAAAAGAAGCGCAGGAATTGGCAATGCACACATGTTTGGGCGCGGCAAATTTATTGATACAAACAGGAAGTCACCCGGAACAGGAAATCGACAAAGTGACCACGCCAAGCGGCTGCACCATTGAAGGATTAAATGAAATGGAGCATCAGGGTTTAAGCTCTTCACTGATAAAAGGATTGGTGGCTTCTTATGAAAAAATAAATCAGATTTAAAATATAAAGAATGGAATTATTTGATGTTTATCCGCTCTACAGCGTAACGCCCGTAAAGGCGGAAGACGTTTATGTATGGGGTGAAAATAATATAAAATATCTAGATTTATATGGCGGTCATGGGGTTATTTCTATTGGACATTCGCATCCCGAATATGTAAAATCTTTATCGGAACAATTGACTAAAATCGGATTTTATTCAAATTCAATCGTCAATCCTTTGCAACTGGAATTGGCTCATAAATTGGGGGAGTTATCCGGTTGTGAAAATTACAACTTGTTTTTGTGCAATTCTGGTGCCGAAGCGAATGAAAATGCATTAAAATTAGCTTCGTTTGAAACCGGAAAAAGCAGAATCATTTCCTTTAAAAATGCTTTTCATGGAAGAACATCTGCAGCGGTTTCCGTAACTGACAATCCATCGATAAACGCGCCTATAAATCTTCAGCAAGAAGTGGTTTTTTTACCTTTAAATGATATTGATTTGGTAATTCATGAAATTGGTAAAGGTGATGTGGCTGCTGTGATTATTGAAGGAATTCAAGGCGTTGGCGGTTTGGATGAGGGAACTACGGCGTTTTTTCAGGAAGTTCAGAAAGAATGTAATGAAAATAATGTCGTATTCATTTTAGATGAAGTGCAGTCGGGTTATGGCAGAAGCGGAAAATTTTTCGCTTTTCAACATCACAAC
>NZ_JBFFKM010000047.1:0-20076 GCF_041555395.1 Lutibacter sp. | reverse complement strand
TTTCCCGGATCGATTTCAGGAAGCCCCGGAATAACCGGAAATTCCTTTGGTTTATTTTGTGTTTTCATACTTTATAAAACATTTTTTAAACTCATTTAATATTTCATTCTATTTCTGTATAAACAAATTTTGTCAATTCATCCAAAGGCACATCGGTTCCTTTCTCTGCAAAATCAACTGCCTTTTGAATTTCATTATCCACGCTGTTTTCAATAGCTTTTATTTCCGCTTCACTGATTAATTTTTCTTTTAACAGGTATTCCTGAAACTGGGGAATAGGATCGCGTTTTTTCCATTCTTCCACTTCTTTTTTATCGCGATACAATTCGGCATCGAACATGGAATGTGCACGAAAACGATAGGTATTGCAAACAAGAAAATAGGGGTTCCCCGTCCTTTTAATTTTTTGCACAGCTTCATCGGCAGCATTCATTACCGCCAATAAATCCATACCGTCAACAGCAGCAGAATCGACACCATAACCGGCACCTTTTTTTTCGAGTTCCTGCATCGCATGGGTATAGCGAATGGCTGTTCCCATAGCATACTTGTTGTTTTCGCAAACAAACAGCACAGGAACCTGCCATAAAGACGCAAGATTCATGGCTTCATGGAATTCCCCTTCGGCTGCTGCGCCTTCACCAAAAAAGCAACAAATAATATTCTTCTTCTTTAATTTTTTAGACGCCAGTCCCAAACCAACCGCCACAGGAAGATGTCCTGCAACAATAGCATTGCCACCATAAAAATTTTTGGATGTGTCAAACAAGTGCATGGAACCTCCCCTGCCAAGACTGCAACCTTCTTGTTTGCCATACATCTCGGCCATTATTTCCCCTGCATCTATTCCACGCGCCAAGGCATGACCATGTTCACGGTAAGTGCTTAAAATATTGTCCTCAGCTGTCAATGCCTGTGTAACCCCTACCGCAACGGCTTCTTCACCAACATACAAATGCAGAAATCCTCTAATCTTGGATTTGGTATATTCTTCGGCAGATTTCTCTTCAAACCTGCGTATCAAAATCATTTGATAAAGAAAATCAGCACCTTTTTTCGCCTCTGAGTTTGTGGTATCCGGCTTCATTTTTTTCATAATTTTTCAGTTTTGTTCAAGTGTGGAGGTGTCTCCCTCCGGCAATCCAAGTTCACGGGCTTTTAACAATCTTCTTAATACCTTTCCGCTTTTGGTTTTGGGAATACCGGCAATAAATTCAATTTCTTTAGGCGCTACAGCAGATCCCAGTTCTTTTCGTGCAAAGCCAATGATATTTAACTTCATTTCATCACTTGCTGCATATTGCGCTTTCAATACAATGAAAGCCTTCACCAGCTCTCCAATTGAAGGTTCCGGTTTGCCAATTACGGCGGCCTCGGCAACCGCTTCATGTTTCATCAAGGTGCTTTCCACCTCTAAAGGGCCTACCATGTGCCCGGAGGTTTTTATGATGTCATCTGCCCGGCTAATGAACCAAAAATAACCGTCTGCATCTTTTTTCGCCAAATCCCCGCTGATATACCATTCACCGACAAAGCATTTATCAAAACGCTCTTTGTCATGAAGATAGGCTCGAAACAATGAAGGAAAGCCTTTTTTCAAAACCAGGTGTCCCTGTGCTTCCGGTTCCGTTAAAATTTTAATTCCGCTTTCATTAATATCCGCTATTGCAGCTTCTACCCCCGGTAATGGTTTTCCCATTGAGCCTGGTTTTACTTTCATGGAACGATAATTTGCGATCATAATACCTCCCGTTTCCGTTTGCCACCAGTTGTCAAGAATGGGCATTCCAAAAGCTTTTTCACCCCATATCACCTCCTCTGCATGCAATGGTTCTCCTACGCTCAATACAAGCCTCAAGTTTTCCAAATTGTATTTTTCCCGGGGAATCATATCCATGCGCATCAATCTTCTGATGGCTGTAGGTGCGGTATACCATATGTTAACCTTTTGTTCTTCAAGCAGGGAATACCATCTTGCAGCATCAAACTCTTGTTCATCTACTATGCTGGTAACGCCATTCACTAAAGGCGCAATGATCCCGTAGGAAGTACCCGTTACCCAACCCGGATCTGCAGTACACCAAAAAATATCTCCTTTATGAAAATCAAGCACATACTTTCCTGTTGTATAATGGGTAAGCACCGCATTATGAACATGCAATGCTCCTTTTGGCATTCCGGTGGTTCCGCTTGTGAAATGAAGCAATGCGGAATCTTCAGGGTTGGTGGGCGGAATTTCAAATTCCTCGGAAGCCTGTTCCATTAATGTTGAAAAAGACATCACCGTTTCAGAAAGATGTTCCTCGACATCTGTCAGTAAAATAAATCGAAGCGAAGGAAGACGGTTGAGCTGTTGTTTCACCTTTTTCTCATAAAATGCTTTGGTGGTAACCAAAATAACCCCAATACCCTTGCTCATTCTTTGAAAAACAGGTTCAGGCCCGAAAACTGAAAACAACGGGCAAAAAACAGCCGTATATTTCAAAGTGCCCAATGCAGTAATATACAATTCAGGGGATCTTCCAAGCAAGGTAAAAACACTCTCACCCTTTTTTACCCCTATGGTTTTCATTACATTGGCAAACTTTGATGTCTGTTTCTTTAAATCTGAATAAGTAAAATCCTGAATGCTTTTATCTTTTCGAATCAGGCGAATTGCTATGGTGCTTTTCAAATGATTATCTGCATGACGATCAATAGCTTCGTAAGCGATATTCAAGCCTTTTCCATCGGGCAGGCCGTATAAAAAAGCCTGTTCTTTCCGCCAGCTAAATTCCTCGTATAATTCGTCATAATTTTTTAGGTTGGGTGCAATTATTTTATTTTTAACTTCCATGATAAATTGAATTTGCGTTACAAAATCATATTTGAAATACTCACGGGGTTTTTGAATGGCATTTAATACCAAAAAACATAGTCTAAATAGACTGTTTGTTTTTAAATGAACTTTCCAAGATTATTGGAGTTGGTTTTAGTTTAAAAATTGCGCATCAATTATTCCTGGTTTGCTCCATTAATAGTCCACTAACTCATTTTAAAAATCCTAATGAAGATAATGAATTTTTCTCAATTATTATTTCTTTTTCTAATAATTGTTGCCTAATTATTTATCCATTTATTGCCTTTGGATTTATGAACTTGACGAAAATATCGGTTTTAACCTCACCCTTTTTTTTACCAAATCTTGTAAAACCGAATAAAAAATCAATCACTTTATATGGTGAAATTTAGATAATTTAAAATTATTTTGAAAAATTTATCAATAAGAAACGCTAAAAATCACAATATTTTAATTTCAGTACTATTTTCCTTGACTTATTCAACCTCAATCAGCTAAAGAACTTATTAATAAAGAAAAAATAAACCTTGTATCTGTTGGAAATATATAGCTCAAACAATAAATTCTTTATAATTTTTTACCCTTTCAAATAACAGAATCCTAAAAAATCCAGGGTTCTGCTATAATTGGCTTATATTTGCCAAGGATAAAAGTCTACTGTTAATTCCATTTTTAAATCTTATTATTGTCTTACAAGACTTTTGTAACAACAATCATTTGTTAATTTTCTGAAATTTTTTATTTTAATCATAATTAATCACTAATTTATTTGTTTTTTTAAATCACTATATGTTAGAAAAAATTATTCATTTACAATTCTCAAAAACTTTTTGCCTTGCAATCTTAGCCTTGCTAATGGTATTTCCTATAATGGCTCAAGAAAAACCGGAACTCAAAATTGGCGGAGCATTGCGTTTCAACTATAATTTATCCTCCTGGAAAGAAGGTCAGAAAATACGAGGTGGAGATTTTGGATATGATATGTTCCGAATAAATACAGAAGCTGCATACAAAGGATTATTTCTGAATGCCGAATACAGATTATATTCTGAAGGTTTTGGAGGCGGATTCTTAAAGCAAGGTTGGGTAGGTTACAATTTCAATAAACTGGATCAAATCCATATTGGTTTAACTCAGGTTCCTTTTGGAATTCAACAATACAACTCTCACAACTGGTTTTTCAACCTGACCTATTATGTAGGAATGGAAGATGACCATGATATGGGTGTGAAATTTATGCATGCAGGTGAAAAATTTGAATACCAACTGGCATTCTTCAAAAATGCAGAAGAATTAAGATTTGGCAACAATACCGAAATTTCTCCAAACCGTTATTCTTATGATATCGCCGGCAGAAATAAAGAAGTAAATCAATTTAACGGAAAATTTATTTACAAATTTGGAGAAGAGTCTGCAAATAAGCTGGGAGTTTCCCTGCAATATGGCGGTATTTATAATCTAGATACCCAAGAAATGGGAAATCACGCTGCTTTTGCAGCTCATTATGAAATAACCAAAGGGAAATGGAACGGAAAAGCCCAATTTATTACAGCTTCCCATAACCCGAAGAATGCCCAAGGAGAACCAACGAATATCATTAAGATGGCTGCCTATGGCGCGCCGTATGAAGTGGCTGCCGATTTTAATATGTATTCCTTGGGAATCTCCAGAAATGTTCCGGTAGCATGGGGGCCTGTCACAAATTTGCAGATCTATAATGATTTTGGTTTTATGCAGAAAAAAGCAACCGAATTTACCAATTCCTATATGAATGTTACCGGAGTATTAGTCTCTGCCGGAAGTGTGTATACCTATATTGATTATGCCGCAGGTTACAATCATTCCTGGTTAGGCGGAAATTTTGTGGATGATTTCTCCAAAGGAAATCCTGATGCAAAATGGGAAGCAAGATTTAACATTAATATTGGTTACTATTTTTAAAATTTATATCTGAATAAGAGCATTTAAAAAAAGCTCAAAAATAAAATTATAACAATAAACTAGATGCTATATGGCTAAGAAAATTATAAGAAGTGATGAGAAAAAATCCATTTTTGGATTAAACGTAAACGGACCTGTGTTTTTCACCTCAGCAATTACCGTCATCCTAATTATAACATTAACCCTGATGTTTAAGAATAGGGCAGAACATTATTTTACCGCAACACAAAATTTTGTCGCAAATAAGGCCGGATGGTTTTTTATTTTAAGCGTAAATGTTTTTTTAATATTTATGGTTTATCTGGCTTTTAGCAAATTTGGACAGTTACGTATTGGCGGACAAAGCGCAAAACCCGAATTCAAAACCATTTCCTGGTTCGCTATGTTATTTAGTGCGGGAATGGGAATTGGATTGTTGTTTTGGAGTATTTCAGAACCTATTTATCATTTTTTAAGCCCCCCAATGGCAGAAGGCGGAACCGCCGAAGCAGCCAAAGAAGCTATGAGGTTTACCTTTTTACACTGGGGTTTTCACGCTTGGGCAGTTTATGCATTGGTAGGATTATCTCTGGCATATTTCACTTATTCCCGCGGACTTCCACTCACTATCAGATCTATTTTTTATCCATTTTTGGGAGATAAAATTTATGGAAAAATTGGAGATGCCATAGATATTTTTGCTGTGCTCGCCACTTTATTTGGTCTCGCCACTTCATTAGGGCTGGGCGTTCAACAAATTGCGGCAGGTTTAAATCACCTCTTCGGAATAGACAGCGGGGTACAAACTCAAATAAGTCTGATTGGAGGAATCACCTTAATTGCTACAGTTTCAGTAGTTTTGGGTGTTGATAAAGGGGTAAGGGTTTTAAGTGAATGGAATATGAGAATAGCTGTGCTATTTCTTCTCATTGTATTGATTTTGGGACCAACAATATTTATTTTTAAATCCTTTGTTCAAAATACAGGTAATTATTTATCCGGTTTTCTTGAAGTTGCAACCTGGACAGAAAGCTACACCGGCGCAAATTGGCAAAATGCCTGGACCGTTTTTTACTGGGGATGGTGGATTGCCTGGTCACCTTTTGTTGGAATGTTTATTGCCCGTATTTCCAAGGGTCGTACCGTACGTGAATTTATACTGGGAGTTTTACTAGTTCCTTCTATTGTAACTTTTTTCTGGATATCAGCTTTTGGAAGCACTGCGATACATCAGGCGCTTCTTGGAGATGATACTATTGTAAATGCCGTAAACGATAATGTGGCCACAGCCCTGTTTGTTTTTTTGGAAGATTATCCATTCGCATTTATTCTTAATATTATTGCTATAATTTTAATTGCAGGATTCTTTGTTACCTCTTCAGATTCCGGATCTTTGGTGGTAGATAACTTAACCTCCGGCGGTAAAATAGATGCGCCTGTAGGCCAAAGAATCTTTTGGGCTTTTGCTGAAGGCGGTGTTGCTGCGGTTCTTTTGATAGGCGGCGGATTACAGGCACTTCAAACAGCCACTATTGTAACAGGACTGCCCTTTGCTGTGATTTTATTAATTATGTGCCTGTCACTTTATAAAGGGCTAAAAGAAGACCTGCAGAAACTAAAAAAGCGGGAATCCCTAAAAGAACTTGAGAATTATGAAGAGTTAATTTCTTCCATCGTTAAAAAACGAAATGTTAATCAGCAAAACAATATTAAATAATTTTTATAATGACTGAAATAAAAAATATCCTGGTTGCTTTAGACCTCACAGAAATCGACAGCACCTTAATTGATTATGCATCATTCATTGCAGAAATCCTACAGGTAAAAAATGTGTATTTTGTACATAATATTAAAAAGTATGAAATCTCAGAATTATTTGATGAACAGTTAAAAGACCTCAATCTTGACGAAATAATTGGGGATGAATTAAATGAAAAGGTTGAAAAAATATTCAAATCATCAGCAAAATGGGAGGTGCTTATTTCAGAAGATCCTTATTCTGAATCCCTTATCAATTATATTGTTCACAAATATGATATTCAACTTGCTTTAATCGGAAATAAAAACAGGATAAATGGTACAGGCGTAGTTAGCGGGAAATTACTGCGTATGCTTAAATGTAGTATCCTTTCTATTCCTAGAGATGCAAAGCCAGTTATTAGCAATGTTTGGGCGGGAACAGATTTTTCAAGTGCTTCCAATAAGGTTTTTAAAATGGCTGAAAAATTACAAAGAGCCACATCGGCAAGCGTAAAAGCAGTACATGTTTACAATGTGCCGATACAATTCTCTCCCTATATTCCAAAAGAAAGTCTGGACCGGAAGATAGAAAATCATTTAAAGGAAAAATTTGAAAAATTTATAAAAAAGATTGGATACAAAGGTCAATTATCTTCAGAAATTATTCCGGGAAGAGAAAGCGGGGTAGCAGAAAAACTGCGTATCAAAGCTGAAGCAGCCAAAGCAGATCTTATTATTGTGGGTGACAAAGGTCATAATGTTTTCTCTTCCTTATTGGTGGGAAGCGTTACCGAAGAGCTATTTAATCAGGATATTGAAGTGCCTTTATGGATCATAAAGTAGAAATCCGAAAAATATTGCGTTAAGAATTCAGAAACTTTAAGGCTAAAACCAAAAAAATAAATTAAAATATATAAAAATGGTCGGTGGAATTGATCAGTATCTGGATTTTAAAGAATTAAAGTCTTTAAAAAAATTCACTTCTTTTCATATTTAAAAAGCACAGGAACAATAAAATAAACAACAGCAAAAAGAAAACAAATAGCACATCTAAATTAACCCCTTTATTACTGTAACCCTATCCTTTCGCTTCTCTGTTTTCCTGCTCGGCTAAAATACTTTTCAAAAAAGGTTTGGTTTGATTTTGAATTTCTTTTTCAGAAATATCCATTGCTTTCGGATTGCCAATTAATTGCAGCCAAGGTTTAAGGCCATCGAAATCATAACTCCCAAAAACAATTGCGGGTGTACCTTTAACCAAAACACTATCATGAGCAGTCAATATCCATTGATCCGCCCAGTCATAAAGGTAACGGGCATCATTTTCCTGAAGTCTCATACAGGCGTGCGAAGCGGGATAACCTGGTAAACTATGCTGATGCCAGCCAACACCTAACAAATTTTCTACATTAAAGTTCCAGCGTAAATCCCACTCATCATTAAAAGTACTGGTTGTTTCTTCAGCCTTCCAGTTGGCATAAAAGAGTCCGGTTGGCGTTTGGTCCTGCTTTCTGCCCATACTTGTCGGACCGGTGTAAATCAATTCCCCCTTTTCATAAGCGGCAAATGTTTGTGTAGGGTACGAGAAAAAAATAATCTTATCAATAGCCTTCAGGTAAGAAACCGTCAATGGAAACGGAAGATAATATTCCATATCGCCAGTCATATCAACAGGTATAATTACAGAATCCATTTTCGCAAAATTTTCCTTGTCGGTTCTGTTTACAGAAGTTGCAATACGCAGTTTTTTAGCATCCTTAACGTTTGCTGATAACCATAGCTTGGCATCTTCTATTTGATAGGAAACAGATTTTGGTTGTTGTCTTTTTATCGTTATTGGCACTTTTTTAGCGTCAACGTTTTCATTGCGGTTGCAGGAAAACAATAAGACCATAACAATCATATTTAATAAGAGGAGTGATTTTTTCATACTTAGATTCTTTAGAACAAATGTTGGCTTTTCAACTGGGTAAAGTGTTACACAATTATCTGAATAAGTTACTTTATTCACACATTCATGGTGCGTTTCATATGTGATTTTGTTCGCTAAATTCGTTACTCTCACACAACCCGTACATTTTTGATTTATCCTGAATAATCGATAATACCAATTAAACATTCAAATGGTATAAAGAATAATTTGTATCTTTCATGTATGAAAAAGCATTTCAATATTATTATTGCAGGAGCAGGCGGAATTGCTGAAGCAGCAGGCTTGATATTGATGGAATGGAGTGCTGTGACGCCTACCCTGTTTATTGGAAACCGAACGCTTTCAAAAGCTGTGAAAGTAGCCAAATGGATTGAAGCAGGAACAACGAAACCTTGCACCGTTAAAAGTTTTCACCTTCCCGAAAATGGCATTACTGAAGAAATGAAAGAAATCTTTCATCAGGGAGCTATTATTCTTGATTGTTTGCCGGGCAGTCAGGCTCCAAAAATGGCCCAATTCGCGAAAGACTTCCGCATGCATTATGCCAACCTTACCGAATATGTTGAAGAAACCAATAAAATAATGGCGCTGGCAAAGGATGCCAAAACCGGTTTTGTGCTTCAAACAGGTTTGGCTCCTGGTTACATAGATTTGCTTGCCAACAAACTTTTTCAACAGTTTTGCAAAGAATTTGAAGTGGATAAAGTGGATAAACTTGAATTTAAAGTAGGTGCGTTAACAGCCCATGCCGTTGCACCGCATTACTACGGATTTACATGGAGTCCGGTTGGCGTGTCAACTGAATATATAAAAGAAGCCGTTGTGCTTCGAGATTTTAAAAAAACAAACCTCCCCGCATTGTCAGAAAGAGCAACCATTATTATAGGCGGGATTGCCTATGAAGATGATTTAACTTCAGGAGGCGCTGCCGATTTACCGGATGCGTTATCGGGAAAGGTGCGTTCACTTGACTACAAAACTTTACGCCATCCGGGGCATTATTCATGGGTTGATGAACAACTTGCCCGTATAAAAAACAAGTCCAATGCCATTAAAAACCTGCAACAAAAAATGGAGGCTGTAATTCCTCATATTGAAGACGATCAAATTATTTTATACGCTTCCGTAGAAGGCAAAGATGCGCAAGGCATTTTACAAAAAAGAGAAATTGCCAAACGCATTCGCCCACAAAAAGTGGGGAAACATCAATTGAGAGCCATACAAACAACCACTGCCGCTCCTTTGGTGCAGGCTGCACAACTTTTACTTGAAAATTCCCTCAGTGGTGTAATTCTTCAAAGCCAGATAACTCCTTTAAAATTTTTAAACGGAAATTATATCGGGAAGGTTTATGGAAAAGCATAAATTGAAATTAACAATTACACAATTCAACACAATCAAATGTTTTTCATGAGACCGCAAGACCGCACGACAAAAGCGAAGCGCTACAAACTCATGTTAGCAGGCAGATAACACCTTCAACAGGACATAGCGCTCTATTAACAAACAGATTGCCACAGTTTTTTTTCAAAAACTTCGCAATGACGAGACGGCAAGACTGCACGACCGCACGACAAAAAAGAGCGAAGCGAGACTGGATGCTTTTACCTGTAAATTCTAAAAATTAATTGATACATTTGAATCATAAAAGGGATCATACCGAATTACAAACAAACCTAATTTTGAAATACATTACAAAAACAGTCTGGATTTTATCGGTGGTAAGTTTGCTAACAGATACTGCAAGCGAAATGCTGTATCCCATTATGCCCATTTACTTAAAGACCATTGGGTTTTCAATTGTGCTCATCGGCGTTCTTGAAGGATTTGCGGAAGCTACGGCTGGATTAAGTAAAGGTTATTTCGGAAAGCTTTCCGACAATTCAAGAAAACGCGTTCCGTTTGTGCAAATTGGTTATGCATTCAGCGCTATCTCAAAACCCATGATGGCTATTTTTATATTTCCCCTTTGGATATTTTTTGCACGAACCATTGACCGCTTTGGAAAGGGTATTCGTACAGGCGCAAGAGACGCCATTCTTTCAGATGAAGCAACATCGGAAACAAAAGGAAAAGTTTTTGGATTTCATCGCTCTATGGATACTTTTGGTGCCGTTTTAGGTCCGGCATTGGCGTTGCTTTACTTATATTTCTATCCGGAAGACTACATAACGCTGTTTTATATTGCCTTTATTCCCGGTCTTTTGGCGATTTTAGCTTCTTTCTACTTAAAAGACAAACGAGTTATTAAAGAAAAAACAAAAATTTCCACGCCTTTTTTTTCGTTCTTAAAATATTGGGAAGTGAGTCCGCCAGAATACCGAAAACTGGTTATCGGACTTTTAATATTTACGATCTTCAACAGCTCGGATGTTTTCCTGATCCTGAAAGCAAAGGAAGCCGGAGTTGATGATACTTTGGTGATAGGAATTTATATTTTTTACAATCTGGTTTATGCTGTGTTTGCTTTTCCTATTGGTATTCTTGCTGATAAAATTGGACTTAAAATAGTTTTCATAATCGGACTTGCTTTTTTTGCGATGGTCTATTTTGGGATGGCGGTAAATACAAACCTTTACTTCTTTTTCGGATTGTTTTTTCTTTACGGTATTTATGCTTCGGCAACTGAAGGGATTTCAAAAGCGTGGATTTCAAACATCACCGACAAGAAAGATACCGCAACAGCTATTGGAACATTTTCGGGTTTGCAAAGCATTTGTACCATGCTGGCGAGTTCGCTGACCGGACTTATTTGGTTTAATTTTGGAGCGACAGCAGCTTTTTTAACAACAGCAACCGCAACTTTATTCATTATGATTTACTTCCTGACTATTCCAAAACCCGGAACCACTTCTAATAACTAGCATTAAAACAACAACCAAATACTGGTAACCTCCTACTGTTAACCTCCTACTGGTATTTCATACCATTTGGTTTTTTCAGAAAAATCTAAAGTTTGTTTTATGAAATATAATTCTTTTAAGTTATTCATTGAGCCGATAAAATTAAATGATATATTTGAACGAGATTTAAGCAGAACAATTTTACACGTTAACGAATTAAAATACGCTTACTATTCGGTTTCTTTCTGAATATCCGACAATAAAAACGAATTGAATACACGATTAAATCAAGATCATAAATGATTAATTACTTTTTAGTAAAAGACAAAAAAATTGTTCGCGGCAGCGGAAGTAATTTTGTAAAAGACGGCATCGCCTGGATTGATTTAATTAATCCAACCGAGGACGAAAAACAATTTATAGAAAAAACATTCAGTATAGAATTATTCACAAAACAAGAAAGTGAAGAAATTGAAACAAGTTCAAAATATATTGAAACTGAAGATGAAATAGGTATAAATTTGAATTTCATCAAAACAGAAGTCGGAAACTTTATTAACGAACCTGTTTCATTTATCATCAAGAATAAAATATTGATTACGCAAAGAGAATATCAATTCAGAACTTTTGATGACGTTTATAAAAAATTGAGATTGAATCGAATTTTTGAAGGGGATGATATTTATCTTATCATCTTAGATGCACGCATAGATTATGATGCAGATTTAATTGAAGCTGTAACAGACAAAATCTCGATGATAAGCAAAGAACTTATTAAAGAAAAAGTGCTTGATAAAGAATTGCTTTTAAGAATAACCGCGTTGCAGGAAACAACAATCATGATACGTGAGAATATTGTTGAAAAACAAAGAATTCTATCATCGATGCTGAAAAGTAAAATTTTCCCTAAAGAAGATTATGAAACTATACGAATCATGATAAAAGATGTAAGTTCTTTATTAGAACATTCAGGTTTTAATTTTGAACGTCTGGAATTTTTGCAAAATACGTTTTTAGGTTTGGTGGATATTGAACAAAACAGAATCATAAAGTTATTTACGGTTGTAACTGTCATTTTTATGCCTCCTACTTTAATTGCCAGTATGTATGGCATGAATTTTAAATTTATGCCCGAACTAGAATGGACTTTTGGGTATCCATTTGCAGGTGTGCTCATGTTTTTGTCGTCGGCGTTGACTTTGATGTTTTTTAAACGAAAGAAATGGTTATAAAGCAATCGCTCTTCATGGCATTTTTTTATTTTCTTAAATTTAAAAATTAAAATCTGCTATAAAAAAGTTTAAATTTAGTTTGCACCCGGTTTTAAATATGTGAATTTTGTAACTTTTATTAACAGTTATGTAACACTTTTTCTACAAATAATCCCGACATTTGTAATGTGGCAATTCAGTTGCCTACTAATAACAACCTCGAGACTTTCCATCAAAAAAGTTTCATAAAAAAAATAAACAATTATGACAATTCAAATAAATTCAGACAATAATTTAACAGTACACAAAGAATTCAGAGCTCAATTACAAAGCCATATTTCCGAAGAATTAAGCAGATTTAGCGACCATATTACAAGGTTGGAAGTACATCTTTCAGATGAAAACAGCCATAAAGACGCAATAAACGATAAACGATGTTTGGTTGAAGCAAGACTGGAAGGAATGAAACCAATAGCTGTTACAAACATTGCAAACAATCATGAGCAGGCCGTTGAAGGTGCCATTGATAAATTAAAAACAACCCTTGATTCTAAAATTGGTCGTTTGAGCAATCATTAGTCCAAAAAAAAGGGATTTGCCTGATACCGGTGTCAAAATACAATTCCATTCTGGAAATGCCAATACGATTGACTGCGATTTCTTTAACCTGAGAATCCGCGCTTATAATTGGAGCTGATTTGTCATGTATTATTTTATAGTTGCCTGGCGTCAGCATTACACTAAATTCCCTTGCATCGTTTGAGGAAAATGATATCATTAATTGATTGCTATTTATACAACCAACCGTAAGTTTTTAGTACTTTTGAGAAGTTCATTATTTTTCTGAACATGGTAAATTTTGATTAATTTCTACAAAAATATAACATACACAAAACAAACGAAAATGAGCAAACTATTTGATGTCTCCAATAAAAAAAGCTATCCGGCAAAAGAAACAAGATATGATAAAATGAATTACAGACGCTCCGGAAAAAGCGGCTTATTGCTTCCTGAAATTTCTTTGGGTTTGTGGCATAATTTCGGGTTAACGGACAATTTTAAAAATTCCCGAAATTTATTAAAATGCGCTTTTGACAACGGAATTACCCACTTTGACTTGGCCAACAATTACGGTCCGCCCTATGGTGCCGCCGAATCCACTTTTGGAGCTATTTTTAAAAAAGATTTTAAACCTTACAGAGATGAATTGATTATTTCTACCAAAGCCGGCTGGGATATGTGGCCAGGACCTTATGGGAATTTTGGTTCCAGAAAATATTTGATTTCAAGCTTGGACCAAAGTCTGCAAAGAATGGGAATTGATTATGTCGATATTTTTTACCATCACCGTCCCGATCCGAAAACGCCGCTGGAAGAAACTATGGGTGCCCTGAATCATATTGTTAGGCAAGGAAAAGCACTTTATGTAGGAATTTCACAATATAGCGCTGAAGATACTATAAAGGCAACGAAAATTTTGAAAGACATGGGAACACCTTGTTTAATTCATCAGCCTAAATACAACATGATGGACAGATGGGTTGAAAACGGACTTTTAGATGTGTTGGAAAATGAAGGTGTTGGCGCCATTGCTTTTTCACCTTTAAGTCAAGGAATTTTAACCGATAAATATTTGGTCGGATTTCCTGAAGATTCCAGAGCTGTAAAAGATGGGCGTTATTTAAAAACCGACCAAATTGATAAAAAACTGATTTCAAAAGTGTCCCAGCTCAATGAAATTGCAATATTAAGAGGCCAAAGTTTAGCCCAAATGGCTATTGCCTGGCTCTTAAAAGATCCCCGAATTACATCAGTTTTGGTTGGTGCGAGCAAACCCGAACAGTTATTGGATAGTTTAAAATCATTGAATAATTTGCAATTTTCATCAGAAAATCTAGAGGTAATTGAATCTATCCTGAAATAAATAATATTTGCGATTCTGAATAAATAGCGGTTTTTCAATAAAATAGAAGCCGCTAAAATATTCAAAAAAAAGCGTCAGGCTTAGACAACCAATCCGTCATAAGCCAAAAATACATTTTCGGGTAGCGTTTTTTCAACTTCCGCATGAAATCCCAATCGAACGCTTATGTGCGTTAGATAAGTTCTTTTTGCTTTTAGCTCCTGGCTTAACGCAACTGCCTCTGCCAAATTTAAATGTGTGGGATGGGTTTCAATTCGAAGTGCATTTATAATTAGTACATCTAAATGCTGCAGTTTTAATTTTTCTTCGGAAGAAATAGCTTTAACATCGGTTAAATAAGCAATATTATTAAACCTGAATCCGAAAATTTGAAGCTCTCCATGAGAAACTTCAACGGGAATCACTTTTAAATTTTCAATAAAAAAAGGTTCGTTTTTAACCTCATTTTGTTGCACGCTTGGCGCTCCTATATATTTATTTTCATCATTAAAAATATAATCAAAACGCCTGGCCAAATTGTTTAGCACCTCCTTTTTTGCATATATTGGCACCGCCCCAAGCTTGGCACTAAAAGGACGTAAATCGTCTAATCCTGCTGTATGATCCGAATGGATGTGCGTAAATAAAACACCATTAATTTTAGTGACATTGGCACGTAACATCTGATACCTGAAATCCGGACCGCAATCTACCACATACGTAAAATGATCCCATTCTACCAAAATTGAAACGCGTAAACGCTTGTCGCGCTTATCGGCAGATAAACAAACCGGGTGTGTACTGCCAACAACCGGAATTCCCTGGGAAGTCCCAGTACCTAAAAAAGTAATTTTAATTTGCAATGTGTGTTATTTTACATCCATAAAATCGAATAACTGACCTTATATACTCATTATATACTCATTCTTAAATTTGACAATTAAGCAATTGAATTCTCAATACTCAAACCTAAAATCAATCCAATACAAGTATAGTTTAAAAAAAACAGCACATGAAATTTTTCAGCCTATTTTTATGTTTATTAATAAAAATGATAATTTGAACGGATATTTGCGTATTTAAATAACAATAAAACACCTATTTACTGTTATAAATTCAAATAAAACACGAATTCCCTAAAATTGTATTTTTTATTAATTTATATAATTGAATATTTCAGTACCTTTGCATCTTATATTTAAAAGACAAAAAAAATGATGAAATTTCAATCGGCACCAAATTGTTTTTATAGCGTGTTTATTGTGGTTTTTGGTGATTTTAACAGTCTTCTTTATTATGGTGGCTTTCATAAGTCTGAAACTGGGTTTTTATCCGGTTTTCTTTTTTTAACAGGTTTTCCATTTTTAATTCAAATGAACAAAATAAACATTCCATATAATTTTATAAAATAAAACCTTACATATATGAAAATAGGCGTTTTAAAAGAAACACAAAAAGGAGATAATCGGGTAGCGATTTCGCCTAATATAGCCAAACTACTCGTTGCAAAAGGATTTGAAGTTTTGGTTGAAGAAGATGCAGGCATCGCTTCGTCATTTAAAAATTCAGACTATGACCTTGTTGGAGCTGTTGTTAAATACAGATCAGACATTTTTAAGGAATCAAATGTTCTTATAAAAATAAATCCTTTTACCGAAGATGATTTAAAATTGGTTCAAAAAGGCCAAATTTTAATGAGTCAGTTATATTATTTGTCAAATCCGAAACTTATTGAATCCATCGCAGCAACAGGAGCAACTGCCTTTTCTATGGATGCCATGCCGCGTATCTCAAGAGCTCAGGATATGGATGTTTTAAGTTCACAAAGCAACTTGGCAGGCTATAAAGCGGTGATTGTGGGCGCAAATGAAATAACCAGAATATTTCCGTTAATGATGACTGCAGCAGGAACAATTATTCCTTCAAAAGTTTTAATTTACGGTATTGGCGTTGCCGGTTTACAGGCAATTGCCACCGCAAAACGTTTAGGTGCCGTAGTTATGGCTACAGATATTAGAATGGAGACCAAAGAACAAGCGGAATCATTAGGCGCAAAATTTATTTCGGTGGACAATACCGGTGAAGAATCAGAAGGCGGTTATGCCAAAGAAGCTTCCGAAGATTATGCTCGCCGACAAAAAGAAGCTGTTAACAAATCTTTATTTGAAGCTGATTTGGTGATTACTACAGCAATGGTTCCAGGACGAAAAGCACCTGTATTAATTACGGAAGAACAAGTAAAACAAATGAAAAATGGCGCTGTGATCATTGACCTGGCTGCTGCACAAGGCGGAAACTGCGAGGGAAGTGAATTAGATAGAACAGTCATCAAACATGGCGTAAAAATTATGGGATCCACTATGGCTCCGGTAAGCGTTTCAACGAATGCTAGCGAATTATATGGCAAAAACATGTATAATTTCCTAATGCATTTAACTGAAAATAATCAATTTAAGTGGGAATTGGAAGAAGAAATTACCGATGGAACTTTAATTGTACATGAAGGAAAAATTAGAAAAAACTAAAAACTAAATAAATCATGAATGAATTAATAGAATTTATCAGCAATAATCTTGACTTATTATACATCCTGATATTGGCCATATTTATTGGGGTTGAATTAATCAAAAATGTACCAACGGTTTTGCATACCCCATTAATGTCGGGTGCAAATGCACTATCCGGCGTTGTGATTGTTGGTGCAATTATAGTCATGCTTCAGTCAGATCCAACCAATTATATTGCATTGGCTTTAGGATTTGTTGCCGTAGTGCTGGGAATGATAAATGTGGTTGGCGGTTTTGCCGTAACCGACAGAATGTTACAAATGTTTAAAAAGAAAAAATAATGAGTATAGCATTAGGTATTATCTATTTGATTACAACCGTAACTTTTATTGTCGGTTTAAAAATGCTGGGGCATCCTGCAACAGCAAAAAAAGGAAATTTAATTTCTGGAACAGGTATGGTTCTCGCTATTATAGCAACTTTATTTTTACAGGAAAAAGATATTGTCACAGACGGAATTACCCAAACTGTGCCATTATTTCAAACAGTTTCAACATTGGTCTATTCCCTGATTGTAGCGGCTATTTTATTGGGATCAATTATTGGCTGGTTTATGGCAATGAAAGTTAAAATGACAAAAATGCCGGAATTGGTATCTTTATTCAATGGTTTTGGAGGTGGAAGCGCCTTATTAATAGGTTTGGTTGAATTCAGTAAAAACGTGGGCGTTGATGATATAAATAAAGCTTCATCATCAATAGTAACCACTATTTTATCTGCCATTATCATAGGAAGCATAACTTTTACCGGAAGTATCGTGGCCTGGGCAAAATTAAATGGCTCCATGAAGGATCTCCGACTTCCAAATTACAACCTCATTAATAATTTACTCTTTTTAGCACTTGTTGCATTTGGAGCATACATTGTTATGATGAATACTGACAGTTTGGTTTTAATCTATATTTTGTTGATTGCCTCATTAATATATGGCTATTTGTTTGTGGCTCCAATTGGAGGTGCAGATATGCCTGTTGTCATTTCCCTTTTAAACTCCTTAACTGGTATTGCTGCGGCAATTACAGGGATTTTATATGGAAATATGGTGATGTTGGTAGGCGGTATTTTAGTAGGTTCGGCCGGATTAATTTTAACTTTTGCCATGTGTAAGGCAATGAATCGATCACTGGGAAGTGTTGTCTTTGGTGCTTTTGGAGGCGGTGGAGATGCCGCTACAGCAGCTGTTGGGAAATCGGGCGGAAACATCAAAAAAACAAGCGCAAGTGATGCCGCTGTGATGATGAATTACTCAACCAATGTGGTAATTGTTCCTGGTTATGGTTTGGCTGTTGCACAAGCCCAACATGTAATTCACGAGCTTGATGAACTCCTAACTAAAAAAGGCGTTAATGTAAAATATGCCATTCATCCTGTTGCAGGTCGTATGCCCGGACATATGAATGTATTATTGGCTGAAGCCAACGTCTCTTACGATAAGTTAATAGAAATGGATGATATTAATCCGCAATTTCCTAATACAGATGTGGTATTGGTTGTTGGCGCAAACGACGTTGTAAATCCTGCCGCGCATAACGATCCTTCAAGCCCTATTTACGGAATGCCTATTTTGGACGTTGAAAACGCCAAACATATTATCGTAAACAAACGAAGTATGAATCCAGGATATGCCGGAATTGAAAATGAATTATTCTTTAATCAAAAAACCTCTATGCTTTTTGGCGATGCTAAAAGTGCTTTAACGGAATTGGTTAGCGAGCTTAAAAATATGTAATTCTATTTTTATTATAAATTTTAAATCGGGTAAATATTCCATTGAATATTTACCCGATTTTTTTATAAAACGCAACTAACTTACTTGTTCACCCTTATTAATAGCTGATTTTGATGCCTGTAAGAGCACAATTTCCTTTTTATCATTTTCAATGCCCAACACCAAACATTCACTTATAAAATTGGCGATTTGCTTATTTTTAAAATTGACGATGGCCAATATTTGCTTATTCAGTAAAGCTTCTTTAGTATATAATTGTGTTATTTGCGCACTCGATTTTTTAATTCCCAAATCCCCAAAATCTATTGTTAACTGATAAGCTGGTTTTTTCGCTTTCAGAAATTCGTTAACCTCAATGATAGTTCCTATCCTCATGTCAACTTTATTAAAATCATCAAAAGTAATTTCTGGTTTTGTCATCATTATTCTTCGCTAATAATAAATTCAGTTCGCTTGTTCATTTGATGTTCAGCTTCAGTACATTTTACGCCTTTAACACAATTGTTCAACAGTTGGGTTTCTCCATATCCCCTGCCCGACACTCTGTTTTGATCAATGCCATATGAAATGATATAAGCAATCACACTTTGTGCTCTATCACTTGAGAGTGTCATATTATAATCAGCCGGAGCCCTACTGTCGGTATGTGATTTTATTTCAATTTTAAGGTTTGGATATTTCCTTAAAATGGCAATCACTTTATTAAGCTCAATAGCAGCATCTAATCTAATTTTCGATTGATTCAAATCAAAATTAATAGTTTTGGTTTTAATCATTTTTTGATCATGATCAGAAACAAATTCAATGGAAGATTCCAATTTTAACACCAAGTTTAACGATTCATCGCGCTGGTTTGAAGTTTTCACTTCAGAAACGGCATCATGATAATCTTTTAACGATACTTTAAATAGATATTGGCTTTCACATAACAATTTGTAATTGAAAGCTGTATTGGCATCTAAATTGATTCTTTCCAACAATTCCTTTCCACGGTATATCGTGACCATTGCATTTGAAAGTGGCAAATTAGTTTCTTCATCCAAAACAGTTCCGCTTAACAATTGAACACATTCAACAGGTGTTAATTTTAGTGTTTTTGTTGTTTCTGCATTGTATTTTCCATCGGTTGAAATTGCTATTTCGGCAGTTTCATAATTTTCCCTTTCGGCAACAAGTTTGTACGTTTTATTGCATTCAATCTTAAATTTATAGGTTGAATTTTTGGAGATGATTTGCTTTTCAATCAAGGTATTATTTTGAAACAAGGAAACCATAACCTGGTCAATTGGCTGCCTGATTTTACTGTCCAAAACAGTTCCGCTTAACAATTGAACACATTCAACAGGTGTTAATTTTAGTGTTTTTGTTGTTTCTACATTGTATTTTCCATC
>NZ_JBFFKM010000046.1:0-20264 GCF_041555395.1 Lutibacter sp. | reverse complement strand
ATTGCTTTTGGAGGCCGTTTTAAAATTAGCCCTCAGACAGCTATCATATTTGACTATAGTCAACCCCTTACACAGTTTGAAGAGAATAATCCACACCCAGGAATTAGCATAGGTACTGAATTTTCAACTTCAGGTCATTCTTTCCAAATTTTCTTAACAAATTATAGAGGAATTGTTCCGCAACAAAATTATATGAAAAACGCAAATGATTTCTTTAATGGAGAATTCTTAATTGGTTTTAACATTACAAGAAACTATAATTTTTAAAAATTTATTCATTAAATTATTCAGAGTAAAAACTACCAAATTTAAATAATTTGGTGGTTTTTTTATTTATAAATTATACAACAGCTCCCAGAAACCCTTCTCACTTTAAAAAATATACGCTTTGTAACTTAAATAACACAAAAAGACTTAAATTAATGTAGAATCGCTCTAAATAGCATTTAACTTATTGATTATATGAGTATTAACTATTAAGAAAAGATGACATTAGTCATTGTATTTAAATACTCATATACCTAAATTTGAACACACTTTTAAACAAAAAACATCTTGTTTTATTGTAAACCTTAAACTTATATATAATATGAAAGATAATTCTAAAAAAGGGAAGCAACTCTCAAGAAGAGGTATACTACCAATATTAGGAAGTGCTTTACTACTGCCTTTTCTAGGAGTTGGAAAGCCAATTGAAACTACTTTACTGAATTCTGAAGAAGATCAAGAATATCAGACTTTATTAAAACCGGATGGTACTACAGTCAGAGTTAAAGTGAGTACCATAAAGAACGCTAAAGTGGTTGAGGAAAATGTTTCCAATAAGTCATTTTCAAATTGGCTTGGCAAAAAAATCTAATTTTATTTAATTTATACTATTTATGAAAAATAATAAAACCAACTCTAGACGTCAATTTCTTGATAAAGGCCTAAAACTGGGTATAGTCACAGCTATTGGAGGGATTGGATTATCAAAAATCGCATCAAAAATTAATGCTCAATCACAACACGATTCTGGTGACAAAATGCAATTAATGACCCAAGATGGAAAATTAATTGAAGTAGATTCATCACACGTTGAAGAAATTGTACATTCAGAAAATAGCGATAAAGTATATAACGTTCGTGAAGGTTTTCCTAATAGGAAATTTGTAATGGTTGTTGACTTAGCAAGATGTAAAAACGCTCAAAAATGTGTTAAAGCCTGTAATTCAGCTCATTACATAACAACTCATAATGCTTGGTTAAAGGTATATGACATGAAAGAGTCTGAAGAAACAGCTTCCTATTGGATGCCAACAATGTGTCAGCATTGCGATCATCCTGCATGTGTTAAAGTATGTCCTGTAGATGCAACCTTTAAACGTAGAGATGGAATCGTTTTAATTGACAATGAGCGTTGTATTGGATGTAGGTTCTGTATGGCTGCTTGTCCGTATTCAGCACGAGTTTTTAATTGGAGTGAACCCGACCAAGTAGCTGCTATGGCAGAAATGGATGATGAAACTCAAGCTCATCATCACTCAACACCAGACTATGCAGGATTTCCAAGCGTAAAAGGCACTGTTGATAAATGTGATTTCTGTCCTCATATGATTGATGACGGAAAATTACCACATTGCGTTACTTCTTGTCCAAATGGCGTATATTTCTTTGGTGATGCTTATGAAGATACCGTAACCAATGGTCAAGAAACTTTTCAATTAAGCAAACTTCTAAAAGACAAAGCTGGGTATAGAATTATGGAAAGCTTAGGAACTGAGCCAAGCGTTTATTATTTACCTCCTGTTGATAGATTGGTTGAATTTGAAAAAGGAATGGAAATATACCGTGAATTAAACCCTAAAACTGAAAACAAATCTCACTAATCATGCAAAAATACAATCAATTAGTAAAAGATCTTGCTCCACAAAAGTTTGGAATTAAAGGAAAAATTTGGGTTTCCTTTTTAGTAATAGTATTACTCGCTGCACTTTATGCTTATTACCAACAATTAACAAAAGGACTTATAGTTACAGATATGAGAGATTACGCCTTATGGGGAGTGTATATTTCGAATTTTGTATTCTTTGTTGCAGTTAGTTTGGTTGGTTCCTTAATTTCTGCAGTTTTAACCTTAACTAAACAAAAATGGAGTATACCTCTTACTCGTATTGCTGAAATTATAGCTATTGCTTCAGTAATTATGGCAGGTTTAACCATTATAATAGATATGGGTAGACCTGATAGATTATGGCATATATTTGTTTATGGAAGAGTACAGTCTCCAATTGTTTGGGACGTATTGGTAATCTCTACTTATTTGTTTATAAGTGCATTACTTATATACTTTCCTTTATTGCCGGATTTCGCAATCTTAAAAAAATATTATAAAGAATCTTCTAAAGAAAGCAAGTGGTATGGTAAATTATCATTAAACTGGACTGGCAGTGAGAAACAAAAACATATTTTACACAGTTCTATTAAATATTTAGCCGTTTTAATTATTCCCGTTGCCTTCGGAGTTCACACGGTAACCTCATGGTTATTTGCAACAACTTTTAGACCAGGTTGGGATAGTACTAACTTTGGGCCTTATTTTGTAGCAGGTGCATTTGTTGCAGGAACGGCTGCTGTTATTATGATTACCTATATTTTAAGAAAAACACATAATTTAAAAGAATACCTTCCAGATGAAATTTTTGATAAATTAGGAAAACTCCTTGTTTTATTATGCTTGGTATATGTCTATTTTAATGTGAATGAGTATTTAATACCTGCTTATAAAAATACAACAGAAGAAAGTGCACATTTATATAGTTTATTTTTTGGTAACTATGCTATTTTGTTCTGGTCAGTTATCTTTTTCAGTTTTATCTTTCCAGTTATTGTACTCATATTTCCCAAGGGAAGAAAACCGCTCCCAATGTTTATCATAGGATTTATGGTGTTAGTTGGTTCTTGGTGGAAACGTTATATTATTGTTACTCCAACCTTATTACATCCATTTTTACCAATTCAAGATGTTGATAAATCTTGGCATGAATATTTTCCAACATTAATAGAATGGACGATTACCTTTGGAACTTTAGCTGCAGCACTATTGATAATAACGGTTTTAGTTCGTTATTTACCAATTGTGCCTATCTATGAAACTGCTATAGAGAATAATATCGAAACAGAAAAAAAATCAGAATAATGAAAAGACATATAAAAATACACGTTTTCTTAATAACTATTGTAAGTTCATTATTATTAGGTATAATTCCTCAGAAAACATTCGCTCAAGATGAAAAAAATTCTGTGAGAATTTCAGCAAGCTACATTAAAATTATGGGGGTTAGTTCGTCTTTCGAAATAAAGGCAAGTTCTAGAATTAACAAAAAAACTATGCCTGTGGGCGGTATTGAATTAACCATAACAAATGATGCAAATGAAGAAAATATTAGTATAGGAAAAGTAGTCACAAATGCAGAAGGTAAAGTCAAATTTGACCTAAAAGAGTTTAGTAGTTTATTGATGGATGATGAAAGTTACTATAACTTCACAATTCAGTTTAGCGGTAACGATGCCTATGACGAAGATTCAGAAAGCATTCGTTTTAAAGATGCCAAAATTAATGCAGAGCTTATTACTGAGGATGACGACGTTAATTCTATAAAAGCAACTTTAATAGATTCAAGCACGGATACTCCTATAGAGGATGCAGTTTTAATTGTACAACTTCAACGGTTGTTTAGACCATTAATAATTGGTGAAGATTATAATAGCACCGATGAAGATGGTACAATTGTTGTAGAAATTAAAAAAGGAATACCAGGTGTTGATGGAAAGTTGTATTTTGAAGTGCTCTTGAAAGATAGCGAAGATTATGGAACTGTAAAAGCTATAGTTGAAACATCAATTGGAGTACCAATTATTGATAAATCAACTTTTGACCAAAGAACCTTATGGGGATCACGAGAAAAGGCTCCAATAATTTTACTAGTTTCGCTCAACATTATGTTATTCGGAATATGGGGAACCTTATTATATTTAATATATAATTTATTTAGAATTAGTAAATCTTAAATTTAAAAAAATGAAAACATTCAAATTATTATCACTTATTGCAGCAGGAACCTTTGCTTTGTATTCTTTCACAACTTTAGTTCAAGAAGAATGGAAAGTACCGGCAAAATACGTAAGCATGAAAAATCCAGTAGCGCCAACAACAGATGCTAATATTGGAAAATCATTATTTGCTAAGCATTGTAAGTCTTGCCATGGAGCAGAAGGTTTAGGAGATGGTCCTAAAGCAGATGATTTAAATGGCGACCTAGGAGATTTCACTTCAACAGCTTTTCAAAAACAAACTGACGGTGAATTATTTTACAAAATAACTTTTGGTAGAGAAGATATGCCGGAATTTACAAAAAAACTTCCTTCAGATGAAGACAGATGGTTAATTGTAAATTATATGAGAACATTGGCTGAGTAATTTTAGCTATTAAATCTATAAAAAACCGAACTTAATGTTCGGTTTTTTTTTGTCTTAAGTTTGCTTTTTACTTCAAATTATCTCATTTATTTATAAAATGAATTAATAGCTTATTGACCCAGGAACTAAAATTATGGAATCCATAAATCAATTTTCTTTGCTCCCAATCTTTTATTTTTCGTGAATAATATATTTCCAAAATACTTCAAAAAACATTTTATAATGGCCTTAATTCGATATTCGGGTTCATTTAATGCCTTACTTTTTTATACCAAAAAAATTACGGTTATTTCACATTAAACCAATTATAATTGAATATTTCGACATTTTTAAAACTAAATACTGCCTCTTAATTTTCTTTTCAGTACCCTGCTTCTCAATCCAATTTGCCTATAATTTCATTATATAAATATTAATTTAAATATCATTATGTAACTTTTGTCACTTAATAATCAATTAAATATTCGTATAAAAAATCTATAAAATGACATTTATCAGTATTTCATCAGCTGTTTGTCAATAACTTTATAGTGGAAAAATTAACATATGTGCAAATAAAGATGCTCTATTTTAAGAAAAATCAAAATAAATGATTTAAAAGAGCCTATTAAATAGGAGTTCACATTTTAATCATTCGAATTTAAACAATCCAATAATGAAAAAAAACAACATTGAAGAAGGCGGAACCAACAGACGTAAATTCCTGAAATTGGGATTAATGACTAGTTTTACGGCAATTACAGGCGCTTCAATTATAACAAATTTAGCATCCTCAAAAGAAGAGGGAAAAAGATCTTCAGGTGAAGTAATAAGATTGCTTACTCCAGAAGGAAAGATAGTTCAAGTAAATGCTTCCAATATCAACAAATACCCTAAAGCTCTTATTACCCCTGAAGAATCAAGAAAAGGAATACCCAATCGAAAATTTGTGATGGTCATAGATTTGGCCAAGTGTAAAAATGCCTTAAAATGTACTGAAGCCTGTAATAAAGGGCACCATATTATGGGACAAAATTCATGGTTAAAGGTATATAAAATGCAAAACACAAAAAACACATCTCCTTATTGGCAACCTACTTTATGCCAACATTGTGACCAACCTGCTTGTGTAACTGTTTGTCCGGTTGGAGCAACATTTAAAAGAAAAGATGGTATCGTTTTAATTGATAATGAACGTTGCATAGGTTGTCGATTTTGTATGGCAGCTTGCCCTTACTCTGTTCGTATATTTAATTGGAGTAAACCCAACCAACCAAAATTAGAAGATGGCTATGTTTACACACCTGATCACGCCGGTAAACCAAGTTTAATTGGAACTGTGGATAAATGCGATTTTTGCCCTCATGAAATTAAAAAAGGACGATTACCTCATTGTGTTGCTGCCTGTCCAGAAGGAGTATTTTATTTTGGAGACCTTTTTGAAGACACCGTAACTAATGGTGAAGAAACCTTAAAATTCAGCCATTTAATAAAAGATAAATCAGGCTATAGGCTTTTAGAAAGTTTAGGCACATCCCCGAGTGTTTATTACCTACCGCCGGTTAATCGTTTGGTTGAATTTGAAGATTCAGATTATAGCTTTGAACAAGTTCAATATACATCCTTACCTAAAACTGAATAACGATGAGCTCTTACAATAAAATTTTAAATGATTTAGCTCCTAAAAAATTCAATAAAATTGGAATTGTTTGGATTATAGTCTTATGTGCTGTAATAGTATTAGGTCTTTTGGCATATATAGATCAGATTATTAATGGAATGCAAGTAACAAATTTACGCGACTATGCATTATGGGGTGTTTATATCTCTAATTTTGTATTCTTTGTAGCAACCAGTTTTGTTGGTGCACTTATCGCTTCAATTATGAGATTAACGAAAATTAAATGGAGAACACCTCTTGTTCGTATTGCTGAAATAATTGCGGTTGCATCTATAGCTATGGCGGGTTTAACAATAATTTTAGACATGGGAAGACCGGATAGAATACATTACTTATTTATTTACCCTAGATTGCAATCTGTAATTACTTGGGACGTATTAATTATTTCTATATATCTTACTTTCAGTATAATGCTGTTATATATTCCAAACATCCCAGATTTCGCATTGTTGAAGAAACACTATAAAAATAATCCATTCTTAAAAAAGTTATATGGATTTTTAGCAATTAACTGGAACGGTTCGGAGAGACAAAAAATAGTACACCAAAAATCAATGAGACTGATAACAATTACAATGATTCCTTTGGCATTAATATTACAATCTATTGATGCTTGGTTATTTTCATCTACCTATCGCATAGGTTGGGACAGCACAAACTTTGGCCCTTATTTTATTTCAGGAGCTTTTGTTGCTGGAACTTCCGCACTCATAGTTGCAGTATATGTAATTCATAAATACTATAAAGCCCAAGAATATATTACTGAACTTCATTTCGATAAATTAGGTAAATTAATGGTATTAGCTTGTTTAATATACTTATATTTTAATATTATTGAGTATTTAATACCTGCTTACAAATCAACAGAAGGAGAAGTAGACCATATTATGGAAATGTTTTTTGGACATTTTTCTTCAATGTTTTGGTTTGTAATTGTAGGAGGACTCGTTTTACCTTCTTTCCTGCTTTTATTCAAATCAATGAGAAAACCACTTCCAATATTTATGATTGCACTACTAATTGTAGTTACATCTTGGTGGAAAAGATACGTAATCGTTACTCCTACATTATTAAGCCCTTTTTTACCAATACAAGGCGTTCCTGAAGGTTGGCATCATTATTTTCCTTCTTTACACGAATGGTTAACAACTTCAGCAACTTTAGCTATGGCATTGCTCATTATTACTTTTTTAATTCGGTTTATTCCGGTAATTCCAATACAAGTAACTTTAGATGAACAAGGTGTTTCTGAAACTAAAATAGATAAAAAGAAGCCTATTATAAAAACAAGAAAAAAAGCAAAAATTTTAACCGCAATAATTATTTTTCTAGGATTAATTGGGAATGTATTTTTCACAAACGCACAAGAGGTTAAAAAAGATTTAAGCATCTCTTTAAGCTACCTTAAAATCGTTAATGACACTTCATTCATCAATATATCAACTAGCTACAAAGATGACAATGGCTGGCATGAAGCTATAAATATTCCTTTTGAAATATTCAAAATTAATGATGATGAAATTTATCTAGGAAAAGGAATAACAAATGAAAACGGTAAAACTTTATTCAAATTATCTAAAACCAGTGTTCAATTAGAAAATACGATTAAACTAAAAGTAACAAATCAGCCATTATTTGAAGATGTTGAAGAAATGCTAACCTTCAAAGAAGTTAATTTATCTGCTCAATTAATTATAAATGATAATGAAAAGCAAATAGCAGCCTCTTTACTGGATATGGAAGGAAATCCTATTCCAGATGAAGGACTTCAAGTTCAAGTTAAAAGAATGTTTAATGGATTAAATATTGGAGACGGAACCTATTTTACCGATGAAAATGGTGAAATTGCTGTTAACATTGATGAAAACTATAATAGTTTTAGTGGTAATCTGGTTTTTGAAGTTACTCTAGAAGAACATGACGAATATGGAACCGTAAAGGTTGAAATGAATTCAGATTTAGGAATAAAATCAATCGATTTATCTACTTTTAATAAACGAACATTATGGTCTCCTAGCAATAAAACACCTTTATTTTTATTGATATTTTCTAATTTAATGCTGCTTATTATTTTAGGAATATTTATCCGTTTATTATTAAATCTAATACAATTAAGTAAATATTAAAATTAAATAAATTATGAAAAAATTTGGAATTTTATTAACAGCAATTGTTTTCACTACAGGATTATTATCATTTTCAATTCAACAAGAAAAATGGGTTGTTCCCGAAAAAGATAAAAAAGTAAAAAACCCGGTTGAAGCTTCTAAAGAAAACTTTAATCAGGGCAAAATATTATACAGCAAACATTGCAAATCTTGTCATGGTTCTAAGGGATTAGGAGATGGCATAAAAGCAAAAAATTTAAAAGGAAATTTAGGAAATTTCTCTTCAGAAGCGTTTCAAAAACAAACAGATGGTGAATTATTTTACAAAAGCTATATAGGAAGAAATGATATGCCTAACTTTGAAAAGAAAATTACTGACAAAGATGATGTTTGGGCAATTGTTCATTATATGAGAACCTTGAAAAAATAATCCCCTTTAAACTTGTCCAAAATTTATTTGAAAAAGAGTGTTAAATTAAACAGTTGTAAGAACCTTCTTGCAACTGTTTTTTTATTTTATTTAAACTAATTTCTTTTAAATAAGAACTTGCATTACTGCTTTAGATATCCTTAAAGTCGCTAAATAAAAATAGTAAAACTTCAAAATATATGAATAATGTAAGTTTCCTATTAAATTATGTAACAAATTTATTAACTTAAACAGCTAACTTCGTAACGTTAATAATTTATTATCAATTAATTACTAAAACAAAATAAAATGAAAAAATTATTTATTTTCACAATTTTAAGTAGCGCTCTACTTTTTATAAATTGTGGTTCAAAAGAAAAACAGGAAAAAACAGAAACTCTAAATGATTCCATTGTTACCGAAACTATGATTATTGATTCTGTCACTATTTCTGATAACGATACTATTTCAAATACAGAAATTATTGTAAAGGATTTAACAAATGAGAAATCTCCAGTTGAAAAGAGTACGACTGTTACAAAAATCACAACAAAAGAACCAGGTAAAGTAGTTACGCAAAAAACAACTGAAACGAAGGTAAACGAAGATACTAAAGTTGAAGTTGAAACAAAAGTAGTGGTTACTGAGCAACCAAAAATAGTTGTAGAGGCTGAAACTCCGGTTAAGGTTGTTGTTCAAGAGCCAAAAGTAACAACCAACGTTTCAGATTGGAAAATTCCTGTTAAATACCAAACCATGAAAAACCCAACAGACCCAAAAGTTGATTTGGCAATTGGAAAATCGTTATATTCCAAACATTGTAAATCATGTCACGGAAGTGAAGGTTATGGCGATGGAACAAAAGCAAATGACATGAAAGGTGACTTAGGCGATTTTTCAACTAAAACATTTCAGGCACAAAGTGACGGTGCTTTATTTTACAAAGCTTCTTTTGGAAGAGACGATATGCCAGCCTTTAACAAAAAAATGCCTTTAGACGAAGACAGATGGTTGGTTGTTAATTATATGAGAACATTAGGTCAATAATTTTAAAATGTAACCATAAAAAAAAAACCGAACAAATTGTTCGGTTTTTTTTATGGTTATATAGTCATTGAGAATATTCGAATATCAGGTTCATTTTCAACCAGTCGTAAATCGAATGCCATACAAATATTACGAACAAACATTCGTCCCTCTTCTTTTACGGTTACTTTATCATCTGAAATTTCAACTAAACCATCATCAATAATTGGTTTTAAACGTTTAATTATAGCATTTTTAACTTTTGCATCCAACCCTATTTTCCATTCAGTTTCAAGATTACACATCAAATTTAAAATATGCTTACGAATAATTAAATCCATATCTGTTAGCAAATGGCCCCTAAAAACAGGCAACTTTCCTTCATTTACACGTTCTGTATAATCGTCAATATCCTTTTCATTTTGCGCAAACGCATACCAGGAATCACTTATGGACGACATTCCCAATCCAATCATCAATTCAGTTTTACCTGCAGTATAACCCATAAAATTACGATGCAGTTTTTTTGCTTCCATAGCTTTATGAAGTGAATCACTTGGCAATGCGAAATGATCCATTCCTATTTCAACATAGCCATTATCAAAAAACAATTGTTTTCCCAATTCATATAAATGGCGTTTTTCATCATCTTTTGGCAAATCATGGTCATCAAACCCCCTTTGTCCCACGCCTTTTATCCATGGCACATGGGCATAACTGTAATAAGCAATTCTATCTGGTTTTAAGGCAATTGTATTTTTTATGGTGTTTCTTATGCTATCTTCCGTTTGAAAAGGCAATCCGAAAATTAAATCGTGGCTAATGGATTCATATCCAATTTTCCGAGACCAATCGTTCACTTTTTTTACCTGTTCAAAACTTTGAACTCTATGAATAGCATTTTGAACAATAGGATCATAATCCTGAATTCCAAAGCTATTTCTTCTGGACCCTAAATCATATAATGTTTGCAATTGCTCTTCAGAAGTATGACCAGGGTGACCTTCATAACTAAAATCGAAAATTTCAAATTTGTCGGCTCTTTTAAAAATTCCGTTTATTAACTTCTTTAAATTTTCAGAAGAAAAAAAAGTTGGTGTACCGCCTCCCAAATGAATTTCCCTAATTTTTGGACGTTTCCCTAGCAAATCACAATACAAATCCCATTCTTTTAAAACAGTATCTACATAAGGCTGTTCAACTTCATGGCGTTTGGTAATTTTTTTATGGCAAGCACAAAATGTACATAAACTTTCACAAAAAGGAAGATGAATATATAGGCTTATTCCTTCACTGTCATTGCTTTCATTAAAAGATTTTACCACTGTTTTTTTCCAATCATCAACAGCAATCCCTTTTTTGTCCCAAAAAGGAACTGTTGGGTAACTCGTGTATCTTGGACCAGGGATATTGTATTTTTGAATTAAAGTTGAATTCATTTTTTTAGTTTTTAGTATTCAGATTTTAGTAGTATGTTTTGAAACTATTTGTAAAATCTAGCTCTTATATTCTTTTACAGCATCAATAAATGCTTTTGCATTTTCTAATGGCACATTTGGTAAAATTCCATGGCCTAAATTTACGATATATTTATCTTTTCCGAAATCGTTGATCATTTGGGTCACTATTCTTTTAATTTCTTTTGGAGGAGACAACAAACGAGAAGGATCCATATTGCCTTGTAATGTGATGTTGCTTCCTGCAAATTTTCTTGCCATTTGTGGCGTAATTGTCCAATCTACTCCTAAAGCAGAAGCATTTGATTTAGCCATTTCTTCCAAAGCAAACCAACAACCTTTTCCAAAAGCAATTACCGGAGCATCATCTTTTAAGGCTTCAATAATTTGATTGATGTATTTCCAAGAAAATTCCTGATAATCAACAGGTGATAACATTCCTCCCCAAGAATCAAAAATCTGAACTGCATCAACACCTGATTTCACTTTTTCTTTCAAATAAGCAATAGTAGTATCCGTTATTTTCTGTAATAAAATATGAGCCAAAACTGGTTTTGTAAAACAAAACTCTTTCGCAATATCATATGTTTTAGACCCTTGTCCTTGCACACAATAACATAAAATTGTCCAAGGAGAACCTGCAAAACCAATTAACGGAATTTCATCATTCAGCATTTGTTTGGTCATTTTAATTGCATCCATTACATACTTTAATTCAACAGTAACATCTGGAACTAAAACAGCATCAACATCCTTTTGTGTACGAATAGGATTTGGCAACCAAGGCCCTACTCCTTCTTTCATTTCTACTTCAATATTCATAGCCTGAGGAATCACCAAAATATCCGAAAATAAAATAGCGGCATCCATGCCAAATCTTCTAATAGGCTGCACTGTTATTTCTGAAGCCAGCTCCGGAGTTCTGCAACGCGTAAAAAAATCGTAATTGTCTCTAATTGCAATAAATTCAGGTAAATAACGCCCAGCTTGTCTCATCATCCAAACTGGTGGACGTTCAACTATCTCTCCTTTTAAGGCTCTTAAATATAAATCGTTTTTAATCATTTGTTTTTTAGTTTTTTGTATTACGTAACTACTAGTATCTAATAGGTGGTACTTGTTTTTAATTTTAACTCTTCTTCGCCACCGCTTGCATAGCAATATTTATTGCTGATCTTACTTTATAAATGTCTCTTTTACTCATTGCTGTTCCCAAAAACCAGGCTTCAAATTGAGAAGGAGGTAAAAACACTCCTTTTTCCATCATTTTCCAAAAGAATATTTTAAACTTATCTGTATCACTAGTTTGAGCGGTTTTAAAATCAATAACTTCTGTTTTCGTAAAAAACGGCGAAATCATTGATCCAAATCGGTTTACCTGCAAATCAATTCCATTTTTTTTAGCAGCATCCATTAAAGCCTTTTCTAAAAAAGAAGCTGTTTTTTCAAAATCCTTATATGGATTTTGTTTTTTTAATTCATTTAAAGTTGCAATTCCGCAAGCCATTGCAATTGGATTTCCCGATAAAGTTCCTGCCTGATACACATCTCCTAAAGGAGACACCATTTCCATAATTTCATTTCTGGCACCGTAAGCGCCTACAGGGAAACCTCCGCCAACTACTTTACCCAAACAAGTGATATCTGCCTGAATACCCAGTAATTCTTGAGCGCCACCAAATTTTGAACGGAAACCGGTCATCACTTCGTCTATAATCAAAAGGACACCGCTTGCTTTGGTCAAATCTCGTAATTCTTCAATAAATTCTTTTGTCGGATTTACAACACCCATATTACCGGCAATTGGCTCTATAATCACTGCAGCAATATCGCTGTGCTTTGCTAAATGTTGTTCAACACTGTCAATATTATTGTATTCCGCAACCAACGTATTCGCAACTGTTCCAGCTGGCACACCTTTACTCCCAGGTATGCTCAAAGTTACCAAGCCTGATCCGGCAGCAACCAGCATATCATCTGCGTGCCCGTGATAACAGCCAGCAAATTTTATAATTTTATTTTTACCTGTAAAAGCCCTTGCCAAACGAATGGCGCTAAAAACGGCCTCAGTTCCCGAGCTTACAAATCGCACTTTATCCATTCCCGGAAAAGCATCACAAACAATTTTGGCAAGTTTTATTTCTCCTTCTGTAGAAGCACCAAAAGTGTATCCCTTTTTTAAGGCACTTTTTACGGCCGATTCAACTTTACTGTTTCGGTGTCCCAGAATCATTGGTCCGTAAGACAAAACCATGTCAATATATTCGTTTCCGTCTACATCAATAATTTTACTTCCTTTTGCCCTATCAATAAATATAGGAATTCCTCCAACAGATTTAAAAGCCCTAACGGGAGAATTTACAGCTCCCACTAAATTTTTTTTACCTTTTGTATATAATTCGAATGATTTTTCTAATTTCATTTTTTAGTTTTTAGTATCATTAACGTTTTAACAATAATCGAGCTACATCCTTTGCAAAATAGGTAATAATAATATCAGCTCCTGCCCTTTTCATTGAAAGTAAACTTTCCATCATTACCCGATCGCCATCAATCCAGCCTTTTTCAGCGGCTGCTTTAATCATAGCGTATTCACCGCTTACATTATAACATGCAATTGGACGGTCAAAATTATTTTTTAAATCTCTGATGATGTCCAAATAGGCCAAAGCTGGTTTTACCATTAAAATATCTGCACCTTCTTGATCGTCATAGGTTGCTTCACGCAATCCTTCATCTCTATTTGCAGCATCCATTTGATAGGTTCTTCGATCACCAAAAGTTGGCGCAGAATCGGCTGCATCTCTAAACGGACCATAAAATGCAGAAGAATATTTTACCGCATAAGACATAATTGGAAGATTATAAAAACCAGTATTGTCCAAAGCTTCTCTAATGGTTGATATCATTCCGTCCATCATGCCAGATGGGGCCACCATATCTACTCCTGCTTTGGCATGAGAAATTACCTGTTTGGCAATGTTCGGCAAAGTTGCATCGTTGTCAACATCATTGTCATGAATTACGCCGCAATGTCCGTGACTGGTATATTCACAAAAACAAACATCGGTGATTACATATAAACTCGGATAATTTTTCTTGATAAATCGGATGGCTTTTTGCATAATTCCGTTATCATTCCATGTTTCAGAGCCAATTTCATCTTTTTTTGAAGGAATTCCAAAAAGCAATACTGCAGGAATATCAAGTGCAACCACTTCGTCCAACTCTTTTGAAATTCGATCCAATGAAAATCGTTTAATGCCAGGCATGGAAACAATTTCAGTTTCAATATTCACTCCTTCTTCAATAAATAAAGGATAAATTAAATCATCTATTGTAAGTCTGTTTTCTCTTACCAAACGACGGATATTTTCAGTTTTACGAAGGCGTCTTGTTCTATTCATAATCAAAATATTGATTTACAGATTTTATTACATTTTCTACCGTAGGTTCATCGGCCACAAATACATTTTCAAAATCATTGACAGCTTCAGAAGCGGTAGTATTTCCAATACAAAAAGCAATGCTTTGGGTATCAGTATTTTTTAACAAATAACTTTTTACGGATGAAGGACTAAAAAACAATATTCCATCATAGGTGTTTTTAATTTTTACCGGTTTAAAATTAGTTGAATATACTTCAACTTCATTTACCTTGATATTATTTTCAGCTAAAATTTCCGGTAATTCATCGCGTCTTAAATTTCCGCAGAAAAAATAAACCTCCTCAATATTCTTATTGAGCAGTATTTCATCTGCCAATTCTTGTGCTGAATTCGCTTTAACGGTTATTTTAACGTTTTTATCCTCTAATAATTTTGCCGTTTTGTCGCCAACGCAATACACATTTTCAAATTGTAATTCAGCTGATGAAAACTGGTTAAAAATACCAGAAACTGCATTTTTACTTGTAAAAACAGCAGTTTTAATAGGGTTTTCCAACTTGATGGAATTGTTAAAAGCAATCTCAATAAATTCAATCTCCTCTACAATAAAATTATTCAAAAATTCTTTTTGAGTTCCGGAGAGCTTTTTGGTTGACAGGATTTTTTTTTTGCTGTTCATTTATTTTTTCATTTCAGCTTTTATACTTTCCATTAATTTTTTCCCGCCGTTATTCAACACTTCCTCCGCACAAATTTTGCCTAAGCTTTTCCATTCACTTATTGGTAAAGCTTTTTCAACTTCAACTTTTTCCGAACCGTCAATGGCAATTAAAATACCTTTAAAATAAATGGTATCTCCTGTTATTTTTGCATTTCCACCAATTGGCGCGGTACATCCGCCTTCCAATGTTTTCATAAATTGACGTTCAACAGTAACAGCAATTTCAGTGTCTTTATGATTTATTTGAGCACAAATGTCAAGAGTTTTTGTATCCGCTTTTAATGCGGTAATCATGATTGCACCTTGAGCAGCTGCTGGAATCATCCAATCTAACATCACATGATTTTCCGGCAATAATTCAATGCGTTCCAATCCGGCAGCAGCAAAAATTGCTCCATTCCAATCGTTGTCAATGAGTTTTTGCAAACGAGTATTTACGTTCCCCCTTAATTCGGTAATGGTATGATTTGGGTATTTATGCAACCATTGTGCTCTTCGTCGCAAACTTCCTGTGGCTATAATCGCGTTTTCAGGATTGTTTAAAAAATCGGCATTGTTTTTAAGGATTAAAACATCACTGATGTTGGCTCTTTCCAAAATAGCAGCTTGTGTAATTTTTTCAGGCAAATCAGTAGGAACATCTTTCAAAGAGTGAACTGCGACATCAATTTCACCGCGAAGCATCGCATTGTCGAGGGTTTTCGTAAACAAACCAAAACCACCAATTTGATGCAAAGGCTTGTCTAAAACCTCATCACCAGTTGATGAAACTTCTATAATTTGTGTTTGATATCCTAAATTTTCAAGTTGTGTTTTAACTAAATTTGCTTGCCAAAGTGCAAGTTGACTTGCTCTTGTTCCTATTCTAATCATTTTCATTTAAACTCAACTCTTTAATATTAAACATTTTACTGATTACGCTAATACTTAAATCAACCGAAGTCTCCTCATCTTTTAAATGCTTAACAAATTGTGTGGTAATTTTTTGGATCATCCGGTTTGTAACAAACTCGGCATGTTCAATATTAAAACCTTCTATTTTTCTCGAATGAAAATCAATTTCATCATGTTGTATTATTCGCAGCGATTCTTTTAAAGCATTCACAGCAGGTACATATTTTCGCTGTTCCATCCAATCATTGAATTCGCCTTTATATTTTTCTATAATGGCCTCAGCAGCTGGTATTTCGTTTTTACGGTTTTCTATGGTTTGATCCGTAATTTTTGAAAGTTCATCCACATTTACCAGGGTAACTCCCTCCATATTTTTAACAGAAATATCCACATTTTCAGGCATTGATAAATCCAGTATCAATAATTCCTTACCTTCTTTTAAATGCGATTTGTTTACGGTATGAATATCTGCTCCTGTGGAAACAATTAAAATATCAGTATCTTGTAATTCTTTTGTTAAGTCGGCATAATTTTTTACGGTAATTTCAGGATGGATTGCTTTAAATTCCAAAGCTCTTTCGTGAGTTCTGTTAATTAAGGTCACATTTTTGTTTGACGTATAACCCAAAACATTTTTACAGGTGTTTTTCCCTATATCACCTAATCCGTAAATAAGAATTTTCTTTTCATTATACTCGGATATATTCTCCATAATATAATGTATGGCCGCATAAGCCACAGAAGTTGTTCCTGAACTTAATTGCGTATTGTTCTTAACATCTTTACTTGCTTGCAAAACCAAGTTCATTAAACGCTCTAAATAGGCATTGGTAGTTCCGGCTATTTTAGCTTGTTTAAAAGATTCTTTAAGCTGACCAACTATTTCGTAATCCCCTAAAATTTGACTATCTAAACCAGTTCCAATATTGAACAAATGTTTTACGGCATCTTTATTTTTATAAACATTAGATACCTCTATAAAATCTTCAACACTTCCGTTTGAATATTTTATCAATAAACTAATTAATTCAAAAGGATGTTTTGCAAAACCGGTAATTTCGGTTCTGTTGCAGGTTGACAAAATAAAGATTCCATCAATACCCTTCTCTTTAGCCTCTTTTAATAATAGTTTTTGATTTTCTTTTGTTACACTGAAAGCGCCTCGCACCTTTACATCAGCTTTTTTATAACTTAATCCTACATTGTATAATTTTGTAGGCATGTTTTCTTGACTCATAAGAATAGTGTTATCAATAAGTATCGACAAAAGTACAATTATATTTCACTACAAAACATCGGCAAAAGTACTTTTATTGTCGACATAAGTTATAGCGCTTAATTTATAACACTTCTAAATAACAAGTTTTTGAATAAAAGTATGACAAATGTCATAGAAATAAAGGCTTTAAAACTATGACTTTTGTCATACTTTTTAAGAATGTGTCATTTTGTTTTATAAGTTATTATGTTTACTTTTGTTTTATTATTAAAGTTAATTTGTAAAAACGCCTTATGAAATCCGTAATAAATATTTACAAAAATATCGACAAAAGTACCCAATGTATTTTTCATGAAAGTGGCACTTTTAAAATATTTCATTTGAACAACTTATCAGATAATCATGAATTTCTTCAACATTCTTTAAACGATAATTATATTCAAATTTATTTTTGCTGCAAAAATGAATGCACCATAGCTTTTAATGCTGAACATTGCGCCATAAAACTAATTGAAGACGGCTCTAATATGGTCTATTTTAAAGATGAAAAGATGAATCTTTTCTTTAATTTATCCCCAAATACGGAGTTAATTGCCATTTTAATTTCAATTGAGCATTTTCATTCTTTATTTTCTATTAACGGAAATGCTTTATTTAATTATAACAGTTTAAAATCAGAAAATCCTATTATTGAACCAAAAGAAATTAATCCTACCATAAAATTAATTTTGAACCAATTAAGAACCAGGCAAACAAATGAATTGCTCAGACCTATATATCTTAAAGGGAAAGTGTACGAATTATTAAGTTATTATTTTAGTGAATCCTCAGAAAAAGAATCTGAAAACTGCCCATATGTTTCGAATGAAGAAATTGCCAGCAAATTAAAACAAGCTAAAAAACTTATTGTTTTAAAAATGAATAACCCACCTTCTTTAAGCAATTTGGCCAAAGAAGTCGGTCTTAATATTAAAAAGTTAAAAACAGGCTTTAAAGAAGTTTATGGCGTTCCGGTTTTTGTGTTTTTGCTGAACTACAAAATGGAATTGGCCAAAACATTGTTACAGGAGCAACAAATGAATGTAAACGAAATTGCTTCACACTTGGGCTATAGTGCCTCAAGTCATTTTATTGCCGCATTTAAAAAAAAATTCGGAATTACACCAAAACAATTTGCAAAATCATAATTACACCAATATAATGAAAGGAGCTTTATTAGTAAATTTAGGATCGCCAAACAGCACTTCCACAAAAGATGTAAGAAACTATTTAGATGAATTTTTAATGGACGAAAGGGTAATTGATGTCCCTTATTTAATGCGTGCATTTCTTGTAAAAGGCATTATTTTAAATACCCGACCTAAAAAATCGGCAGCGGCCTATAAAAAAATCTGGTGGGATGAGGGTTCTCCTCTAATAGTTCTCTCTAAAAGATTGCATAAAAAGGTACAGGAAAATACAGATATTACTGTTGAGCTGGCCATGCGTTACGGAAATCCGTCCATGAAAAGCGGCATTCAAAAATTAGTGGAACAAGGCGTTACAGAAATTTTACTGATTCCTCTTTACCCGCAATTTGCGATGGCCACAACAGAAACGATTGAAGTTTTAGCGAAAGAAATTGTAAAAAAACAATTCCCGAAAATAAAATTAACCATGGTTCCTGCTTTTTATAACAAGCCAGATTATGTTGAAGTTTTAAGCAAAAGCATTCAAAATGAACTTACCAGATTAGAGCCTGAACACCTGCTTTTTTCCTATCATGGCGTTCCCGAAAGACACATCAAAAAATCGGACATCACAAAATCACATTGTAAAATTGACGGCAGTTGTTGCAACACCACATCAGCAGCTCATGAGTTTTGCTACCGTCATCAATGCTACGAAACCACTAAAAATGTTGCCGCAAAATTAAATTTGAAGGAAGGCAGTTACAGCACTTCTTTTCAATCTCGTTTAGGGCGTGACCCATGGTTACAGCCTTATACAGACCAAACAATAGATAATTTCGCTAAAACCGGCGTAAAGAAATTAGCGGTGGTAACCCCAGCCTTTGTTTCTGATTGTTTAGAAACTTTGGAAGAAATTGGCATGGAAGCCAAACATTCCTTTATTGAAAATGGCGGCGAGACTTTTAATATGATTCCCTGCATAAATGACAATGACGATTGGGTTAAAACTTTATCGGGCTGGATTAAGGATTGGGCGAAATAGTTAATTATTAAATAAAATGGATTCCAGCGCAGATTTATAATCCGCGATAATTGGTTTCACTTAAAGTTTCTACAATAAAACTACTGCATCTTCAAATAGCCTGCTTCAATATAAATTGATTTCTATCATTCATTAAACTGATTACTATCATTTATTGAATTGATTTTTCTCATATAAAAAATTCGAACTTTGAATTAGCTTTATATGTATAAACCAATTAAATTTTTATGTCATGAAAAAGCTATTTATATTTTTGAGTATTTGTTTAGTTGCGGTGAGTTTTAATTCCTGTAATGATGATGACAATGATTCAGCCGATAAAATTGTTGGCGAATGGCGGTTAAGCCAAATGGATGTTTATGCGGAAATAAATAATGAGCCCATAGATGATGAAATACAAGATGCGCTAGATGAAATGTTAGATGGAATGATAACAGAATGCACGAAAAAATCGACCTTTGAATTTTTTGAAAACGGCACTTATAAGGAAACTTTTTTTGACTTTATCGATGATACAAATACCTGTGAAGCGCTTGAAACTGAAAATGGAACCTGGGAAAATTTAGGAAACTCTAAGTACGACATTTCCGGTATTGATTTTTATGATTTTGATTTACCCGAATTTACCGTTGAATCAGAAGTAAAAGTCACTTTTGAAAGCAACAAAATGATGATGGAATTTTCCGCAACCGGGGATATTGAAGGAGT
>NZ_JBFFKM010000045.1:0-20641 GCF_041555395.1 Lutibacter sp. | reverse complement strand
TTCGATCCTGCTTCAGGTTGTGAAAGTGCAACTCGCGACAGTAAAACAGCTCTTATTGAAATAGCGCCTAATGCTGGTACGGATGGTTCATATTCTGATTGTGAGATCAATTTAGTGGACCAAAATTTATTCTCTTTACTTGGAGGTGCTGACACTGGAGGTACTTGGACAGCTCCAGATGGTTCTGCTCATTCAGAAACATTTGTTGCAGGAACTGATGTTGCAGGTGTTTATACATATACTGCAGCAGGAGGTACTATTTGCCCTGATGATACTTCAATTGTAACAGTTACCATTACGGTTGTTCCTCCCCCAACAATTGCTGATACAACTCAAACGTTCTGTAAATCTGAAAACGCACTTGTTTCAGACTTAATACCGAATGATGCTTCAATAATTTGGCATGATGCTACTGGAACTGTTTTAGCTCCAACTGATCCTTTATCAGATGGCACTTATTCAGCTTCTCAAACAAATGATCTAAGTGGAACAACCTGTGAAAGTTTAAATAAAACGGATGTCACAGTTATAATATATAATCCGATTACACCAACTACTACGAATGACACTCAAGAGTTTTGTTTATCTGATAGTCCAACAATAGCTAATTTACAGGCGGAAGCAAGTAATGTTGCGTATACAATAGTATGGTATGATGCAACTGGCAGCGCTCCATTAACAACTGACACAGCTTTAATTGATGGAGCTATCTATTATGCAGCTGAAACCATTTCAGATTGTGAAAGTGCTGATAGATTAAGTGTTACAGTTACGATTAACGATGCTTTACCTCCAACTATTTCGACTGTTACTCAAAGTTTTTGCGCCTCATCATCTCCAGAAATTTCAGATTTAAATGTCTCAGGAACCGGAATTGTATGGTATGCTTCTGAAACGGATAACACACCTTTAAATCCAACAGAACTATTAGTTGATAGTGAAGATTACTGGGCAGCACAAACAAATGCTACAACAGGTTGTATCAGTTCAATAAGAGAAGTCGTTAATGTAATATTAACAGACCCAGGTACCCCGGCTATTATTTCATTGGGTAACGAATTTTGTAAAATTGATAAGCCAACGCTGGCGGAATTAAACATAAACGTTTCCGCAAATAGTGGTGGCACAATTTCTTGGTATGACTTTTATCCAAACGGAAACCTTTTAAGTACATCTATAGCATTGGTTGAAGGAGAAACTTATTACGCAATAGAAACAACCGTTAATAGTTGCGAAAGTATAAATCCACTTGCAGTGACTGTGTCTTTAGAAGCTTGCGACGCATATGACGTAGAAATTTATGATGGCTTTTCACCTTCTGGAAATGGCGTTAATGACACCTTTAAATTAGGAAACCTTAGAGACTTGTATCCAAACTTTAAAGTTGAATTTTTTAATCGTTGGGGCGCCTTAGTATATACCGCAAATGCTTCAAAACCAGACTGGGATGGCAGATTAAATGGTGACGGGGAATTAGTGCCTGCCGGCGTTTATTACTTTATTATTAATTTCAATAAAAATGATAGAAAACCTATCCAACGAAGATTATATTTAAGCAGATAATCAATAGTTTAAACAAATACATTTTATACCTAAAAAATGAAAAATATACTAATAACGTTTATTGCACTTTTGACAACAGTAATTATGTGGTCACAACAAGATGCACAATACACACAATATATGTACAATATGAGTGTTATAAATCCCGCGTATACTACAGGTAATATTGGGGTTGTAAATTTCGGCGCATTACACAGAACCCAATGGGTTGGCGTAAATGGCGCTCCAAAGTCTTCAAATATATTTGCTCATACACCAATCAATGACAATGTTGAAGTCGGATTTTCCCTAATGAATGATAATATTGGTGATGTCGTTAAAGAAAATAATCTTTTTGCCGATTTTGCCTATAAACTAGATTTAGAAGAAAACGGAAATCTATCCTTCGGTTTAAAAGCCGGAGTTACTTTTTTTGATGTCAATTTTAACGGGTTTGTATTAGAATCCGGCGACGTTTTTACTGATCCTGATTTTGCTGAAAACATCAATCAATCCTTCTTTAATGTGGGTGTTGGTGTTTATTACAATACCGATAATTATTATATAGGATTATCAATTCCCGCAATTCTAAACGGAGAATATCTCGACAGAAATAATGGGAAATATCAAGGGACGGAGCAAGCACACACGTATTTAACAGGAGGTTATGTTTTTGAAATGAGTGATTTATTTAAATTTAAACCGGCATTTATGGCAAAAGCTGTAAAAGGAGCTCCAATTTCATTCGATATAACCGCAAATGTTTTGTATGACAATAAAGTTGAATTTGGTATAGGATACAGGGTAGATGATGCATTTAGCGGAATGGTAAATTTTAAAGCCACTCCCGAATTGCGAATAGGTTACGCATACGACCATACCATTTCTAACCTAGGTCCATTTAGTTCAGGTTCTCATGAACTCTTTATTTTATACGACTTAAACATTTTAAACAAAAAAAGTGGTTTTGACAAATCTCCAAGATTCTTTTAAAAAACGCCTTGCAACATGAAAAAAATAACATTTTTACTGTTTATTATTACCATCTCAACTCAACTAATGGTAGCGCAAAATTTAGACCGCGCAAACAATTTATTTAAAACTAGAGCATATTTAGATGCTGCGGAGTTGTTTTTAAATGAAGAACCAAAAACACAGGAAATATTGGAGAAACTTGGCGACTGCTATTACTTTAACAATGAAATGAATCAGGCGGAACTATGGTACAAAACGCTCCTCGAAAGTTATGAGGCCAACGTTGACTCAAATTATTTATTTCGATATTCCCAAACACTGAAAGGAGTTAAAAAATTTAAAGAAGCTGACAAATGGTTCCAAAAATATCAAGAGAAAGAACAATTAAAGCCTGCTGAAAAACCAGAAACTTTAACCTTTTTTGAAGCATTGAACAAGGATACTAAAAAACCATATGTTGTTACTAAAGTTTCCATAAATTCGAAATTTTCCGACTTTGGTCCGGCATTTTTTGGTGAAAAAGTGATTTTTGCCTCAGCAAGGAATAACGGAAAATTATATGATTGGAACAATCAGCCTTATTTGGACTTGTATCAAGCCGATGTTAATAACGTTGACTTAACCAATGCAATTCCATTTTCCAAAACCATCAATACAAAAATGCACGAATCAAATGCGGCGTTTACAAAAGATGGAACAACGATGTATTTTACAGGAAATAATATTACTGGTCAAAAAATAGGAAGGGACAAAAACAAAGTAAATCAATTAAGTATTTATAAAGCACAATTTGTTAATAACGAATGGACTAACATTACAGACCTCCCTTTCAATAGCGACCAGTATTCTGTTGAACATGCAGCGCTAAGTCCTGATGAAAAACAACTTTATTTTGCATCTGATATGCCAGGAACAATTGGTTCTTTTGATATTTTTGTGGTGGATATAAATGCAGATGGCACTTATGGTTCTCCGAAAAATTTAGGGCCAAAAATAAACACTTCGCAAAGAGAACAGTTTCCTTTTGTGAGCAGCAAGAACATCCTTTATTTTGCGTCTGACGGCCATTTTGGAATGGGCGGATTGGATATTTTTAAGAGTGAAATTTCAAATGACACTTTTTCTACGCCAAAAAATTTAAGCGATGTGATTAACAGCAATTTAGATGATTTTGGTTTTATAGTTGATGAAGAAAATGGAATTGGTTATTTTTCTTCAAATAGAGAAGGTGGTATGGGTGATGATGATATTTACCGATTTACTCTGGAAAAAACATATTATTTAAATGGATTTGTGAAAAACAAAAATAGTTTAGAACTTCTTCCAGGAACATTGGTTACATTATTTGATGATAAAAACAATGCAATTAATGAGATGATTATTGGCGATGACGCTGCCTATTCCTTTGAAATTGAGAAAAATAAAAATTATAAAATCAGAGGAACCAAAAAATTATTCAATCCTTCTGAAATTGAATTTTCAACCAATCAAAAAGGAGATGTTGATAAAGACATTTTTTTATCTTTAGAATCGTATGAAGATTCCGAAAAGGCTATTGTTGTAGAAAACGAAAAAACTCAAATCAAAATAAACCCAATTTATTTTGATTATGACAAATGGGATATTCGTCCGGATGCAGCTATTGAGCTGAATAATGTTGTGGATATTATGAAGAAATATCCTGATATGACCATTGAAATTGGTGCTCATACCGATGTTCGGGGAAGTGATGAATATAATATGATTTTATCGCACAAACGCGCAAAATCAGTTATGGAATATCTGATAAGCCAAGGGATTTCTAAAGACAATTTAAAATCTGAAGGCTTTGGAGAAACACAACCTTTAAACCATTGCGTTAAAGAGGGTATTTGCAAGGAAGAGGAATATGCGATAAATAGGCGGTGCGAATTTGTGCTAAGCAATTAAAAAAATTAAAAAAGCCGCTATATAGCGGCTTTTTTTATACAAATCTGTGAACTCCAGAATAAAATTTCTTACCTAAATAATTACATCATGAGATTCACTAAATTTTAGGTATAACTTTTGCTAACTTTACAAGAACAAATAATGTTCTATGAGAAAAATTGCAGTTATATTTTCAGCTATTATTTTATTTTCCTTAAATGCAAAAGCCCAGCAGCACCATAAAAATTATGATGATTTATGGAAAAAAGTACACAATTTTCAGAAAAGCAATTTACCAAAATCTGCTTTAAAGGAAGTTGAAAATATTTATGCAACCGCAAAAAAAGAAAACAATGCGCCGCAACTCTTGAAAACATTGCTATTTAAATCGAAATATGCTTTAATTCTTGAAGAAGATGCGCAACTAAATATTATTAATTCCTTCAATACAGAAATTTCAAAATCAGAATTTCCAACAAAAAACATGTTGGAAAGCGTGCTGGCCAATTTATACTGGCAATATTTTCAGCAAAACAGATGGGAATTTTACAACAGAACAACAACTGAAAGTAAAGTTGACACTTCCGATTTTAGAACCTGGGATTTGCAAACCATCTTTGCAGAAATACATTTACATTTTCAAAAATCCCTAGAAAATGAGGTGCTCGCGCAAAAAACAGATTTGAACGGCTTTAACGATATTTTAGAATTGCAGAAAGATTCCAAAATATTTCGTCCGACACTTTATGATTTCTTATCACACAACGCGTTGGATTTCTACAAATCATCAGAAACTTCCATTGCAAATCCGGTTTACAAATTTGAAATTTCAGAAGAGAAATATTTGTCAGATTTCAAAGAATTTTTAACTCTAAAATTAGAAACTAAGGATACTTTATCCCTTCCATTTAATGCCTTAAAAATTTATCAAAAATTAGGGGTATTTCACCAAAAAGAAAATAAAACTGCGGCTTTTATTGCCGTTGAACTTGGAAGATTGTTGTTTGTGAAGCAGCATGCAACCTTGAGCGGAAAAGAAACACTTTTTTTAAATTCATTAATCAACCTTAAAAATGAATTTAAAGCATTGGAAAGCTCCACTTTAATCGATTTTGAGATTGCTACGGCTTATAACAACCAAGCGAATGACTATGTTCCAAAAACAAAAACCAAACAACAGTTTAAACGCGTAAAAGCGCTGGAAATATGTAAGGAAGCAATTGCCAAATTTCCAAATAGTTTAGGCGCTGAAAAATGCAACTTATTAAAACAGCAAATTCTTAACTTATCCTTATCCATAATCGCTGAAAAGTATGCACCCAATCAAAAGGACAATAAGGTATTGGTTTCCTACAAAAATATACCGGAAATATATTTTCATATTTTTAAAATCAATAATAAAGAAAAGGAGGAATTTGCCCGGATTTACAACGATTCGGCTAAAATAGCATTTATTAAAAAACTTGATTTGGTTTCAAACTTTCGTCAAGCCCTTAAAACTGAAAACGATTACCAACAGCACAACACTGAAATTTTAATTCCGCCTTTTTCTAATGGAAATTATCTCATTTACGCTTCAACATTTGAAACCTTAAATGAAAATAGTATATACGCAACGGCATTTATTCAATCAACGGATATTGCAGTAATTGAAAACCGACAAAACAACAGTAACCTCTATCAAATTGTCGACAGAAATACAGGAAAACCTTTGGTTGGCGCCAAAGTAAATGTAAAAAATTACAATACAGGAAAGTACAACACCCCAATAAATGAAAATTATATTGCCGATAACAAGGGCCAAATAAATTTTACCACAAAAACCAATTATAGAAATGTAGTGCTCACTGTAAACTACAACAATGAAATTGCCACATTTGGCGATTATTATTTAAATGAAAACAGCGCGTTAATTCAGGAAACAGAAAAAACCACCATCAGTTCCTTTTTATTTACGGACAGAAGTATTTACAGGCCAGGGCAAACTGTTTATTACAAAGGAATTGTACTTAAAAGCCTGAAAAATAAATCGGAAGTCGTTGCCAGTCAATTTGTTGAAATCACTTTATTCAATGTCAATAATGAAGCCGTAAAATCTATTGAATTAAAAACAAACGATTATGGTTCCTTTAGTGGTGAATTTATACTTCCAACCCAAGGTTTAACAGGAAGTTATTCCATTGAAGTTAAAGAAGGATCAAAAAAAAGCGCGTTGTATGATTTAATGGATGGGTTTAATCATTCGAGAACTGAGATATTAGTAGAAGAATACAAACGCCCAAAATTTGAAGCCGGATTTAAACCTGTTACGGAAACCTATAAATTAAACGATTCCATTACTGTAAATGGAAGTGCTTTTGCTTTTGCGGGAAGCACCATTACTGATGCCAAAGTTTCTTATCGCGTACATAGAAAAGTACAATATCCAAAATGGTTTTATTGGTACCGCCCAATTCCCCCTTCAACGCAAGCCCAGGAAATTAGCTACGGAGAAACCATGACAGATGCTCAGGGAAATTTTAGTATTTCCTTTAAAGCAATTTCGGATAAAAGTGTTGACGCAACAAATTTGCCTATATTTATTTATGAAGTTACTGCTGATGTAACTGATATCAATGGCGAAACCCGAAGTGTCACTACCGAAATAAAAGTGGGCTACCACGCCTTAATTGCTGAAATTAAAATCGAAGCTGAAATCGACAAGAATAAAAAAGACAACTTCTTAACGGTTGAAACCAAAAACCTGAATAATGAAATTGTTTGCGCAAAAGGAATCTTAAAAATTTACAAATTACAGGCACCAAAAAATGTGTTGAGAATGCGTCCTTGGAATGCACCGGATTATCAGGAAATTACCGAAGAGGTCTTTAAAAATAAATTTCCTTATGAGGCCTATTCCAATGAAGATGCCCTTAATAACTGGCCAAAAGGAACTTTGGTTTTTAATAAATTTTTTGACACTTCAAAAGAAACTAAAATTCAGTTGAAAAAAATTAAAAAATGGGAATCCGGAAATTATATTATTGCGTTGGAAACCAAAGATAAATTTGGTCAAAAAGTAAATGACAAACAATTATTTACTGTTTTTAGCGAAACAGAAAATCAGGTTCCCGATAATCAGTTGTTTTTGATTTCAACCAATAAAAAAAGCTACAAGCCAAATGAAAATGTATTGCTAAAAGTTGGTTCCGCTTCAAAAAATATTTTTGTCACTATCGACATTGAAAAAGATCATAAAATAATTGATACGCAAATTATTCACCTGGAAAATAATTCAAAATTTATTCAAATTCCGGTAGCCGAAAAAGATTTGGGCGGCTTCGCCATTCATTACAGTTTTAGCAATTTTAATGCCTTCAAAAGCGGAACACTGCCTATTTCAGTTCCTTATCCGAAAAAAGAATTAGAAATTGAAACGATTACCTTTAGAGATAAATTACTGCCCGGGGAAAACCAAACCTGGAGTTTTAAAATTAAGGGAGAAAAAGGCGATAAAGTTACTGCTGAATTGTTGGCAAGTATGTATGACGCTTCTTTAGATAAATTTAAAGTTCATAGTTGGGAATTTAATCCTATTGAAAAACCTGGTTATTATTCCTACAACAATCGCAATGCAAATAACAGTTTTGGGAACAGCTACTTTAATGTTGTGAATTTACCTCAAAATTATTACAGTTCTCTTCAACAATTTTTTGATCAATTGAATTGGTTTGGATTTCGTTTTGCAAACAATCGAAGATTTTATGACTTAAAAGGGAAAGCAGAAGGTGTTGAAATTGTTTCCAAGGAAGCCAATATTGAAGAAATGGAAATGGCAGACAACAACAGTTTAGAAGAAGTTGTAATGATAAGTAAATTAGAAAATCCTGCTGAATTAAAAGAAAAGCCAGATTTTTCCGCTGTTAAAATTCGTGAAAACTTTAACGAAACAGCCTTTTTCTATCCACATTTAACAACCGACAAAGAAGGGAATATAAGTTTTAATTTTACCGTTCCGGAGGCATTGACAAGCTGGAAATTACAATTGATGGCGCATACCAAAGAATTGGCTTCGGCCACAAAAACCCTGACAACCGTCACCCAAAAAGAGTTGATGGTATTGCCAAATTCGCCTCGCTTTTTAAGGGAAGGAGATACCATTATATTTTCAAGTAAAATTTCAAATTTAATAGAAAACAACCTCAATGGAATGGCTGTTTTAGAGTTAACAGATGCCATTACAGGAAAACAGATTAATGAATTATTGGGAAATAGTTCCGCCACTCAAAAATTCAATGTTGATGCAAAAGGAAATATCCAGGTAAGTTGGAAGCTTGAAATCCCAACAACTGTTCAGGCCATTCAATACAAAGTAATTGCCAAAGCAGGCGATTTTAGTGACGGTGAACAAAATGTATTGCCAGTTTTGTCAAATAGAATGTTGGTGACGGAAACCTTGCCTATGTGGGTTCGCAGCAATCAAACCAAGACTTTCACTTTAGACAAGTTGAAAAACAATGCTTCGACAACGCTCAGCAACCATAAATTAACTTTGGAAATTACGTCGAATCCGGCTTGGTATGCGGTACAGAGTTTGCCTTATTTAATGGAATATCCTTATGAATGTTCCGAACAAATATTTTCGCGTTATTATGCAAATGCCTTGGCAAGTCATATTTTGAATTCAAATCCGCGCATTCAAGAAGTTTTCAATCAATGGAAAACGAGCGATGCCTTGCTTTCAAATTTGGAAAAAAATCAAGAATTAAAATCAATTATAATTGAAGAAACGCCATGGCTGCGCGATGCACAAAGTGAAACTGAGCAGAAAAACAGAATTGCATTGCTTTTCGACTTAAATAAAATGACTAACGAATTGCAAACTGCTGTTTATAGATTAAAAGAAATGCAGTTTGAAAATGGCGGTTTTCCTTGGTTTAAGGGAAGTAATTATCCAAATCGTTATATCACGCAACATATTGCAGCCGGTTTCGGACATTTAAAACAGTTGAATGTTGCCATCAACCAAAAAGACGCTTCTGAAATAATTTCAAGAACAGTACATTTTTTAGATGAAGAAATTGTAACCGATTACCAAACGCTTTTAAAAGAAGCTGAGAAATTAAAAGCAAAAGAAAAAACCATTAAAAAAGGCGTAAAAGCGGCAGCTAATTATTTGGCTCAAAATCATTTGGGTTATTTACAATTGCAATATTTATATATGCGAAGTTTTTACAAGAATTTAAAAACCGATAAAAAGGTACAAACTGCCATAGATTATTACACAAAACAGTCGGCCAACTATTGGAAGGAAAATAATTTGTACTCAAAGGGATTAATTGCTTTAATTCAACATAGAGCGCAAAATAAAACGGTTGCTTCAGCCATTTTAAAATCGCTTAAAGAAAACGGTATTGTTAGCGAAGAACTGGGAATGTATTGGAAAGAAAATACCGAAAGTTGGTATTGGTATCAGGCTCCTATTGAAACTCAGGCTTTATTAATTGAAGCTTTTTCAGAAATTGAAAATGATTTTGCAACGGTTGATGAATTAAAAGTTTGGTTGCTGAAAAACAAGCAAACCAACAGCTGGAAAACAACCAAAGCAACTACTGAAGCCGTTTATGCGCTATTATTACAAGGAAATGATTGGTTGTCGGTAAGCGAATCGGTTGACGTGACTGTAGGAAATCAAAAAATTGAGCCTTCAAAAATAGAAAATGTAAAAACAGAAGCCGGAGCAGGTTATTACAAAACTTCATGGAACGGAAATGAAATTACGCCAAATATGGGTGAAGTAACCCTTTCCAAAAAAGGAGAAGGCATTGCCTGGGGAGGTTTGTACTGGCAATATTTTGAAGATTTAGATAAAATAACCACTGCGGAAACACCGCTTAAATTAAATAAAAAATTATTCGTAAAATCTAATGCTGATAAAGGCAAATTGTTAACCGAAATAACCGAAAATTCGAAATTAAAAGTTGGTGATTTGATTACCGTTCGAATTGAATTAAAAGTTGACAAGCTTATGGAATTTGTTCATATGAAAGATATGCGCGCCAGTGGTTTAGAGCCCGTAAATGTATTGTCGCAATACAAATGGCAAGATGGTTTGGGTTATTATGAAAGCACCAAAGATGCTTCAACCAACTTCTTTTTTGAAAATTTACCAAAAGGCATTTACGTTTTTGAATATGATTTGCGTGTTAATAATGCCGGTAATTTCAGCAACGGAATTACAACAATACAAAGCATGTATGCTCCGGAATTTAGCAGTCACAGTGAAGGAGTAAGAATTAAGGCTGATTAATTATGGTTGCTGAGCGTAGTCGAAGCATTATTTTTTAGGAGGATATTTGCTTAATAATTTTTTAAACGCCTCAGCATAAAGTTGTTCTTTTTGGGTAATTTCAACGTTGCTTTGAAAATTGCCTTCATAAAAACCGCGCCAAACCAATTTATCGTTTTTTGCATCTACAAAATCAATGGTAAATTGTTTGGTTAAAGTGTTGCTGTTAATTGGTATTTGACCGCCAAGACTTATGCCGGAATGTCTTCCATAACTGCCAAAACCAATGCCAACAGAATTCCTTTGTGCTTCAAACTGATTTAACTGAACATCAACGTAAATGGCAGGATTTTCATCATAAGCAAGGCCTTTTTCCACGATTGCATTTTCCAATTGGGCAAAAATCCGCTTCGCTTCTATCTCATTTACGGAAAGTTTAATATCATCAAAAAAACGAAAAGTTTTGTATTGGTTAAAATCGGCCTGATCATCATAATCATACACTGTTCTTGGGCCTGCGCAACTCACAAAAACAAATACTAACAGAAATTTAAAATATTTCATCCCCTTAAATTTAAAAATATTCATCAATACCTCCTATAAAATTAAGAATAATTCTGATTTAACCAGCTATATAAAATAGTATCTTTGAAAAAAATTAAAGATGATGGATTTAAATTTAATTCCAAATATAAAACACACCAAAAGCAACAATTTCTTTTTGTTAGCTGGTCCTTGTGCCATTGAAGGTGAAGAAATGGCCTTAAGAATTGCCGAACAGATTTTAAAAGTGACCGATAAATTGGAGATTCCTTTTATTTTTAAAGGGAGTTTTAAAAAAGCGAACAGATCGAGAATAGATAGTTTTACGGGAATTGGTGATGAAAAAGCCTTAAAAATACTCAAAAAAGTATCCGACACTTTTAACATTCCAACGGTTACTGATATTCATGAAATTTCAGATGCTGCCATGGCCTCTGAATATGTTGACGTGTTACAAATTCCTGCATTTTTGGTACGCCAAACCGATTTGGTGGTAGCAGCGGCTAAAACAGGAAAAGTGATCAATTTGAAAAAAGGACAATTTATGAGTCCGGCCGCAATGAAACATGCCGTGCAAAAAGTAAAAGACAGTGGCAACGAAAAAGTGTGGATTACCGATAGAGGAACCATGTTCGGTTACCAGGATATGATTGTTGATTTTAGGGGAATTCCAGAAATGCAACAGTTTGCACCAACAATTTTAGACATCACACACTCTTTACAACAACCAAATCAAAGCAGCGGTGTTACAGGCGGAAAACCTGAATTGATTGAGACTATTGCCAGAGCAGGAATCGCAGTTGGCGTTGATGGTTTATTTTTAGAAACACATTTTGATCCTGCAAATGCAAAAAGTGATGGCGCCAATATGCTTGATTTAAAATATTTAGAAAATTTATTAACCCATTTGGTTGCCATCAGAAAAACAATAAACAATTTTCAATAAACAATTACATAAGTTTACCTATATTCATAAAAAAAGCGACAAAATTTTAAAATTTTGTCGCTCTTTTAGTATTTCAATATATTATTATCCGCATTTGGTATGTCCGCAATTTTTGCATTTTAAACAACCTTCTTCATAAATTAATCCGTCAGGATCGCCACAATCCGGACATTTTTTATCTACTGCCTGTGTGCCATCCTCCACAAATTGTTTTAATGCACGTGCGATGCCGTTTTTCCATGTATTGATATTTTCGTCATACATGTTCAAATTATTAATTAAATCGACTGCATAAGGAATTGGCATTCCGTGACGCAATACGCCGGAAATTAATTTGGCATAATTCCAATATTCTTTATCAAAAGTACGTGACAATCCTTCAAAAGTAACTTTATATCCTTCCTTATCACGAAATTGAAAATCATAACGGGATTCTCCACTCTTATCTCTGTTTTTTATTACCCAACCCTCTTCAAGCCAAGCCGGTAAAATGAAAGCGTCTTCAATTTTTCCTGTAAATATTTCATATGGCCTGTTGTTTATCAAACCTACAACTGCAACCCATTTCTCATAATCATTTTGAAAACGAACTATTTTTGCCGCAATTTTTTTAGGGCGTTTTGGGAAAACGGTTTCTGCATAGCAGTCTGCTTTTTTATCTGCTTTTTTGGTGTCATTTGCGATTAAAATTCCGCTTCGGGAGCCATCTCTGTACACTGTAATTCCTTTCAATCCTTTACGCCAAGATTCAATATAAATATCGCCTACCAAATCTACAGGAACATCACTGGCCAAATTTATAGTTGAACTAATGGAATGCGTGGTGTATTTTTGAACCAGCGCTTGCATTTCTACACGTTTTTTCCAATCAATTTCAGGTGCTGTAGATCCTTTATATGGACTTTCATTAATGTCGGTTTTCCCGGTAACATCCATCCATTGTTTCAATTTTGGATGATAAACTTCAAATTCTTCAAATGCATCACCCATATCATCAACATAAGCAACTTTTGCATTTAAATCGTCTTGATTTACTTTTCTTCTTCGTTTATACGACAATAAAAACACAGGTTCTATTCCTGAAGAAGTTTGTGCCAACATACTCAAACTTCCAGTTGGCGCCACAGTACTGATGGAAATGTTTCTTCGGCCGTATTTCATCATTCGCGCATAAACATCCGGAAATTCCTTTTCCATCATTTGCACAAATTCTGAAAATTTTTCTATTTCCGGGCTAAAAACCTCAAATTTACCTCGGGTAATCGCCATATCAATGCTGCTGTCAAACTCACCTCTCAACTTGGTTTTCATAATCTCGTCTACAACTGCTATTGCTTCATCTGTGTCAAACTTTTTGCCCAAAGCAGCCATTGCATCTGCCAAAGCGGTAAAACCTAATCCTGTTCTTCTCCCCTTTTTACCAGTTTTATATAATAATTTCCATGTATCTATTTCAACCTGTTTAATTTTATCAGGCTCTTTATCGTGCATTATTTTATTGAAAATTTTATTTACAGCTTCCAATTCCAAATCCACCAAATCATCCATCAAACGTTGCGATTCATAAACAATTTCATAGAATTTTTTAAAATCGAACTTGGCTTTTTCGGTAAACGGGTTTTCAACAAAACTATATAAATTAATTGCAATTAAACGACAGCTATCGCCTCCTTGCATCGCAATTTCTGAACAAGGATTTGTAGAACTGTTTTTAAATCCTGGATAAATGGATGAAGTTGAATAATAATGTTGACGGTCCCAAAATATCAACCCGGGTTCAGCTGTGTTATGGGCACATTTTATAATGGTGTCCCAAAGAGATCTTGCTTTAATTACTTTTGTATAGGTTGGTGTTTTACTCTCGATTGGCCAGCGTAGCGTATAATCGTCATCATTTACGACCGCCGCCATAAATTCATCTGACAAGCGAATAGAAATATTGGCGCCGGTTACTTTTGTCAGATCTTGTTTTATGGTAACAAAATCTTCAATGTCAGGATGTGCAATATCCATCGTGAGCATTAATGCCCCTCTTCTACCGTTTTGAGCAACTTCCCTTGTGGTATTTGAAAAACGGTCCATAAATGAAACCGCTCCTGTTGTAGTGCCGGCCGAATTGGAAACTTGGGCACCACCTGGTCTTAAATTAGATAAATCCACACCAACACCGCACCGTCTTTTAAACAATTGCGCCAATTGCTGATCTGTATGAAATATCCCACCATAAGAATCAAAAACAGAAGGAACAACCACACAATTTGACAAGGAAGCAATAACATTATTGTTCCCTAAGGAAGACATTACGCTTCCCTGCGGAATGACATATTTAAAATCTTTAAATAAATTAAAAATGGTTTTTTCTGATAAAAATTCACGTTTTTTTCCATAATCCGAAAGCCCTTCCCCTTTCTTTTCCCCTTCCTGATATTTTCTTTCTATGCGGCCAAATTCCACCGCCATACGTTGATGCATATCATTGGGCGTAGTCTCTAAAAACTCACCCGTTTTGGTTTTCATTGCATACTTATTCATCCACGTTGTCGCTGCAAGCTCATCACCTTTAAAATAAGCCAAGTTACTCTTTAACAAATCATTATAGGTAAAAGTTTTCGGAAATACTAATTCTTCTGTCATTTTTAAGTAGGTTTATGGTTGCTGAAAATCAAGCTATAAAATTATTGAATATTTAAACTTATCTCGTGTTAAATTTTAATTAGTTAATAACATTTCATTGTTGAAAAGTTATAATTTATTAACAGTTTTTTTTTGTAATTTTAGCTTTTACTAAAATTCATGAAAGATTGAATATAAAAATTCATAATTTGTCATTAAGGGGAATCACCGGAATTTTAGCAGGCGTATTTTCATTAATCTTCATTTTTGGCATTCATCTTTTATTGTCGCAATATGCTTCAGGATCTTCAGGGATTTCCGTGTTGCCCATTTCTTTTTTTGAAATTCTGATTTTTAGTATTTCTTTTATTTATATTCTAATATCCTACTTTACAGTCGTCCTTATTAATAAAAGAAGGAGAAGAAAAATTTATTTTAGAAAATGGGACTTTAAAGCAAAAAATATTCGCCGTATTTATTTAATGCATCTGCTGGTTGGCGGAATTATTTTATATTTTCTGATGACAAACGGACTTATTAAATTAATAATTCCTGCTTCGATCATACTTTACGGAATTGCAGGAATAATTTCAAACAGATATACTTATGGCGCCACTTCTGTTATGGGTCTTGTTTTTCTAATATTGGGTGTTTTAGTGATGTTTTTCCCATTTTTAGCGTTTTATCTATGGGGATTCGCTTTTGGCGTTTGCCATATTGCATATGGGCTGTTTTATTATAGGAGCAGTAAGTTTTAATTGCTCAATTTTAAATTTTAAGTCTTCTTACCAAATCTTCCAATCCGTTTAATTGAATTTCATAAACCAAATGCATCATTTCTCCCAATTTATTCTTTGGAAAACCTTTATTTCGATACCACACCAAATAAAATTCAGGCAAATCGATTAAATATTTTCCTTTATATTTTCCGAAGGGCATTTTAGTATTTGCCAGTTGTTCCAGCAAATGTTGCTGATTATCTTCCATCCACAAAATCTTGCAAATAGCGGAATCTTTCCGTAAGTTTTCCGTTTTCAGTCATTTTAGCTCTTTGAAGAACACCATATTCATCATTATTAAAAAAAGCAGGAATCACATGCTGCGCAAAGCTTTCTCCGAAACCTTCCGAAGCATCTTTTGGCAATTCACAAGGTAAATTATCAACCGCCATAACGGCTATTGCATCTTTATCCATGAAATGTACTTCTTGTTCACTTTTCGGATTGTATCCGTAATTAGGCTCTTCAATTGTTGAAGATCGAATGGTGGAAGCCACTGGTCCGTCAATATCACAACTAATATCTGCTATCACTTTAATGTTAAAATCTTTTGATTTTGCATCTTCTCTAGTAAAAATAAAAGGTGCTCCAACCCCATAAAAATGTGCTGCAATATACAAATCTGCCACTTTGGCGAAACGCATAAAATCACTTTTATAGTCTTGCGGATTGTTAAAAAAATCATTTTGATCTTTTAAAATACCATCTATTCTTTTATTGTAATCCAGTACATCTATTTGAACATAAACCGGTTCCTCAAAAGTATGGGTTAAAAATTCATCTACAGAAACTTTGCGCATTTGCATCCCATCCAACATTTCTTTTGCACCGTTTCCTACCCTTCCTTTCCCCGTTAAAACAACTTTAATAGCTGGTAATTTCAATTTTTTCAACTCTTCAATCAACATTTTTTGATCGTGCAAAACTTCAGCTTTAGGTAAATTGAATAAATTAAATTTTAAACCAAATGTTCTAAAAGCATTGTAAGCGCCAACAATACCTGCATATTTACCAAAAGCCACTAACCTGATATTGTTTTTATCAGTGATTGTTTCGTGATCATAATGTTCTATATTTTTAGCCAAAATAGCCTTTAATAAATCGCGATTGTATTTTTGTTTTTTGATGGTATGAGAAAAGAAAAAGTATTTTTTATTCGGAATTAAACTATCAATTGGCACTTCCTTTACCCCTAACAACACCTCACAATCAGAGAGGTCATTCACCACTTCAATTCCCTCATTTCTATAGTCTTCATCAGAAAAAAAACGTGAGTCAGAGCTTTCAACTTTAATTTCAAGTTGAGGATATGTTTTTAAAAGTGTTGCGCATTTTTTTGGAGACAATACGACTCTTCTGTCTGGCGGATTTTTTCGTTCTTTAAGGATTCCTATCTTCATGGTGTAACTTGGTATAAATTTTGCTTCAAAGGTATTAGGAATTAAAGGATATTGCAAACGATAAGTTTGATTGAATTTTTATACATTTGCATTCTTCTTAGAAGAATTGGTTCTTTGATTTATTGGGGACGACTGGTTTTGACTGCAAGGTCAATTAAGGTATAAGCATGTCGAGTAATGAAATAGCACTCGTAAATCTCAATTTCAAAAATTTAAACGGCGAAGATAACTACGCTTTAGCTGCTTAATCCGAATCACAGTAGGATGAGCCTTGTCGCACTAGGTGCGAAAGCTAAATGTCTCATGAAAGCCTTGGTTAGCGGCGGTCAATATAGAGGCATCGTAAAAGTTAACATAGATTTGCTATTGTTTCGTTAGCATTTTGAAACTTAAGAAACTAAGCTTAAAGTGGGCTGTTTTCGGTCAGCTTTAAGTCGAAAACCAAACGAAAAATAAACATGTAGAAAGTATTTTGGTTGCTTGTTTGGACCCGGGTTCGATTCCCGGCGTCTCCACTATTCAATATTATAATTATTTAAATATCAGTTATTTAAATATTTGTTTTTTGTTTTTTGTACGATTTATGTACGACCATCAATAAATAAATATGTTATTTAATATTCCGTTTTCATATTAGGAAAATTTTATCCATTCGATGCCCGCTTTTAAAACTTCTCACCTCTTTAATTTTGTTTTCCCAAATATCATACACAGCTTCTACAAAGAACATATCAATAGCATAGCAGCTTACCGCTTCCGTTTTTGAAATATGGTTATCCAAAAAAATACCTTTATCCCAAAGAACCTTTAATTTGCCCTCATCATTTAACCTATTAAATTCATATAATGTCATAGTAAAAATGTTTATCAAAAGAAGATGTAAACTAAATATGCAATGACGGCAACAGCAGCATAAACTAATCCTAATATGAATATGCCTTTTACTTTATTGTATAATTATCATAGTAGTCGTTATGTCGCTTATCCTTTTTCATCTTAGAAAGATACACAATAAATATAATAATCGTAGGTAAATAAATTTCACTTCTTCTCTCTGATTTGTTAAAATCTGCGTTTTTTCTCTTATATTTTTTGAAATAAATAAATATTTTATTATCTACGACAATTTTATTCCCATGAGTAAGGTTACTCATTGCTTCAAATTATTTAGGTCATAATGTTTTGAAGATTATAACTTTAAACTAATAATACGTAAAACGTTGAAAAATGAGGTCATGGGTAACCTTTCCCATTGAAAAAAAGGATAAAATTTACGTATATAATCCACCCTTTTCTTTTAATTTAATGGCATAAAAATCTATAAAATATTAATTTCATGTCATTTTCAGAAACCGAAAAATTAATTCAATTATATAATGAAAACCCTTCAGCAAGTTGGTGCGAATCAGGAGGTATTGCAGAAAATAGAATAGGTATAAATAATAACATTGAAATGTGCGTTGAGCATGAAGATGTAGTTAAAAAAAGGTTTAGGAAGGAATACGATAAGAACAATAAAAATAAAATTTATTATTTTGGGTGTCCACTCGAAACTTATAAAGTTACATATAATAGTAGGTATCAAGAATTTATTAGAAATTATCCTGATGCATTAGAAGCTGAATTTATTTTTGATGAATTAGGGGTTTTTACAAAAGAATTTAGATTTCCTTATGTAGATATTACCACAAGGCTAGGTATATTATCTTCGCTTCGTCGGCGTGAAGAGTATTTATTGGAAAGATTGGATGATTTAGGGTATCATTATTATGGTGAAGAAATAATCAATGATACATTAGACCCCCAAAAAATGTTGTAATTTTTCGCATCGACCGAAATAAAAAATATGAACCTTTGAATATAGTACATCCAATAGATGCAAATATTTCCCAAACCCAATTCATGGAATTATTTAAGGCTCTTTTTGACAGCAAATTTTTTAAAGATAGTAATAAGACTGATGCATTAAAGAGTTTCAGTAAATATTGTAAGATAAATATTAATAATCCTGACAAGTTATTGCAAGATATAAAAAAAGGATGAATGGTAATGAGACACTATATATTGATAAGCTAAAAACAAGTTTATTAGATTTTTTTAATAAATAAAAAAAACGTTATCAAGACGTTAGTACCTTTACAGTGAAATAATTAGAAATAATATTGTGGAATAATTTAAAAACAAATAATTATGAAACAAATTATTTTTACAGGTATTACACCTGAAGATTTTCAGAATGACATCCTTAAACTATTCAAAGCTCAATTTGATGAGTTGAAAAGGGAATATTCCCCTAAGAAACCTGAAGAATTTCTTACTCGCAAAGAAACGGCAAAGATGCTGCATGTTGATGAGTCCACACTTTATAATTGGAACCGCAGAGGAGTACTTTCTCCTGTGGGTATCGGTGCAAGAGTTTATTACCGAAGAACCGACATAGAAAATTGTTTAGTCGAACTTAAAATCTCTAAAAAATGATAGAATATATAGAATTGGAAATTTTAGAATTTAATTTTACTGAACTAAAAAGAAACCCCTTACTCGTTTGGGTCATTATTAACAAGGTAAAAAGTGTCTTTTTCATCATCAACCATCCATTTTTCTAATTGAATTTCATTCAAAGGAAACATATCAAAATATTTATCTGGTGCATGTAAAGGGGTGTGAGGTCTAACAAAACCTATGCCCATAAAAAAGGGTTGGTTCTCACTGCACGTTTCAAGTTCTTTTATCCTTTTTACAGCCCATTGCGCATGTAATTCATCTTGCATCAAATCTCTATCATCATCATTGATGTATCGCATGGGTTTATTGTCCCATCCATAAATCCATCCTTTTCCACCTTTAATTCCTTCTGATTTAGCCACGGAAAGCCTCCCAAAAGAGCCATCAATACCTCCTATTGAATTAAAAGGAGCTGGAACACTTGGGTTACTTGTATTTTTTTTACCATCAAAATATATGGGCCCGTAGTTATGTCCTAATGGCATACCCCATTCATTCCAATCTTCTACAATACTGCCATGTGTAATTTTTCCTGTTCCTAAAGTTTTATAACCATTTTCTTTAAAATACCGAATGAGCGTTTTGTTATTTTTTAATACTGGCTGATTTTTTAAGTCTGTCCAACCGTAATCTTTTGAATCATGAGGATAAACACCCGTTATTGAACTGTTTCTTGACGGCGAACAAACTGGTACATTGGACGCTGCATTCAAAAATTGAACCCCTGAAGCTGCTAATTTATCAATATTTGGAGTTTTTGCTTGCGGATGTCCTCCAAACACACCTTGGTAATCGTTTAAGTCATCGCAAATAATAAACAAAACATTTGGTTTGCTTATTAAATTTTGTGATACTAAATGCTGAAAGTTGAAAAGAAAAAAAAGAAAAATAGATATTGTTTTTAAAAAAATCATCTGTAAAATCTTAATTAAATTATTAACTATAAAAGGCTCTTTAACACTCAAACTAATACTAGACGTAATTGTGTTTCATAATATGTTCTTTTCAAATTTAAAGGATCATAACAACCTATTCTAATGCAGTTTTATATGGTCTCTTTCTATTATGTGCTTTTTGATTTTTGCAGATAATTCATTAACCAGTTTTTTGTTTTCCTTTTCCTCTGAAATATTAACGTTTTCCTCAGGATCCTTACTTAAAT
>NZ_JBFFKM010000044.1:0-21578 GCF_041555395.1 Lutibacter sp. | reverse complement strand
AATATATAAATTTTTCAAACCATTCTAAATTTAACTCATCAAATGTTAAGGTATCATTTCCGTTTTTGCAAAAATTCTTTAAATGTGACAATGTGTTATTATACGCTGTTACTGTTAATGGGCTGTATATCAACTTTTTATATTTAATGAAAAGGTCAAAAGCATAAAAGACTTACGGTTTTTTTATGTCTTGATTGCAAACTTATAATTTTGGAAAGTACTTTTAGGTATTTCCCATTTGTAGGTTTTTTTGGATTTTACAAATTCAAAATGACTCGGGATTTTTTTATTAGTAAGACTCTTTGAGTTTTATTAAAAAAACAACGCCGAATTCGAAGGTTGAAATTGCGGGTATAGGAATTGAAGTGGTAGATATTACACATGAAACAACAATAAAAAAACCTGTAGGAATTCGCTTTATCTACAGGTTATTCGAGGTTTTTTCATAAGATTTCAGTAGAATTACATGAAGTTTAATAAGAGTATCTTCTATATCTGTTCCATTGCAGTCTTTTAGTATTTGTTAAGTTTACAAATCCCACATTTTTTTTGTTTTCTGTTGTTAAATCTAATGTTGTCATAATATAAGTTTTTAAATTGTTAGTATATATAAATGACGCTTTAATTAATTAATTGTTACAGTACCTTGCATAACACGATACCGCTTTAACATTTTTTTAACATACTACAACGAGGTGTTATGTTCTAACATAATAACCCCCCAGACTTACAAGGGTGTGAAATTGCTATGAAATGAGCTTTAACTATATTAAAATTTGAAATAAAATCTTTAAAAGCGAATTACTTAAGTCGAAAATATAAAATAACAAAAACGCTTAAAAAATGAGCTTTCGCGCATAAGTTTGTTTTGCTAAAATCACTTTTAGCGAATTCAAGCTACATCAATTAAAAATAAAATGAGCGTAGCTTAAAAAGATGAGAGGATATGGACCCTCCCAAATCAGCTATACATATATGGAATAAATCATTCGCTTTTTCACAGTTGCGTAACATCTATTAATGCTCTTCTTTTTTTTGGTTGTGGCATTTTTTTGTTTCCTTATAAATGTCATATTTTCAAGTATTCTTATTTTTTCAATTTTTTGTCGTAATTCCTAATCTTACTTTAAAATATTCTATTGTTGCCGACTTTTAAATATCTTTGCGTTTATAAAATTGACTGATTGGTAAATCCCTGAACATATTGAGTTATTTTGGGGGAGTTCAGTATCGCTATTAAAAAATATTAAATGAAAGGTGTTGTTACAAAATCTACAGGAAGTTGGTATCATGTTTATGCCGAAAATGGCGACATGGTTGATTGTAGGTTAAAAGGAAAGTTTAGAATAAAAGGGATAAAAAGCACCAATCCGGTGGCTGTTGGCGACCACGTAAATTTTGAATACGAAGAAGGAAAAGAGACCGGGGTTATTAATCAAATTTTCCAAAGAAATAATTATATCATTCGTAAATCTGTCAATCTTTCCAAACAAGTTCATATCATCGCCTCTAATATTGATACTGCTTTTATATTGGTAACTATCGATAGTCCGCCAACATCGCCAGGATTTATAGATCGGTTTTTGGCAACTGCGGAGGCTTACAGTATTCCTGCTGTAATTATTTTCAATAAAATCGACATGTATACGCCTCAAGAGTTGAAAATTAAAGAAGAATTGGAGGATATTTACACTTCAATTGGCTATAAATGTATTGATGTATCTGCCACAAAAAATATCAATATTGATAAGGTTAAGGAATTGATGAAAGGAAAAACCACTATGTTTTCTGGACATTCCGGGGTTGGAAAATCGACTTTGGTGAATGCTATTGAGCCTGCATTAAATTTAAAAACCGCAGAGGTTTCTAAACAACACAAACAAGGGCAACACACCACAACTTTCGCTGAAATGTTTGAATTGAGTTTCGGCGGATTTATTATTGATACGCCCGGAATAAAAGGGTTTGGAGTGGTGGACTTTGATCCTCAGCAAATTGCCGATTATTTTCCTGAATTTTTTAAACTGAAATCGAAATGTAAATTTCACAATTGTTTGCATATTAATGAACCCAATTGTGCAGTAAAGGATGCAGTTGAAAATGATGAAATTGCATTTTCACGCTATAACAGTTATGTGCAAATGGTTGAGGGTGATGAAGAAAATTACAGAACAGCTATTTATACTTAATTGTTGGAAAAGCCCCCTAACCCCCAAGGGGGGATTAATTAAAAAATCGACAATATTTTGATTTTTATGGTCAGCTTAAAAACCAATAAACGAATACTCAAATACACAAATAAACAGTTACACAATTTATGCGCGCAGTAATACAACGAGTTTCAAAAGCTTCAGTCACAATAAATGAAAATAAAGTTAGCGAAATTAAAATCGGTTTACTCATTTTATTAGGCATTGAAGAGCGCGATACCATCAAGGATATTGAATGGCTTTCTAAAAAAATTGTTAACCTTCGAATTTTTAATGATGAAAATGACGTCATGAACAAATCGTTGATTGACGAAAATGGAGACGCCATTGTAGTAAGCCAGTTTACTTTGCACGCCAGCACCAAAAAAGGAAATCGCCCTTCTTATATTTATGCCGCAAAACCCGAAACTGCGATTCCGTTATACGAACAATTTATTGCGCAATTAGAACTTCAGCTGCATAAAAAAGTGGGAACAGGACAGTTTGGTGCAGATATGCAAGTGGAACTTATAAATGACGGTCCGGTAACGATTATCATAGATTCAAAACAAAAAGAGTAAGCAAATTGGAAACTACTTCCGAGGTTCATCATTCCTGTTAAAAAATATATAAAAACACATTCATTAAGAAGTCTAACTATTTTTTTAGTATCATTGCAGTTATTAATAATCATTATAAATAATAAGCTGAATGAAAAAAATAAGATTAATAGTATTTATAATTGCAGCCTTCACTTTTATGAGTCAGGTATTATATTCTCAGGAAAATTTTAATGTGGATGTTGAAAATTCTAATTTAAATTGGAAAGGATATAAACCAACAGGCAATCATAATGGTACAATTACATTGGCTTCTGGAGATATTGTTTTAAAAGACAATAAAATAACAGGTGGTAATTTTGTAACTGATATGAGCACCATTAAAGACGCTGACGGAAGTGCAAAATTGGAAGGTCATTTAAAATCTGAAGACTTTTTTGAAATAGCAGTTTTCCCAATATCAAAATTTGAGATTACTGAAATCGCAAATAAAGGAGAAAATATTCAAGTTACAGGAAATATGACGATTAAAGGCATCACCAAACAAATTACATTTCCTGCAGCTCTTTTAGTCAATGAAGATGTTATTACCTTAACGAGCGACACTTTTCAAATTAACAGAGCCGATTTTAATGTGAAATTCAAATCTAAATCCTTTTTTAACGATCTAAAAGACAAGTTTGTGAACGATGAATTTGACTTTCAAGTGACTATTATCGCCAAGAAACACGAAATATAAACTATTCTAAAAGTCCAAATTGAAAAATTTGGACTTTTTTTATACCAGCATAAAACCAATGCTGTCTTTGGTTGATGACATGACAAATGTGCTTTGCACGTTGCCAACAGAATCTAAAACACTCAATTTATTTTTCAGAAAAGCCTGATAACTGTTCATGTCTTTCACAATTATTTTTAATAAATAATCATAATTTCCAGCGACATGAAAGCATTCCATGACTTCATCTATTTTGTTTATGGCATTTTCAAAGCGGGTAATCATATCTTTTGAATGCACTAATAATGTTACTTGGCAAAAGACTTCAATGGTATAGCCTACTTTTTCTTTGTCCAAAATAGCGATATAATTTTTAATGACACCAGCCTTTTCAAGTCTTTTTATACGTTCATAAGTGGGCGTTTGGGTCAAGCCAATTTTCAAGGCGATTTCTTTAATGTTCGCTTTTGAATTATGCTGAAGCAGGTTCAATATTTTTTTATCGGTTAAATCTATGGAAATCATAATCAGTAAATTTTTCTAAAAATAATTAAAAATAATTACATTAAAAGTAAAATATTCTAATAATGTAACTATTTTAAGTAAAATACACTGAAATTACATATTATTGTAGCGTATTAAGTTACAATAGGTTAATTTTATATGATAAATTTAGTTAATTATGAGCAACAAACCGGCAAATAAAATCCAGGATTTACAATATTTTGGTGAATTTGGAGGCGTAAATCCTTCCATTTCAGATTCAGCAACCTATACTTTTTTACACGCAAAAACAATGCTTGATACCTTTGAGGGTCATGCAGAAGGCTGTTATTTGTATTCACGTCATTCAAGTCCAAGCAATTTATATTTAAGTGAGGCTTTGGCAGCTATGGAATTTACGGAAACTGCAAATGTAGCCGCGTCAGGAATGGGCGCAATTACTTCTGTATTTTTACAAATGTGTGGCGCAGGAGATCATATAATTTCTGCAAGAACAATTTATGGAGGAACCTATGCCTTTCTGAAAAATTTTACCCCGAAATTCAATATTTCTACGTCATTTGTTGACATTACTTCCTTAGAAAAAGTAGAAGCGGCAATAACGCCAAATACAAAAATGATTTACTGTGAGGCTGAGAGCAACCCGCTTTTAGAAATTGCAAACTTGCCGGAATTGTCCAGAATTGCAAAAAAGCACAATATAAAATTGGTGGTCGACAATACATTTACACCATTAATATTTTCAGCTCAAAAATTAGGAGCAGATGTAACCATTCATAGTTTAACAAAATTTATAAATGGAACAAATGATACCGTTGGAGGTGTTGTTTGCGGATCACAAGAATTTATTGACAGTTTGCGAAATGTAAATGATGGCGCGGCGATGTTATTGGGTCCGGTGATGGACAGTTTAAGAGCTGCCAGTATATTGAAAAATTTAAGGACACTACATATCCGTATTAAAAAACACAGTGAAAACGCATTGTATTTGGCTGAGAATTTTGAAAAAGACGGATTAAAAATAGTCTATCCGGGTTTAAAAAGTCATAAGGACCATGAGCTGTATAAATCTATGTACAATAAAGAATATGGTTTTGGAGGTATCATGACGATTGATGTTGGTACTCTTGAAAAAGCAAATGAGTTAATGGAACTCATGCAAAATGAAAATTTGGGATATTTGGCTGTAAGTTTAGGATTTTATAAAACTTTATTCAGTGCGCCGGGAACAAGTACTTCATCTGAAATTCCAATAGAAGAGCAAGCAGAAATGGGTCTTTCTAATGGAATCATAAGAATGTCTGTTGGTTTGGACAATGATATTGAGAGAACATACAGTGCCATGAGAAAATGCATGAAACAAGTTGGTGTTTTGTAATGCAAAAGTAAATATTGAAGTTGGTTGATTTTATTGTTACGATTTCATAAATTGATAAAACCTCATTCATTTTTTTGAATGGGGTTTTTCATTTGCAAAAGGTTTCAAATTTACGTATCATTACATTTCTAAAAGCATTAAATGAAAGACACTGACAACAACTTATCTGAAATAGAGATTCAAAATCAAAAAATTATTGATAATAAAGAATTAAATCTTTATGAAGCATTAATCCCTGTCGTTATTCTCATGATGATGCTCGCCTACAACATATTTTTTGCCGACGGCGAATTGTTGGGAGCGTACTCTAACCAGTTTATTTTATTGATGGGTGGAGGGATTGCTTCAATAGTTGGCTTTTTTAACAAAGTTGCCTTAAAAATAATGATTAACGAAATTTGGGAAAATTTAAAAAGTGTTTTTGTGCCTGTCATGATTTTATTTTTGGTGGGCGCTTTGGCCGGAACATGGCTCGTAAGTGGTATTATACCTGCAATGGTATATTACGGACTTCAAGTGTTAAGTCCAGCTATTTTTTTGCCGGCATCTGTTATTATTGCTGCTCTTATTTCAATAGCAACAGGAAGTTCCTGGACAACTTCAGCAACTGTAGGGATTGCACTGGTTGGTATTGGAACTGCATTGGGAATTTCAACAGGGATGATTGCTGGCGCGGTTATATCTGGCGCTTATTTTGGAGATAAAATGTCGCCGTTAAGCGATACCACAAATCTTGCCCCGGCAATGGCCGGAACAGATTTATTTACACACATTAGGTATATGACCTTCACAACCGTACCCTCAATAATTGTAACGTTGGTTGTTTTCAGCATTATAAGTTTAAATATTGACACAACAGGAACTGCAGATATTAGCGGATTGTTATATACCATAAAAAACACATTTAATATAACACCCTATTTATTTATTGTTCCAGGGGTTGTAATTGCACTTATTTTATTTAAAACAAAACCTTTAATTGCGTTAGGAATAGGCGTTTTTTTAGCCGCAGTTTTTGCATTTATTTTTCAATCAGAAGTATTGAGCAACTTATCAACTTCAAATTTTAGAGCAATTGTAAATGCTATTTTTGTGGATACTGAAATTGTGACTGACAATATAAAATTAAATGAACTGTTTAGCTCAGGCGGAATGAAAGGGATGCTATGGACAATTTTTCTTATTTGTTGTGCCATGGTTTTTGGCGGAACAATGGATGCCATTGGGGCCTTGGCGAAAATCACCAAAGAATTATTAAAATTAGCGTCTTCCATTTTCGGATTGTTTGCCAGTACTGTTGTAAGTTGTATTGGATTAAATACTATCGCATCTGACCAATATTTAGCCATTGTAATTCCCGGTAAAATGTTTAAAAAGGCCTTTGAAGACAGAGGATTGGCTCCAGAGAATTTAAGCAGAACCTTAGAAGATTCAGGAACAGTAACCTCTGCATTAATTCCTTGGAATACTTGTGGTGCTTATCAAAGCGGCGTGCTTGGCGTTCCGGTTGCAGAGTATGCTATTTATGCAGTTTTTAACTGGCTAAGCCCAATAATGACCTTAATTTTTGCTGCATTCAAAATAAAAATAAGACAGTTGGCTACAAAAAAAGAAACTAAATAAACCAATTCCAAACCAAACCAAAGCGAACGGTTAAATCTCTGTATGGATATGTTGGTGCTGAATAGTAGTTTCTGCCTGCAAAACCGGCGCCGAAGTTTTCAACTTTTAGATAAATGCGTGTTCTGCGTATTTGTGCATTGGCGAAGAAATCGAGCGTAGGGAAATTTCCGATTTCAACAGTATTTTGTAAAACAAACTCACTTAAAAGCGGATTATAAGCATTGGCGTTATACGCCGTAAAATACTTCAAAGTTACTCCGGTTTGTAAGTACAGTGGCTTTCCTTTAAATAAATAATTTGAATAATATAAAGTATTTCTTGTTACAATTTCAGGAACTTTAAAAAATGATTCCCCATTTGAAACATCTTGGTACATGGCTGTATTATCCAAAGTAAATTTTCTGAAAGTGATTGAATTGCTCACTTTTACTTTTAAATAATTCAAAGTTCCCGTGGCCTGTACTGGTAATGAATTTTCGTTAAAATAAGTATAATTGTCAATAATGTTATAACTGGCATTAATGCTCGCCCATTTTTTAAAGCTAAATTCTACACCAACATTCTTAATTTGTTCATTCTTGAAATTGTTTCGCCAGTTGTATTGTTTATAATCACTTTGAAATAAAAGCTTGTTAAAATCTGCTGTTTTTGAAGTGATTTCAGCAAATCCTTTAAAACTGTAAACGCTATCTTTTTTGAACATCACAAAAGCTTTAATGGAATTTCCGGTTAAATCGCCGGAAAGTATTGAGCTTGCATCAGCATTCAAATATAATTTTCCGAATTTAGTGTTCCAATCTGCGCCAACTGCAATGGCATTTCCTTTTAATCTGTCCGGAATAGTTAGTGCGTCAAAATATAAAATACTGCTGTAGTGATAATTATAGCTAAAGTAGTTTGTTTTTGCTCTTAAAGTCCCGAGAAGAGGCGCATTAAATTGCATATACACTTCATTATTCATTTTCTGATAAGAGGTGTGGTCAACAATATTTTTCTCATAAGCTTCGCCAAAAAACGGATTGACGCCCCCCTGTTTAAAACGGTAATGTTGGGTTTCATAGATAAAAGTATGTCCGATTTTTAAGCTATAATCTGATTTTTTGTTAACAAGCACAAAGTCACTTGAATCAACTTTAAGTGTAGAAGCCACTATTAACAAAGAGTCAATTTTTTTTATTTTAATTGCCCTAATTGAATCAAGTTTAATGATGGTATCTTTTTTCTTTAAAGATGTTTCTTTAGTTAAAGAATCAATTTTTAAAATCGGATTTTCTTTAACTAAATCAGTTTTAAGGACGACATCCTTTTCCTTTTGAGGGAGTTTTTTTGTTCCATTTGGTTTTTTGGGAGCGGAACTGATTTGGGGCTTCTTTGGATTGGAAATAGGATCTTTCTTTAGAATTTCAATTTTCTTCAGGATGGAATTATAGGCTTTTAACTTATTTGATGTTGCTGTATTGTGTTCTTCAAGTTTATTAATTTTGGAAAATAAAGTCAGGTTCTGGTCCAAAAAATAACGTTTTCCCTCAAACATATTTTCAGCATCGACAAAATTGACTTCTAATCGAGATCTGTCTGTATAATTGGGATCATCATTTTCAAAATAGGCAATGGAAGTATCTGTTAATCCGCCATTTTCATTGTTCAATAAATCGAACGACATATAATGTCCCCTCAATAAATAGATGTTATTTTTTGAGTGATAATTAAAAGAAGTCCTGAAATTTCCGTGGCTGGCTAAAGAATTTCTATATTTCCCCAAGGACCGCAACCCTTTATAAGCAATGAAAATATTAAATTGCCTCGAAGTATTCATGGTTAAATATCCGTCCAGAACTTGGCCTTGTTCCATTCCTGTTCTGTACATAAATTCGGAAGTGGGAGTAGGAACATCATAATAATAAACATCTTCAATTTTATAATAATTGTAGTGTTTTGCGCTCGCTCCAATAGTTGGAAAAAGCGAGTTGTTTTCAAATTTATAGCCTAATTTGTTGAAAGTCTGTCCCTGATTGTGAAAAGGCAACAATTCAAAATTATCTTTTCTGATGTAGTTGAACTTATAATCTTTCGCTATTGTCAGGGTAGTGTCAACAACGGTTGTGTCATTATTTATAGAAATTATTTTATAATCGGTATAAGTGGTTTTTCCGTCCAGTTTAATTTGCACTTCGTTTTTAAACGTGGTACTGTCCGATTTAAATACGCCGCCACCTTCTCGCTCCCTCATGATTTGAGCATCAACAGTCAATATATAAAGTCCAAAAAATAATACTGCCAATAATTTTTTCATAAAATAGGTAAAGCAACAAAGGTAAATTATTTGATTGAAATGAACCTTACTAAATTAAGGGCGTCCATCTAAATATTTACGTGGTTTATTCCATCTCACCAAAATATTAATAAAATGAATCAGATGAAATTAATAAAAGTAAATTTATGGAAGTTTGCTGCAGTAATTAATACTAATTTTGTTAATTGCATTTAGGATATGGCACTTAAAATTTGTTTTCTGGAAAATACGTTTGAAGCTGGAGCTGACGAGGCGGGCAGAGGTTGCTTGGCCGGACCTGTAGTTGCCGCCGCGGTTTTGTTGCCGACCGATTTTTATCATCCCTTGTTAAATGATTCAAAGCAATTGACGGAAAAACAGCGGGATATTTTGCGTCCGTTTATTGAAAAGAACGCCTTGACTTTTGGAGTTTCTTATGTTTTTGAAGCTAAAATAGATGAAATCAATATTTTGCAGGCTTCTATTTTGGCGATGCATTTGGCCATTGAAAAGTTATCCATGGAACCCGAACATATTATTGTGGACGGAAATAAATTTAAACCCTATAAAAATATTCCACACACCACCATTGTAAAAGGCGATGCCAAATTTATGAGTATTGCGGCGGCTTCGGTTTTGGCAAAAACATACCGGGACGATTTTATGCAACAGCTTGATCTTGAATTTCCGAGTTATCAATGGAAAAAAAATAAAGGCTATCCAACGCTCTTTCACAGAAACGCCATCCGGGAATTTGGGATCACCAATTATCACCGGAAATCTTTTAGGTTGTTGCCCGAACAATTGAAATTGGCACTGTAATATTTTAAAATCGTAATCCGATTTGCGTTAGCGATTGAAGTGGTATACTTTTTTGAAGTGAAACGCAGAAAAAGATATAACGGAAAGCGCGACCTGAAAGGGAACGCCCAAAATATTATTTTTACAGTGGATGTTTTTGAAATTACTCAAAAATTCACCACTAAATTGATACATTTGCCTTCGTTAAAAACGAACAGATGATTAAAAGAACTAGAGCTGCAATTTCAAAATTTATTATTCATAAAGTTGGAAATAAGTTTAACAGCGCCACCAATATTTTTTCGGAGAGCGCCATCACTTTTGATGAGGAAAGTTATGAATTGATGAAACCTTTTTTGTTAAAACCTTTTGGAAATGTGACGGAAAGTTTTCGTTTTAACCACCATGCAAATATTGAGTTGAATGAAATTAACAATTATTCGGCTCAGATTTTTAAGGACGAAGCTTCGTTTATTGAAACATCAAGGCATATTGTGAATCATCTTTTTGAGCAATCGAATTCCGCACAAATAAAAACGGGTGATGTAATCATCGCGCTTTTTGAAGATGTGGAATATAAGGAGGTAATCACTCAGGCTTTAGGCGTTTTTAAAATTGAAAACAAACTGGATTTCTTTCAAACGCATATGGAAAACAACAGTTTGGATGTGTATGTGCAAAAGGGAATCAGCACCAAAAAATTGGATAAAGGTTGTTTAATTATCAATACTTCGGACGCAGAAGGGAAAGTGGTACTAAGTGTTGATACCAATAATTATGATTCTCAATATTGGATTAAAAACTTTTTGAATGTGAAATATGCTGACGATAATAACCAGCATACCAAAAATTACATGGAAATGTGTAAAGAATTTTCTGAGGAAATTATTAAAGAAGATTTAGGGATTCAAGAAAAAAATACCTTTTTGGCTCGATCGATCGATTTTTTAAAGACAAATGAGTCGGTGAATATCAACGATTTTAAGGAAGAATTGTTTGAAGATGATGAAGAACAAAAATCGAAGTTTGATGCGTATAAAAAGCAATTTGAAACGTTGAATGACGTGTTGGTCAGAAATCAATTTTCAGTTTCTGAAGTGGTGTTGAAAAAACAAAAGCAAAAAATTAAAACTGAAATTAAATTTGATACCAACATTGTTATAAAACTTGATATTGATGCACCTGAAGCCTCAAGTGAATATTTGGAAAAAGGCTACGACGAAGAGAAAAAAATGAAGTTTTATAAGGTTTATTTTAATGAGGAAAGTTAAAAGTAAATATTAGAAGTTAAATATTAAATATTAAAAGTCTAAGGTTTAATAGTCAAAAGTTTAAAAATAGCATATACCAACAATTACAAATCGTAAATCAAAAATCATTTAACTTCTAATATTGTATATCTAATATTGTATATTAATTATTCAAATTCTGCTTCAAACAATTGAGAAAAATGCTTTAAAATCTTTTCTTTCACTTCTTCTAAAGGAACTTTCATATTCAATTCTGCCTCCAAAGAAGTGACCGATTTCCCTTTAATTCCGCAGGGAATAATATTGTCGAAGTAACCCAAATTGGTATTTACGTTTAGCGCAAAACCGTGCATGGTTACCCAACGGCTGGTTCGCACGCCCAATGCACAAATTTTTCGGGCAAAAGGGGTTCCCACGCCAAGCCAAACTCCGGTTTCGCCTTCACTTCGACCAGCTTTTAGGCCATATTCATCGAGTGTTAATATAATAACCTCTTCCAGAAATCGCAGGTATTTATGAATATCGGTTAAAAAGTTGTCCAAATCCAAAATAGGATAGCCAATAATTTGACCTGGTCCATGATACGTGATGTCTCCACCACGATTTATTTTATAAAAAGTGGCGCCTTTTTCGGTAAGCTGTTTTTCATTTAACAGTAAATTATTCATGTCGCCGCTTTTGCCTAAAGTGTATACATGCGGATGCTCCACAAACAAAAAATAATTTGGCGTTTTATAATTGGTGCTGTTTTTTCGGTTTTCAATTTTCAGGTCAATGGTTTCTTGAAAAAGTACTTCCTGATAATCCCAGGTTTCTTTGTAATCTTTTAAGCCTAAGTCAATTAGTTTTATTTTTTTCATCTATTGGGATTGTTATTAATAATTAAAGCTGCAATAACTCCCGGTATCCAACCCAAACATGTTAAAATAAAAACGATTATAAATGAGCCGCAACCTTTGTCAATAACTGCCAAAGGAGGAAAAATAATGCACAAAATAACCCTGAAAATGCCCATTTAGGTTGGTTTTTAATAATTAAAATGCCTTAATTCTACTAAGTAAACTAAGATATTATGTGTTGACAAAATTTATTTTTAAATGCCCATTATGGGCTTTCAAAGGTCTAAAAAATAAATGTAGTTTACAACGTTTATAATAGGAGCTAAATTACAATTAAAATGTATTTTTGTTAAAATTCAAGGATATGTCTATTGAAGTAAAAAATATAACCAAATTATACGGGACGCAAAAAGCATTGAACAATGTAAGCTTTTCTATAGAAAAAGGAGAGATTGTTGGTTTTTTAGGTCCGAATGGTGCCGGAAAATCGACCATGATGAAAATAATCACCGGTTATATAAATGCTTCTGAAGGTGAAGTTTTTGTCAATAAGTTTGATGTTTCTACGCATAAAATTGAAGCTCAAAAACACCTGGGTTATTTGCCTGAAAACAATCCGCTTTACTTGGACATGTATGTGAAAGAATATTTGCAGTTCAATGCATCTGTCCATAAAATTTCGAAGGATGAAATTGAAAAAGTAATCGTTAAAGTTGGATTGACATCTGAAGCTCATAAAAAAATAAACCAGCTATCAAAAGGTTATCGTCAGCGTGTTGGCTTGGCGGCAGCCTTATTGCACAATCCGGAAGTGCTGATTTTAGATGAGCCAACTACAGGTTTAGACCCAAATCAGTTGGCCGAAATAAGAAGCTTAATTAAAGAAGTTGGAAAAGACAAAACCGTGCTTTTTTCAACACATATTTTACAGGAAGTGGAAGCGGTTTGCGATCGGGTTATTTTAATTCACAACGGACAAATTATTGCTGATAAAAAATTAAAAGAATTAACGGAAGATAAAGAACAGGTGATAGAGGTTGAATTCGATTTTAAAATTGAAAAACAGTTTTTAGAGAACATTCCGCATTTAAAATCGGTAAATAATGTGCACGATACTATTTGGGAATTGACTTTTGACACTTCAAAAGATATGCGTCCGGCCGTTTTTGATTTTGCCCATGACAACGGATTAAAAACCTTGAATTTAACCACAAAAATTAAAAATTTAGAAAAGTTGTTCAGGGAGCTTACTTCTTGAGACCAACTACCAGCAATAAGTTTATGGTTTACAGTTTTCAGTAAAATTTAAAAGCCAAAACCATTAACCAACAACTAACAACCAGCACAGCAATAATTAATTGAGTTTAAAATGGATTTCTTCATTTTTCAGCACTTTTAAAAAATCATTGTCTACCTTAACTTTAACCGATCTGCTGTGTAAATTCAACTTTGTGTTTTCTGCCAAATCATAAACCACAAAATCTAAAGGAACGGTTCCTTCATTTTCTTTCAGAATTTTATGAACCTCTTTAATCCTTTTCTCATTAAAATTATTAATATCCAGGCTAATGGTTAATTTTTTAGTTTGTTTTTCGAGAACATCCTGTAAAATTTGAATGTCGTTAAAATTAACTCTTGGTTCTGAAAGTTTACCATCTTTATTCCGCCATCCGGCTGTAACAGAAACCCTTATTTGACGGAACGCATCTTCAAACAGAAAAGGTTTAAACTTCAAATAATCTTCCTTAAAAATTCTGAATTCGTGGCTGTCGCTGTAGTCGACCACCACAAATGAACCCCACTCATTTCCGTTTTGTGAAGTCTTATGTTGTACATCTGTTAAAATTCCTGAAAAAGTCATAGTGGAACCTACATATTTGTTAAGATCTTCTTTAAAAACACTTACGGTAGAGTTGCAGAAATAGTCGATTTCATTTCTAAATTCATCAAGCGGATGACCGGAAATATAAATGCCGACCATTTCTTTTTCTCTTGATAATTTATACATCATTCCCCATTTTTGGGCCTGTGGAATTTCAGGTTCTGGAAATTGAATTTCAGAAGCTTCTCCAAAAAGAGAAACCTGAGCAGAGTTTTTATTTTCCTGGAATTTACTTCCATAACGAATGGCACGTTCAATAAATGAAACGCCTTTTTCGTCTAATTGGTAATATTGGGCGCGATGCACATTTTTGAAGGAATCAAATCCGCCGGCCATGGCGAGTCCGTCAAAAGCTTTTTTGGTAGCTGCACGTAAATCGATGCGTTTGGTTAAATCGAAAATGGAGGTGTAATTTTGGTTTTTTTTGCGTTCTTCAACAATGGCAGCAACTGCTGATGCGCCAACTCCTTTAATAGCGCCCATTCCAAATCGAATTGCCCCTTCTTTGTTTACCGCAAATTTGTAAAAGGATTCATTAATATCAGGCCCCAATACGTTTATCCCTGCTCTTTTGCATTCCTCCATAAAAAAGCTCACCTGCTTAATGTCGTTCATGTTGTTGGACAAAACAGATGCCATAAATTCCGCAGGATAATTTGCTTTTAGGTAAGCGGTTTGGTAAGCAATATAGGCGTAACAAGTGGAGTGCGATTTGTTAAATGCGTATTCTGCAAAGGCTTCCCAATCTTTCCATATTTTTTCCAACACTATTTCGGGGTGGAAGTTCGCCTTGCCGCCTTCGATAAATTTTGGCTTTAGTTTTACAAGTAACTCAAGAATCTTTTTCCCCATGGCTTTCCGCAACATATCGGCTTCACCTCTTGTAAAACCTGCAATTTTTTGGGAAAGCAACATCACCTGTTCCTGATAAACGGTAACGCCATAAGTTTCTTTTAGAATTTCCTCCATGACCGGTAAATCATAAGCGATGGCTTCTTCCCCGTGTTTCCGCATTATAAACAAAGGAATATATTCCATTGGTCCCGGACGGTAAAGTGCATTCATGGCAATTAAATCGGCAAACTGGGTAGGTTTCAATGCTTTCAAATGCTTTTGCATTCCGAAAGATTCATATTGGAATATTCCTACAGTTTCTCCCCTTTGAAAAAGCTCATAGGTTTTGGGATCATCTAAAGGAAAATCGTCAGGCACTAATTCTATACCGTGTTTTCCTTTTATGATTTTGAGGGTATCTTTAATGAGGGATAAAGTTTTTAATCCTAAAAAGTCCATTTTCAGCAAACCTGCACTTTCCACAACATTGTTGTCGAATTGCGTCACATACATGTCGGTATCTTTTGCAGTGGCAACCGGAATTAAATTGGTAATATTTTCGGGCGTAATGATTACACCGCAAGCGTGGGTTCCTGTATTTCTGACAGAACCCTCCAAAGCGCGTGCCTGATTTATTGTTTGGGCAGCTAAGTCGTCGCCAGCTGCAATTCTTCTAAGTTCATTTACGTTTTCTAATTCTTCTGTTCTTAAACCTTTTATGATTGCTTTGCTTTTTTCGTCTTCCCCAAAAATATTTTTAAGTTTAACAAGTGGAATAAGTTTGGCAATTCTATCGGCATCAAATAAGGGTAAATCCAGTACACGCGCTGTATCTCTGATGGAAGATTTTGCGGCCATGGTGCCATAGGTAATAATTTGCGCAACCTGGCTGGCGCCGTATTTTTCAATTACAAAATCAATTACTTTTTGACGGCCTTCATCATCAAAATCGATGTCAATATCGGGAAGTGATACCCGGTCCGGATTTAAGAAACGCTCAAAAAGCAAATCATACTTAATGGGATCGATATTGGTTATCCATAAACAATAAGCGACTGCAGAACCTGCCGCAGAACCACGCCCCGGTCCAACCGAAACATCCATTTTACGGGCTTCTAAAATGAAATCCCAAACAATTAAAAAATATCCCGGATAGCCTGTATTTTCAATAACCGACAATTCAAAGTTTAATCGCTCTTCAATTTCTGGATCCAGTATTTCACCGTATCGTTTTTTGGAACCTTCAAAAGTGAGATGACGTAAATAGGCATTTTCTCCTTTAACGCCTCCATCTATTTCGTCTTGCGGATTTATAAATTCCTGGGGAATAGCAAATTTTGGCAGTAACACGTTACGTGCTAAAGTATAAATCTCAACTTTATCTGTGATTTCCTGTATATTGGTAATGGCATCGGGCAAATCGGCGAACAAACTTTTCATTTGTTCTTGACTTTTAAAATAGTACTCGTTGTTTTCTAAACCGTATCTGTAACCTCTTCCTTTTCCTATTGGAGTGGAGGATTTTTCGCCATCTTTTACGCACAATAAAATGTCATGCGCCGTTGACTCCTCCTTATTTGTATAATAAGTATTGTTAGTGGCAACTAATTTTACTTGATGTTTTTTTGAAAATTCAATAAGAACTTCATTTACATGATTTTCATTTTCCTGATTGTGGCGCATCACTTCCAAATAAAAATCGTCTCCAAATTGTTCCTTCCACCAAAGCAATGCTTCTTCAGCTTGTTTTTCGCCAACATTTAAAATTTTACTTGGTATTTCTCCAAATAAATTTCCCGAAAGCACAATTAAATCTTCTTTATATTGTTCAATAATATTTTTGTCAATTCGCGGAATGTAATAAAATCCCTGGGTGTTGGAAAGCGATGACATTTTGGCAAGGTTATGATAGCCGTTTTTGTTTTTTGCCAAAATAACAATATGGTAGCCATTGTCTTTTTGCGTTTTGTCTGTATGATTTTCGCACACATAAAATTCACAGCCTAAAATTGGCTTAATGGGAAGTTTGGCTTCTTGGCCTTCTTTTAAATTTTCATTAAAATTTTCAACGGATTTGTTATAATCATTGGCTTCTTTTATAAAGTAAAAAGCGCCCATCATATTCCCTGTATCCGTTAAGGCGACTGCAGGCATTTTTTCTTTTATTGCCTTCTTAATCAGGTTGCTTACGCTTGTTGTTGATTGTAAAATAGAAAATTGCGAATGACAATGCAAATGCGCAAAATTTGCATTTTCAAGGACTTTCGAACTGTCTATAAAGGGTTTTATGTCTTCAGACTTTTCTTCTGCTTTTTTCCGTAGTTTTTTGCTTTCTTTTTTTAAATCGATATGTTTTAAACCGATAACATCTATTGAAGCAGGGTTCTTGGCTTCAAACGTCTCAAAATAATCCGAAGCGACTTTCAGTTCTTCTATTGTGAAAACCTGTTTCCTTATTAATTCTAAAAAACAACGTGTGGTGGCTTCAACATCGGCGGTTGCATTATGCGCTTCGCCAAAAGAAACCCCAAATAAATATTGGTGCAATTCAGTTAAAGTCGGGTATTTAAATTTTCCGCCCCGTCCGCCTTTTAGCTCGCATAAGTTTGCCGTAGTTTCGGTGCAGGTGTCCAATACCGGCAAAACATTTAAATTTGTCGCCAGTTTTTTTCTATGAAATTCACAACCCATAATATTTAGGTCGAATTTTACATTTTGGCCAACCACAAATGTAGCTTTAGCAAGCACCTCATTAAAAAGCAGTAAAACAGTTTCTATATTCTCACCTTTTTCTTCCGCCAATTGGGTTGAAATTCCGTGAATTTGCTCAACATCATACGGGATATTATAGCCTTCCGGTTTAATCAGAAAGTCTTTTTGTTCTATTAATTCGCCATACTTATCATGAAGTTGCCATGCAATTTGAACACATCTTGGCCAATTGTCAATGTCGGTAAAAGGGGCATTCCAATTTTTCGGTAAACCGGTGGTTTCTGTGTCAAAAATTAAAAACATGTGGCTGAATTTTTTACTTATAAATGAGTTTTTAAAAGTAATAATTTAATAAATTTTACACTTCCTAACTTACGTTTTTTTATTAACAATTCCCGATTTTTCTTAAATGTTTAATGGAAATACAAAAAGACAAATGACTTCATATAGAAATTTATAAAATAGTACAGTAATCGTAAATGCATCCTTAGATTTGAATTTATTTAAAACCAAATGTCAATCCGTTTATTTGTTTTTTTTAGTCTAAATTTGGTGGTTTAGGGTCTTTTGTTAGTGGCATTTTTAGGATTTACAGGGTTGCTTTAAAATATGCTGAAATTGAGTGTGTTATTTGGAATAATCTTATTATATTTGCCACCCTAATTAATAACCAAGGTTTCGTACCTTAAAATTTAAAAATATGCCAGTAAAAATTAGATTACAAAGACACGGTAAAAAAGGAAAACCATTCTATTGGATTGTAGCTGCAGATGTGCGCTCAAAAAGAGATGGTAAGTATTTAGAAAAAATTGGGACTTATAATCCTAATACAAATCCAGCAACTATCGATTTAGATGTTAACGGAGCTGTAAAATGGTTGCAAAACGGAGCACAACCAACAGACACTGCAAAAGCGATTTTATCTTATAAAGGCGCTATGTTAAAAAATCATTTAACAGGCGGTATTAAAAAAGGAGCTTTAACTGAAGAACAAGTAGAAGCGAAATTTCAAGTTTGGTTGGATGAAAAAGCAGGAAAAATTAATGCTAAAAAAGACAGCTTGGCAAAAGCACAAACTGACGCCATTGCTAAAGCTTTTGAAGCTGAAGTAAAAGTAAATGAAGATCGTAAGGCTGCGTCTCAAGAAGCTGAAAATGCTGCAATTAAAGCTGAAGCCGACAAAAAAGATGCTGAAAAAGCTGCTAAAGAAGTAGTTGAAGAAGTAGCTCCAGAATCTATTGATGATGCACAAAATGCAGCATCAGAAGAAGGAAAAACCGAGTAATTAATTTTTAGCGATAATGCGTAAAGAAGATTGTTTTTATTTAGGCAAAATCGTTAGAAAACACAGTTTTAAAGGGGAGGTTGTTGTTAAGTTAGACACAGACGAACCTGAACTATATCAAGATTTGGAATCAGTATTTGTTGCTTTAGGCAATGACCTGGTTCCATTTTTTATTGTTGACAGTATATTGCAAAAAGGAAATCAACTGCGGGTTAGGTTTGAAGATGTGGAGAGCGAAGGTGATGCTGATGCAATTTTAGGATCAGAATTGTATTTGCCAATGGAGTTTTTACCAAAACTTACAGGAAATAAATTCTACTTTCACGAAATTATTGATTTCGATATGGAAGATGTCAATTATGGCTATGTTGGTGTTATCACCGGCATTAATGATTCAACGGCTCAACCATTGTTTGAAGTCAACTCAAATGGAACGGAAGTTTTTATTCCAATGATTGACCATTTCATTAAAAAAGTGGACAGAGAAAATAAAAAAATTATCGTTGAAACCCCAAAAGGTTTAATTGAAATGTATTTAGGGAATTAACAATTTAGAGAGGTGGCCGAGTGGTCGATGGCGCACGCTTGGAAAGCGTGTATACGGCAACGTATCGAGGGTTCGAATCCCTTCCTCTCTGCGAAAAATGCTTCATTTTTTTACAAAGTCCTATAAATTATATGTTTATAGGATTTTTTAATTCCATCAAATGCCAAATAAAACCATTAAAAACCAGAGGTGTTGCTGATATTTTAATAACAGTAACCGACAACCTAAATGGTTTTACAGATACTATCAGCAACGTTTTTCCAAACTCTGACCGACAAATTTGTGTAGTGCATCAAATTAGGAACTCCGCAAGATATGTGGTATGGAAAGATAAAAAGGAGTTTGCTAATGACATGAAATACATTTATACCGCTCCAAACAGAGAAGCTGCTAGTGCTGCCCTTGAAGATTTTAAATTTAAATGGAACGCTAAGTATTCCTATGCAGTTGATTCTTGGTATAAAAACTGGGATGAACTAACTATGTTTTTGGATTTTCCTGTTGAAATCAGAACGATAATTTATACCACAAACCTTATCGAAAATCTCAACGGAAAAATAAGAAAATACACCAAAAATAAGCTCTCTTTTCCAACAGATGAGGCCGTTAAAAAATCCGTGTATTTAGCCCTAAATGAAGTTACAAAAAAATGGGCTTTGCCTATAAGAAACTGGGGATTGATTTTAAATCAATTTATTACTATATTTGAAAAAAGGGTTCAACCGTAAAAAATTGAACCCCGAGAATTATGTTTACACACTTTTTATGATATATCATTTCCAAAATAATTGCCCTTATTAAAAATAATTAACCTTTTCATTTAGGTAATGAGATCTTTCATTTTCATTTCATAAATCTCAACGAAATTCCGTCCAGCAATTTATGCCAATTTACCACTAACTTGAAGCTTTCAATAAATGATTTATATCATTTGATAAATTGACTTAAATCATTGTACACTAGATTATTGATTCATAATATTATACATAAATATTAATCTTAAAATCAATGAGCATGAAAAATTTACAGCTAACATTAAAAAGAATAGGTGTTATCCTTTTGATAACCACAATAACTGGATGCACTGGCCAAGGAACGGGACAAACTTCAGAAGAGGTGTTAAAGGATAAAGAAAAACGAGAAGAAATTATGATGACGATAAGCAATAGTAGTGATATGATGAGTGAAATGATGAACTATATGATGAAAAATGACAGTACAGTTCAAATGATGAGAAGCAACGATGAAATGATGCGTAAAATGATGGACAATAACCCAATGATGATGAGTACTATGTTTGGGATGATGGAAAATGATTCAACAATGTGCACAATGATGGGGAATATGATGATGCGAAACAACCATATGATGAATATGATTCAAAATATGGGTAAAGCAGGAAGTATGATGAATGGGGAAATGATGAATGACGATGGTACTGCAACTATTTGCCCACAGCACAAAGGAATAATGAAAAACAAATAATAACCTGTGTAAATTTTAAAATATGTTTCATAATAATGACTGGGGAATGCATATGATGTGGATATTTTGGTTGCCAATATTTATTTTGGCTATTGTATTTATTTTGGCTTTGTTAAGAAACAATAAATTTTTTGACAAGCAAAATAAGAATATGGAAAGGGAATCGCCTTTGGATATTTTAAAAAGAAGGTATGCCAATGGGGAAATAAGCACTGAGGAATTTGAGGAAAGAAGAAATAAATTAAAATCTTTATAATCAGGAAAACCTATAATTAATAAATTATTCCGGCTGTAAAACGATTTGAAGTTGTTGTGGGATTACATGGCATTCATCTGATGTTACTATAATTGAAAAAAGGGTTCAACCGTAAAAAATTGAACCCCGAGAATTATGTTTACACACTTTTTAGGATAGTGTCGGATAGCAAGCCTGTCATTGGAAATCCTGAATTTGCTAATGCTGGAGGCATTGATGAGAAGGATTATATACCTAAAAATTTTAGTTTATTTAAAAATAAAGGTATTTTTATTTCGCCACTACCCAATGATAACATTGGATTGTTACAATCTTTAAAGCTTAAAAAGGATATTTTAGGAAACCCCATTAAAGGTAACCCTAGTTTAGGTGCCATAGAACCCAAAAATTAATAATTAAATTTATATTTGACTTATGAGTGTTTTTAGAATGAAATGGATTTT
>NZ_JBFFKM010000043.1:0-22247 GCF_041555395.1 Lutibacter sp. | reverse complement strand
TTTGATGTGTAGCTTAAAACTGTTATAGCTATAAAACCTGCTACAAGTAGCAATCCGAAAATTAATTTTAATTTTTTCATTTTTAGTAAGAATTAAATGATTAGTAAGAACATCAAATATATAAAAATCTCACATACAAACAAAAATATCCCGCTTTATTTCTAAAATTTTTTAGAAAAAAGGGGTTCGAAAAGCTATTTTTTTCTTATTTCACAAGGCTTCTGCCTAAAGATAAAAAAGTTAAAATACTTTTAAATTTTACCAAATAAAACTTCTATTTTGGAGATTTTAAAAGCTAAAATTGATTTTTAAGCGATAAAAACGGGTATTTTTATCTCGAAAATCAATTAATTGCAAACCCTCTCCGTAAAAATTTGCAATCTTAGGGACGCTCTTACGGGACAAATGTAAATATAATATTCTAAATATCCAAAATAAAATACGAAATATTATTAAAAAGATGTCATTTGTTTATAAAATCGTGTATTTTGTTGTGTTTTTGGATTATTAGTATTTTCGATTGTTGGTATTTTAGATTGTTAAATGGGAGTAAGCGTAAAAATTTGAATTCTGAATGCTTGGCGTCCTTTGGGTAAAGCTTTGCGCCCGTTGCGGTTAAACTTTTTAGTATTATGGATTGTTGGTATTTTGGTATTTTGACTTTAGTTAATTTATCTCTCCTCTCTTTTTAAACTTTCCAACTTATTCAGCATATATAGTCCCTTTATTCCCACGTGAAAATCCAATAAGACATATACCAAATTCTTTCGCGAAATCGACTGCTAAAGTAGAACAGGCAGAAACCGCTACCACAATGGGGATTTTAGCAATAAATGCTTTTGAAATAATTTCATAAGAAACCCGGCCGCTTACAAGCATCACAAAAGATTCCTTCAATTGATCTGAATTTAACAATTCGCCAACCACTTTATCTACTGCATTATGCCTTCCAATATCTTCCTTTAAAGAAATAATTTCATAATTTTTATTAAAAATGGCTGCAGCGTGAGAACCACCTGAGATTTCAAAAGTTTCTTGTTTCAATTTCATTTCAACAAACATGTCTTCTAATCTGGTGCTGTCGAAATCGTGGTTGTTTTTTAATTTGGCGCCGCTATAATTAATGTCTTCCAATTTTTGTTTTCCGCAAATGCCACATGAGGAAACTGATAGCAGGGTGCGCTTGTTTAAATATCCTTTTCCAAGATTCTTTTTTTGGATGGAGGCGTTTAGTATCGAAAATCCATTGTCACGTTTTTCAACAACATCAATGGTTAAATTTTCTTTTCCTTTATAAATATCTTCTGCATACAACAATCCTCTTATAAGCTCAAAATCATCTCCTGGCGTTCGCATGACCACCGTGTAGGGTTCTGTATTGATGTTTATTTGCAAAGCAGCCTCAACCACCAAAGCATCAGTTACTTTTTGAGGAACTCCGTTTGTAAGTTGTAAACCTTCGTAGTTTAATATTTGCATTTATTATAAGTTGAAAAGTTTTAAAGTTAAAAGTTGGAAGACCGCGGACTAATGCCGTAAGTCTAAAAAAAGGAATTCTTATTTTAACATGGTAAATATATTATCATAAATCGCAAATCAAAAATCCCTTTTGCCTATTGCCTAATCCCTTAATTTACATTTTTTCAAAATCTACGGCAACCACTTTGTATTCGGGAGTCATTGTTTCTTTGTCTCCAACGCTTCCTGTGATTAAATTGATAAATACTTCAGGTTGGTGGAAAGTCGTTCTTAAAACGCCTCTTTTAACTGTTTTAGCGTACTTTATAGGTATGTTAACACTTCCCCTGTCAGAAAATAACCTAACCATTTCTTCATCTTTAATCCCTTTAGCCAAAGCGTCTTTCGGATGCACTTCTAAAATATCCTTGTTTAAGATGAGCTGGTTGTCCGTTCTACGCGTCATAGTGCCGGAATTGTAATGTTCCAGTTCTCTTCCGGTAGTTAAAATAAAAGGATAGGTATTTCCATGTGAAACAATTTCCGGTGATTCCTCAAAATCGAAATGATGAAAAGTGCCAATTCCCTTTTTAAAATCTCCATTAATATGAAGCATTTTAGTATCGGTTCCATCTTCGTTAATAGGCCATTGCAAGCCGTTTTCACCCAACCTGTCCCAGGTCAGTCCTTTCATAAAAGGAATCACATCGGCAATTTCTTCAATAACTTTTGCGGCATCATAGGTCAAGCCAGTTGGTTGATTGTATCCCAATCTGCTCATCATGTCGATAATTATTTGTCCGTCCGGTTTCGTATTTCCTATAGGTTCAATAACTTTATTTACACGTTGCACACGGCGTTCACCATTGGTAAAAGTTCCGTTTTTTTCAAAATAGGAGGAAGCCGGCAGCACCACATCAGCCATTTCGGAAGTTGCCGTCATAAATAATTCCTGAACCACAATCAATTCTAGTTTTTCGAAAGCTTTAATGCTGTGGTAAGAGTTTGGATCAGTCATAATCGTGTCTTCGCCAACAATATAAAGCGCTTTAATTTTTCCGCTAATTGCGGCATCAAGCATTTCAGGAATTTTCAATCCCGTATTTTTAGGCATTTTTTCAATCCCGTATTTTTGTGCATAATATTGTTGAATAGCTGGTTTGCTGACGTCCATATAACCGGCTCCCTGGTGCGGTTGTACGCCCATATCTGCTGAACCCTGTACATTATTTTGTCCGCGCAACGGATTTAAACCAACACCTTTGCGGCCAACATTTCCTGTCATCATAGCCAAATTAGACAGCAACATAACCGTTTTACTTCCTTGAAAATGCTCCGTTACCCCCAAACCATGAAACTCCATCGCTTTATTTGCGGAAGCATATGCAATCGCAGCATCTCTAACCAAATCTTTAGAAACTCCCGTAAGTTTTTCCAGTTCATTCATATCAAGGTGTTCCACATGGCTTTTAAACGCTGCATATTTTTCGGTATGTGTCTCAATAAAAGCTTGATTTACCAATTCCTCTTTAATGATATAATGTCCCATCATATTTAAAATGGCAACATTGGTTCCTGGTCTGATTTGAAGAAAATAAGTAGCCAAATCTGCTAGACTCGTTCTGATTGGATCGACAACGATGGAAGTAACGCCTTTCATAAAAGCCTGCTTAATTTTAGCGCCCGTTACCGGATGTCCTTTTACTGGATTTGCCCCAAAAAGAAAAATAGCATCGGTTTGTTTTAAATCTTCTATTGAATTTGTGGCGGCTCCGGTTCCAAATGATTTTTGCATTCCGAAAGCAGTAGGTGCGTGGCAAACACGTGCGCAGCCATCAATATTATTGGTTCCAACTGCTACACGAATCATTTTTTGCATTAAATAATTCTCTTCATTGGTGGCTCTTGAGGAAGAAATTCCGCCAATGGCATCTGCACCATATTTATTTTTGATGTCAGTTAATTTTGTAGCAATAAAATCATAGGCTTCGTCCCAGGTCACCACTTCAAATTTACCGTTTCTCTTAATCATCGGTTCTCGTAACCTGTCGGGATGATCATAAAACTGAAAGGCAAAACGACCTTTTAAACAGGTATGTCCCTGATTTACCTCGGCAGTTTCCGGAGCTTGAATTCCTTTTATTTTTCCATCGATAACGGCAACTTCTAACTGACAGCCAACACCGCAATAAGTGCATGTAGTGCGGACGGTTTTATCTGGAATTAAGGTTTTTGTTTCGAATTTATCAGTTAAAGCTTCGGTCGGACAAGTTTGAACGCAGGCGCCGCAAGATACGCAGGCCGATTCGTTAAAAGTGGTGTCGAAACCTTTGATAATGTTGGTTGCAAATCCGCGACCCGACATTCCCAAAATCATTTCTCCCTGAATTTCTTCGCAAGCTCTTACACATCTAAAACAATTGATGCATTGCGATAAATCTGATTTTATATAAGGATGCGATCTGTCTGGCTGAATGTCTAAATGAGTCCTGCCTTGAGGATAGCGGATATTCGGAATCCCAATTTGTGCAATAGTTTCTTGAAATGGTGTTGCTTTTTTTCCTGCGGAAGGGAATATTTTATCTGAAGGATAATCGGTTAACACCAATTCAACAATATTTTTGCGAAGGCGTTTTATTTTTTCTGTGTTGGGATAAATGTACAGTCCTTCAGAAATAGGGGTGTGGCAAGAAGCCATTGTTTTGGTTAATCCGTCTTTTTCACGTGCCACATCTACTGAACAAACCCTGCACGAACCAAAATTTTCCAATCGGTCATCCTGGCACATCGTTGGAATGGCATATGTATCATTTTCAATTCTTCTGACAAATTCCAACATGGTTTCCCCTTGATTGAATTCGTATGCTGTGTTGTTTATATATGCTTTCATTTGTAGGTGTTTTTTTAACCGCAAAGGGCGCAAAGTTTTGCAAAGTTCGCTATAAGTTGTTTACTACTCTTCTGATTCTGTTTTTAATTAATGAAACATTAAAATTAATCAACAGTCCCAATTTGCAATCAGATAATTTCAAATAGGTTAATAATTGCGCTAAATGAACATCGTTTAAGGCTTCAACAGCCTTAATTTCTATAATAACCTTATTTTCTACTATGATGTCGATTCTATATCCAATTTCTAATTTAACTTCTTCATAAATAACGCGGTAAGGCTTTTTGTTTTTGAATATTTAAACCGCTTTTTTGTAATTCATAAAATAAACATTCTTCATAAGCACTTTCTTACAAACCCGGTCCCAAAACTTTGTGTACTTTTAAAGCACCATCAAAAATAATCTTTGATATTTCGTTTTCCGACATTATAATTTTTTTGCGTTCATAGTGTAATTCTTTGCGCCCTTGCGGTTAATGTTTATTTAAAGTACTGATTCAACTCCTGCTCAAAATACTGCAATGCATTTTTTACAGGCAGCGGAATGCCGCCACCCAATGCGCAAAGAGATCCTATTTCAAGGGTTTCCAATAAATCATTAAATAACTGACGGTCAATTTTATAATTTTCATGTTGTGCTTTTTGAAGCATTTCCATACCTCTAAAAGAACCAATTCTGCACGGATAACATTTTCCGCAGGATTCATCAGAAGTAAATTCCATCAAATGTTCTAAAAACTGAATCATTGGAAAATCATTTGGGATGGAAACAACGCTTGCATGGCCCAATAAAAATCCATGACTATTCAACGATTCAAAATCCAGCGCTAAATCTTTAATTTTATCAAAAGGAACAATTCCACCCAAAGGTCCGCCAATTTGAAATGCTTTTATTTTCGAATTAAGTCCATTCCCGAATTCCTCAAATATGGTTTTTAATGGCGTTCCCATTTCAATTTCATACATTCCGGGAGTGTTAAAAAAGCTGTCCAATGAAACCAATTTGGTTCCGGTGGATTGTTTTGTTCCCAATGCCGAATATGCCGCACCGCCATTTTCTAAAATCCAATGAATGTTTGCAAACGTTTCTACATTGCTCAATACCGTTGGTTTGCCATACAAACCATATTGCGCGGGATATGGCGGACGAACGCGAACTTCCGGACGCAAACCTTCAATAGAATTTAATAAGGCGGTTTCCTCGCCACAAACATAAGAACCTTGTCCGCGAATAATTTTGAATTTAAAATCGCCAATCAGGTTTTTTTCTTTTAAGGTTGAAATTGCTTCATCCACAACTCTGAGGGAATCCGGATATTCTCCTCGAATGTATAATACAGCTGTATTTGCGCCAACGGTTAAACCGGATAAATACATTCCGAAAAGTACTTTATGTGGCTGATGTTCCATTAAATACATATCCGAATAAGCGCCGGGATCTCCTTCATCGGCATTGCAAACTATATATTTTTGGGAGTTTGTTTCTTTATTAACGGCATCTAACTTAAACCAAAATGGAAATCCGGCACCGCCGCGACCTCGTAAATTGGAAGTTTTTATTTCCTGAATTACCTGTTGCTGATCGTTTTTATAAACCTCCGCCAGTTTATAAAACGCGGTAATATCTTTAATTTCAGCTGTTAAAATTGGGGTGGTATTACAGCCAATATTGTATTTGTTTTCTTGATGTTTTTTATGGTCGATAATTGAAATGAGTTCCTTTTCATTGTGTACAGAATAAGTATTGTCATGATACATAAACGCATTGTTGGTGTGGCAACGACCAACGCAGGCTGCGTGACCAATTTCATCTTTGTCAAAATGATTTTCTAAATTTTCATGAAGTTTATTTTGGGTGTTTGCAACCATACAAGCTGTCCCGCTGCACACATGGATTTTTTTGTTCCGATTGCTTTCTCTTGTGAAATCATAAAAAGAGGAGGTGCCTGCAATCACAGAATCATCAATCATAAAACGTTTTGCCAGTTCCTGAAATTCGGACTTTGGTGCATTTTTATGCGATAAATCTGCGATATTTTCGAACAAATTATCGTCTAATTCCTTTCTTGACGATAACGAACGTATATTTTTATTTGCCATTTTATTGTGTATAAAGGCTAAAAATACTAAATTTTAATGATGTTTGCTAATACCAATTAAACATTCAAATTTCCCATAAAATTTGTTTCTTTTTAGCCCATTTGTCGTCATAAATTGAAACCGTAGCTTAGGCTATGCTTAAACTTTATTTCTAAACTGAACTAAAAATAATTCAAATTTTTAATACAACATTTAAAAATTCAATTGGTATAAAAACTTTTATGCTTTTACACAAATGAGCACCACATGCTTATTGTTAAAATCGGTTGTGAAAAACAGGTATTGATTTCCTCCATCTTTTAATCCGGTTTTTTTTCGAATTTGAGCAACCGTTTCTGGGAAATTTCGTGTGGCAATATTGGCCTTTTTTGAAGGAATTAATTGCAGTAATTGCTTTTTGTTGTAGGAAATGCAGTGTTTTATTTCGAATCTCCTTCCGGGAAAATCCATTAAATGATTGGATGTGTATAAATGACTGTTATGGTGTAATTTAGCGATATTCAATTTTTCTGAAACCTGCAAAAAGGCTCCGGATTTTAAGATGGCGGTATTTGGCTCATATACATATTTTTTAGGCTCGGAAAAGGTGGCGTTTGAATTTTCGTTTAAATTAAAGTCAAATTTTTGGGTAATGGTTTTGGCTATGTTGATGGTTTTAACCTGAATGTTTTTTGTGTAATTTTTCTCCAATAAAAACAGCAGTTCCTTGACTTCATTGTCAACAGCAACCACATGAATTTCTTTTATAAATTGTAATTCACTTACGGCACTTGTAATGTCTAAAATGGGAGATACTTTAAGTAGGATATTATCCGTTTTTTGAAAAAATAAATCCAGGTTTTTAGGAATATTCGGCAAACAGTCCGCCAACAAAAAAACTTTTCCTTTGGCATCGTTTCGCCTGGAAGGATCGGCGTAAATCCAATCAAATTTCTCTTGGTTTTTTGCCAAAAATTCGATTCCGTCGCAAAGAAGTGTGGTGATATTTTTTACCTTTAATTGTTTGAAATTATGGGAAACAATGGTTGATAATTCGCTATTAATTTCACAATGTGTTATATCTTTAACTTTTTGTGAAAAAAAATAAGTGTCAACTCCAAATCCGCCCGTAATGTCGACCAATTTTTTTCTTGAGACCAAATCAGATTTATATTTAGCAGTAATTTCCGAAGAAGTCTGTTCAATATTAAGTTTGTTCGGATAATAAATTTTTTCCGAATTAAACCATGTTGGCAATTTTTTTTCACAGCTGTTTTTCGCCAATATTTGTTCTGCAATTTCCGGAATGGAAACACATTCAAACGGACTGCCTTTCAATATCAGTTTTGTTACATCCGATTTTAAATGATCATTGATAAATTGTTGAACGTCCTTATTTAAAATATTGTTATTCAATTGCTTGTTTGTTTAAGAATTGCAAAGTTCCCTTAATTTTGAAATGGTATTCCAGTTTCTTGTAGTTGCAGAAGATTTTAATTTTCTTTCAAATAAAATATTGTTAAGTTTGATATTTCCATAGCCATTAGGACAATATAAATAAATGCATATATCAATGATCTCGAATGCATCCTGATTTGTACTCAATTCCTTAATTTGTTCGATTCCTTCCGAAAAAGGTTCATCACTTAATAACGTAACATGAAGTTTTGAAGTATCAATATTTGTTTTTTGAATAAACGGATTGGACTTAAAAATTGCTGCTAAATATTTTTTGCTTAAAACCAATACATGAACTGAATAACCAAAAGTTTGGTTTATCGCATTTTTAATTTGTTGCTCGATTTCAGATTGTTCAGTTATGTTTGAATCAAAAATCATATTGCCGCTTTGTATATAAGAAGTTACCTTTCTATAACCCAATTCAATAAAAAGCTGCTTTAAATCAATCATTTTTATGGTATTTCTGCCAGAAACATTGATGCCTCTTAAAAGGGCTATGTAAGTCGCCATTTATAAATCCTTGGTAAGTGATTTTACAATTTTATTGTCAGCTAAAAATTCTTTTAAAATTACTTTTATTGCCGTGTAAGTCGGAACGGCAACGATCATTCCCGTAATGCCAAATAAAATTCCGCCAATGATAATCACTAAAAATATTTCTAAAGGATGAGATTTTACACTTTTTGAAAATATAACAGGTTGACTGATAAAATTATCAATTAACTGTGCAACAAGGTAACCAATCATAACATAAATGGTAGTGGGTAATATTTCGGTTTGAAAATCTTGTCCCAGGTTACTGCTCATTGTTAAAAACATCAAAAGAAAGCCTCCAATTAACGGACCTACATAGGGAATTAAATTTAACAAGGCACATAAAAACGATATTACTATGGCGTTTTCAACACCAAATATTGCCAAAAAAATAAAATATATTGTAAATATTATTAAAATTTGAAGCACCAAACCTATAAAATATCTTGACAATAAATGATTGATTGACATTAAAGCGTTTCTAATTTTTGGTTCGCTTTTGTCGTTGACCAAAGCATACACGGAATTTTCTATGATGTGAGAGTCTTTCATTAAAAAGAAAGTGATAAAAATTACAGAAAATAATCCTACACTCAAGTTTCCGATGGTTCCAATAACTGCATTTAATAAATCTGGAATAGCCTTTACATTTTTCAATTTAATCAAATCCACATTTTTTAATTCATTTAAAATATTGATATTATAGGATAAAAAGTAATCATTTATCTGAATTAATAATTGTTCAATATTGGTTTGAAGTTGTTCAATATTTAACAACGATAAGTTTTCGCCTTGTTTAATGATTAGCGGAATAAACATACTTATTATTCCTGTTAGGATTCCTAAAAAAAATAACATAGTTGTGATAACGGCCACAGAATTAGGGAATTTCAGCCTTCGTTTTAAAAAGCGAATAATTGGGCTTCCAATTAATGCAACAACGATTGAAATTGCGATATATACGATAACGGACTGTATTTCATACAAAAAGTAAAGCAGCGATAACACGCCTGCAATAATGGCAATCGCTTTTAAAACTCCGTTGGTTATTGTATTGGAATTCATTTTTTTTATTTTTTAATCGTTTAACTGTTGAATCGTATTATTCAACGAACTTTATATTTTCATTTTTATCAATTGTCAATTCCCCCTTTGGGGGTTAGGGGGCTAAAATCCCGCCGCTTTATCATCGCCTCTATAATCAGCGCCACCTTCCAATTTTCCGTTGGGCAAACGTAAAACAGCATCAACTTTACCCAAAATTACGGAATTTTCCTGTTTAATTTGATAGCCTTTTTCCTGTAATTGATTTACCAGCAAACTGTCAAAACCTTTCGGTTCCATCGTAATCACATCCGGAAGCCATTGGTGATGAAATCTTGGAGCGTTTACGGCTTCTTGCATGCCCAATTGAAATTCATAAACATTTAAAATGGTTTGTAACACAGAAGTTATGATGGTTGAACCTCCCGGTGAACCAACAGACATATAAAATTGGTTGTTTTTTTCAACAATTGTTGGTGTCATAGAACTTAACATGCGTTTCCCCGGCGCAATAGAATTCGCTTCTGCACCTATCAATCCGAACATATTAGGCATTCCTGGTTTTGAACTGAAATCGTCCATTTCATTATTTAAAAAGAATCCGCCTTCAGAAACATATACTTTTGATCCATAAGCGCCATTTAGAGTGGTGGTTGCTGAAATGGAATTTCCATATTTATCTACAATAGAATAGTGGGTTGTTTCATCACTTTCATAACCAACTATATTTCCGTGTTTTAAAGTTGAAGAAGGCGTTGCATGGTCCCATGAAAAATTTGCCATTCTATTTTTTACATAGTTAGAAGAGATTAAGGTGTCAATCGGAATATTCACGAAATCGGGATCTCCCAAATAATAGGATCTGTCGGCATAAGCGCGTCTTTCTGCTTCAGTTAATAATTGAATGGATTTCAATGAATTATGTCCGTAAGATGCAATATCAAAAGGTTCAATCGCTTTAAAAATCTGTGCATTGCAAATTCCGCCGCTTGATGGAGGTGACATCGCAATAATTTTCAAATCTTTATATTTAAATTCTATGGCATTTCGCCATTTTGCCTCGTAGTTGGACAAATCTTCTTTGGTAATAATTCCTCCTAATTTTTGAACATAATTCACCAACATTTCAGCAGTTTCTCCTTTATAAAAACCATCTCTTCCATGGGCTCTTATTCTTTCCAACGTTTTGGCCAGTCTCACATATTTAATGGTATCTCCTTCTTTCCAATCATAATCCAAAACAATGATGGTATCATTCACTTCGGAAAAATAATGTTTGTATTTTGCCAGGCGTTCAGCTTGTTTTTTAGTGACCACAACGCCTTTGTTGGCCAAATCAATAGCCGGCTGAATTAATTCTGAAAAAGGCAGACTGCCAAATTTTTCATGAACTTTAAACAATCCGTCAACCGTTCCGGGAACGCCAACAGCCATAGCACCCAAAGTACTTTTTCCTTCTATAATATTGCCGTTTTCGTATAGATACATATTTTTTGAAGCGGCAAGCGGTGCTTTTTCTCTATAATCCAAGGCGCCGGTTTTACCGTCATTAGTTCTGTAAACCATAAATCCACCACCGCCAATATTTCCCGCAAAAGGATAGGCCACCGCCAAAGACAGCTCAGTTGCAATCATCGCGTCAAAAGCATTTCCGCCTTTTTTTAATATGGCCACGCCAATTTTTGAAGCTTCTTCACGGGCGCTGACGACCATGGCACTGTCGGCAATAAATCCGATAATTTTATTGTTTTGGGCAGTTTCTGAGGTGTTTTTTTTGCATTGCGTAAAAAGAAACACAAATGCAATTAGTGGGATTAATTTTTTCATTTAGATAATAATATGATTGTTTTTTCTTCTGTAAATTGTATTAAATCCTTAAAAAAAACGGTGAAATCCGATTCAAATTCTTCGTAATGTTGCACCAAATCTCCAATAGCCATATCCATTTTTGAAACCCCTTTTGTTCGTTTATTCATTCCAATCAGCACTTTTTCAATGCCTTCAAGAGAAGCGTAACTAACCAGCCAATTATATTCTATCATATATGGAAGTAATTTTTGAATTTTAGCAGGAAATATTCCAATATTGGCCTGAAAAAATGTATAGACACTATTGGCATAAATGTCTAATGGAATTTCAGAATAATGGCGCCAGTTTTTAGCTAAATAATGGTCGTATAAAATATCAATAATTACGCCGTCATAATGGTCGTAACGTTCGTGCAGGCGTCTTTTGCTTTTTCTTGCAATTGGATGTGTGTCCGTAAAATAGTCTATTGCTCTGTGCAATAGAATACCTGATTGAATTTCTTTTGGATAATTTTCGTGTTTTTTTCCTTTCACGGCATCAGCGATAAAATTGCCTATTAAAATATTTTTATTGTTTTTGGAAAGGTATAAATGCGCCAGGAAATTCATAAAATAAATTTAAAACAATGATACAAAAAAATCCGCGAATAGCGGATTTATAATGTTTTCTATTAAAAAAATGCTTTAGTTATTCAACATGACCGGCATCACTAGCATTGTGATAAATTCGCCGTCTTCAATACCGTCTATAGGCGTTAAAATCCCGGCTCTGTTTGGCAACGACATTTCAATTAACACTTCATTGGAATTTAAATTGCTCAACATTTCAGTTAAAAAACGGGAATTGAATCCAATTTGCATATCATCACCTTGGTAATCGCAAGCCAAACGTTCTTCAGCTTTGTTTGAGTAATCAATATCTTCCGCAGAAATATTTAATTCGGTTCCTGCCATTTTCAATCGAATTTGGTGGGTTGTTTTACTTGAGAAAATAGACACACGTTTTACTGAATTTAAAAAAGTGCCTCTGTCAACAGTCAATTTATTCGGATTTTCTTTCGGAATAACAGCTTCATAATTTGGGTATTTTCCATCAATCAATCGGCAAACCAAAACCACATTATCAAATATAAATTTCGCGTTTGAATCGTTATATTCTATAGTTACGTCACTATTTGAACCTGCTAAAATTCCCTTCAATAAGTTTAGCGGTTTTTTAGGCATAATAAATTCCGCAGTGTCTTTTGCAGTAACATCTGTTCTTGAATATTTAACCAATTTATGAGCGTCTGTTGCCACAAAAGTTAAACTTTCTGAATTAAACTGAAAAAATACACCGCTCATCACAGGTCTTAAATCATCGTTTCCTGCGGCAAATATTGTTTTTGAAATCGCTGTGGCCAACACGTCTCCCGGAATTGTAGTGCTGCTTGGCGACTCAAGCGTTACCGCTTTTGGGAACTCATTGCCGTCAAAATAAGCCATATCATATTTACCGTGGCTCGAGCTAATTTCAACGGTATTATTTTCCTCGGTCTTAAAAGTTAAAGGCTGGTTTGGAAATGTTTTTAAAGTATCCAGTAATAATCGTGCGGAAATTGCCACAGATCCTTCAGATTCAGACTCCACTTCAATTATGGTGCTCATAATTGTTTCCAGATCCGAAGCAGATATTTTTAATTCGTTTTCTTTTAGTTCGAATAAGAAATTATCTAAAATTGGTAATGTGTTGTTGCTATTGATAACACCTCCTAATACTTGAAGTTGTTTTAATAATTGACCACTTGATACTATAAATTTCATTTATGATTATTTTAATGGAATGATTTACAAATATATTCTAAATAAGTTGTTTTTAAAAGAATTTTTATTAACACGTTATTACAATAAAATATAACACAAATTTAAACTTAAATAGAGAGAATTAAATGGTCTAAATGTAAAAAAAATCATAAAAATATTATTTTGGGCGTTCCTGCTAAAAAGCAGGCGGGCTTTCACTACTCGCTTTTTTTAGTTGCGAAAAGCAACTAAAAAAGAGCTCAAACATGCCGTTCAGTCCCAAACGCGGCTTACGTTAAAAATTTAAATTGAGAATCTCATCTTTCAAACTTTTCGCTATTGCCCTTTGCCTATTCTTAACTTTCAACTTCTAATATCTAACTTAAACTTTCAAATTTTTCACTATTGCCTATGGCCTATTGCCCATTACCCATTGCCATTGCCCATTGCCCATTGCCATTGCCTATGCTTAACTTTAAACTTTATAAGTTACAATTATGTTAATACACTTATAAAAAAAGGGAAGATCTTAAATTTAATTTTATATTTGTTTAACTACTAAAAAATCAAATTTTAAATGAAACGAGCATATCAAATTTTGACACATAATGGAATGATTAATGGCGGACAGCATCTGTTATTTCTAAAAAATAAAATTTAAACAGATGAAAAAAATACTTTCAGCTTTATTTTTAACCGTTTTTTGCATTGCCGTAACTTTTGCGCAAGCGCCCAAAAAGCCAACTTCAGGCGAAATTTATGAATCCATTCAAAAACTTAATTTTTTAGGTACGGTTTTATATATCGCTGCGCATCCCGACGATGAAAACACCCGATTAATCTCCTATTTTGCCAATGATGTAAAAGCGCGAACCGGTTATTTAAGCATTACTAGAGGTGATGGCGGACAAAATTTAATAGGCTCCGAACTTGGAGAATTGTTGGGCGTAATTAGAACCCAGGAATTATTGGCGGCAAGACGCATAGACGGCGGCGAACAATTTTTTACGCGTGCCAACGATTTTGGCTACTCAAAACATCCCGATGAAACGCTGACGATGTGGAATAAAGCAGCCGTTTTAAATGATGTGGTTGCGACCATAAGAAAATTAAAACCCGATGTGATTATCAATAGGTTTAACCACAGAACGCCGGGCACAACCCACGGGCATCATACTTCTTCAGCCATATTAAGCGTTGAAGCTTTTGATCGGGCTTCAGATAAAATGTACAAGACGCATTTACAAAATGATGAAATTTGGCAGCCAAAACGATTGCTTTTTAATACTTCTTGGTGGTTTTACGGCAGTGAAGAAAATTTTAACAAAGCAGATAAAACAAATCTGTTAAGTTTTGAAATCGGTTCTTTTTATGTAAATAAAGGATTGTCAAATAGCGAGATAGCTTCTTTAAGCCGAAGCCGACACCAATCACAAGGTTTTGGCAGCACGGGATCAAGAGGAACTGAAACGGAGTATTTAGAATTTTTGAAAGGAGAATTTCCAATCAATAAAAATGTTTTTGACGGCATTGACACTTCCTGGAACCGTGTGGAAGGCGGAAAAGAAATTGGGGAAGTTTTACAAAAAGTTGAAGCCGATTATAATTTTAAAAAACCGGCCGCAAGTATTCCTGGTTTAATTGAAGCCTATAAATTAATACAGCAATTGAAAGATGAACATTGGAAACAATTGAAATCTAATGAAATCAAAGAAATTATTGCGGCTTGTGCCGGTTTGTATTTAGAGGTTACCGCAAATAATTCTTCTACAACCTCAAATTCAAAAAATACACTAAAAATTGAAGCTGTCAATAGAAGCAATTATCCTGTTTCTTTGGAATCAGTAGAAATTTTACCGTTAAACGTACAAATTGATTCCTTGGTTTCCTTAAAACAAAATATGGTGAATTCTCTTTCTTTATCCATTGAAATTCCTTCGGAAATTAAGCAAACTTCGCCTTATTGGCTTCGGGAAAAAGGAAGTATAGGAATGTACCGGGTTACTGATAAAAATTTAATTGGTTTGCCGGAAACGCCACGAGTTATTCTTGCTAATTTTAAAGTTAATTTTAACGGATTCATAATTCCAATTCTAAAAAATGTGATTTATAAATATAATGATCCCGTAAAGGGAGAAGTTTATAAACCTTTTGAAATACTGCCTGAAGTTTCAGCTTCTTTTGGTGAAAACGCCTATATTTTTGCCAACGATGATGCCCAAAAAATTATTGTTAAGGTAAAATCTTTGAAAGAAAATTTAGAAGGAAATGTAGCTTTGGATATTCCGGAATTTTGGAGCGTTTCACCAAAAACTTTTTCATTCAACTTAAAAGAAAAGGGCGAGGAGCAAAATTTTGAATTTCAAGTCAAGCCCCCTTCAAAAGCAGCGGAAGTATTTATAAGTCCGGTCATACAAATTGGCAATAAAAAATACGACGATGAACTGGTTGAAATTAATTACGATCACATTCCGTTTCAATCAGTAATCAGGCCTTCAGAAACAAAACTGGTTAGGTTAAACATTGAGAAAAAAGGACAAATAATTGGCTATATTCATGGCGCCGGAGATGTCGTTCCAACCGCTTTACGTCAAATGGGTTATACGGTTGTTGAACTAAATGAGGATGACATTACTCCTGAAAAATTAGAAAATTTTGATGCAGTAGTATTGGGAATACGATTGTATAACATAAGCGAGAGGGCAAAGTTTTATCAAAAATTCTTACACGGTTATGTAGAAAATGGCGGTACTTTAATTGTGCAATACAATACCAGCCGCGGTATAAAGGTTGAGGAAGTTGCGCCATATTCCTTAAAACTTTCTCACGATAGGGTCACAGAAGAAGATGCTGACGTTCGGATAATCAATCCGGCACACGAACTGTTAAATTATCCAAACAAAATTACCCAAAAAGATTTTGAGGGCTGGGTTCAGGAACGCGGTTTGTATTTTCCAAGCGAATGGGATTCACATTTCGAAATAATTTTAAGTATGAATGATGCTAATGAATCACCTAAAAATTCAAGTTTGTTGGTAGCGAAATACGGTAAAGGAAGTTTTATTTACACCGGATTAAGTTTTTTCAGGGAATTGCCTGCAGGTGTTTCAGGTGCTTATAAATTGTTTGCAAATATGGTTTCAATAGGAAAAAATAAAACAGAAAAACCTTTAAAAAATTAAGATGGATAAACAAAAATACATTTGGAAAAAAATCTATACGGTTGTTTTAATCGCCAACGCGATTTATATTGTACTGTTTTATTTAATTATGAAAAATTTCTCCTAAATTATGCAGTGGTTAGACTGGTTTGTACTTATCGGAACGTTGGGATTTATAGTGTTGTATGGCGCATGGAAAACAAAGGGGAGTAAAAATGTAACCGACTATATAAAAGGCGGGAGTGAAGCGAAATGGTGGACAATTGGCCTATCGGTCATGGCAACCCAAGCCAGCGCCATTACTTTTTTATCAACACCTGGTCAGGCATTTCACAGTGGAATGGGTTTTGTGCAGTTTTATTTCGGATTGCCAATTGCCATGGTAGTTATTTGTTTGGTTTTTATCCCAATTTACCACCGCTTAAACGTATTTACAGCGTATGAATATTTAGAAACCCGATTCGATTTAAAAACCCGAAGTTTGGCCGCCATTTTATTTTTAATTCAACGTGGTTTGGCTGCCGGAATCACCATTTTTGCTCCAGCCATTATTTTGTCGGCCGTTTTGGGTTGGGATTTAAACACATTAAATATCATTATTGGTGTTCTGGTCATTATTTACACAGTAACCGGGGGTACAAAGGCGGTAAGCGTCACGCAAAAACAACAAATGGCGGTCATTTTTTCCGGAATGTTTGTTGCATTTTACTTAATAGTGAGCTATTTGCCTGCAGATATTACTTTTTCTAAGGCTTTAAAAATTGCCGGAGCCAGCGGTAAAATGGAGGTTTTGGATTTCTCTTTTAATTTGGAAAACAGGTATACTTTTTGGAGTGGCATTATAGGCGGAAGCTTTTTGGCGCTATCTTATTTCGGAACAGACCAAAGTCAGGTACAACGTTATTTATCAGGAAAATCGGTGAAAGAGATGCAATGGGGACTTATATTTAACGGATTGTTAAAAGTGCCGATGCAATTTTTTATTTTATTGGTGGGGGTTATGGTATTTGTTTTTTATCAATTTAACGCTTCTCCTCTAAATTTTAATCCGGCTGCCGACAATGTCGTTAAAAATTCTATTTATTCCGAAGAATATAAAGAACTGGAAAACAAACATTTAGAAATTGAAAATCTTAAATCTGTCGCGAATTTGAACTATGGAATTGCGCTTGATGCTGAAAATAACAAGATACAACTTGAAAAATCGGTCGAAGAAATTAAAACATTAAATGCACTGGAATTTGAAAATAGGGAACAGGCCAAGGAAATTATTAAAAAAGCCGATGCTTTGGTTGAAACCAACGATAAAGATTATGTTTTTATTCACTTCATTTTAAACACGCTTCCAAGAGGATTAATTGGTTTGTTGTTGGCTGTAATTTTATCGGCAGCCATGTCGAGCACAGCTTCAGAACTCAATGCGCTTGCGAGCACCACAGTGATAGATTTGTATAAAAGAAACAACAAGGTTATTAAAACTGATCAGCATTATGTGAGTGCTTCTAAATGGTTCACGTTGTTATGGGGAATTCTGGCGATTTCATTTGCGTGTTTTGCCAGTTTGTTCGATAATTTAATTCAGTTGGTCAATATTATTGGCTCCATTTTTTATGGAAATATTTTGGGCATTTTTTTATTGGCATTTTTTATAAAAAAAGTAAAAAGCAATGCGGTATTTCTAGCAGCATTAGTTACACAAATTGTAGTAATTGTTGGCTATTTTTATGATTGGATGCCATATTTATGGCTTAATTTATTTGGATGTTTTACGGTGATGACCATTGCGATAATGCTTCAGGGATTCTCAAAAAAGGAAATAAAAACCGTTTAAAAAAAGTAAGGCTGTCTAAAAATAAATTTAGACAGCCTTTTAAATATTTAAAGTAAAGCGGTTTATTGAATTGGAATAACAATGTTAACTTTTGCCCACTTTATGATGATTTCTTTTTCACCTACGGCATAATCTAATGCTTCCTGGTTATTATCGGTATAATTTGGCTTAACGTTTAATCTTAAAACATCTAGATCCTTATTGTAGCCGTTGGAACCCCAGGCATCATTTTTACTGTTTAGAATCATTGTCCACTCATTGTTTTCGTTTGGAATAATAAAGAAACCATATTTTCCTGCTTTAACAGTGTTTTCCCCAATTTTAACGTCTTTGTCAAACGAAAAGGTAGTGTTTTCATTGGCTCCTGCTCTCCAAACTTTCCCGTAAGGTACAAGTTCTCCCCAAATAGTTCGTCCCTTAACACTTGGTGAACCATAATCTATATTAACCGTTGCTGTTCCGGCTTTTCCCGTTGCTTGCTTTCTCGGACTTTCTTGAGCGAAAGTCACTGTTGCAATCATCAATAATACGAATGTAAATTTTAGTTTTTTCATCATTATTATTTTGTCCATTCTGCGATAGATTCTTTATTCATTTTTACATAATCGGCATTTCCTGCTTTTTCAGCGGCAGCCAAAGATTTTTTTGCAGTTGCAATAGCACCGGCTTTGTCGCCTAAATCAGCCTGAATCAAACTCATTCTGCGTAAATACCAAAAGGCAGGATTATCGCCTTCAGCGGCTTTTTTCATCCATTCCAAAGCTTGTTTTAAATCTTTTCCAGCAGTATGGTAATAAGTAGCTGATTGAAAGTAATCATTTTTTGTTGGTCCGGCCATGGCAGTTTCAATGCTTTTCATGGTAGTTTTATCCGTAGGCACTTCAAATTTAACACCAATATACGTGTTTTCCCAAAGGATGCCTAAAACAGCCGAATCACTATTTACATCATCAAAAGTCATGGTAAATGACTCAATTTTCATTGGCAAAGGATATACTTGAACAGTTGTTTTAGCGGCAACTTTGCTTTCGTCCCATTTTGCCGGATTTCCCGAATTGGTGGCGTCACTATAAAAAATTACCTCCCAGGAAGTTTCATTTGGAATGGTATAAACGGCATAAGTTCCTTTCTTTAATTCTTTTCCATCAATAGTAATGTCATCGCTGAAAGTGATTTTTGTGTTCGCATTCGCGCCGGTTCTCCAAACTTCTCCGTAAGGAACCAAATCTCCAAAAATGGTTCTTCCCCTCATTGCAGGTCTTGAATATTCCAGGGTAACATTCGTTAACCCTACAACTTGTTCCATTTTAGCAGCCGGACTTGGTTGTGGTGTTTTAATTTGAGCATTTATTGTTGAAGTGATTCCAACAATTGTCAATAGCATAAATAAATTTTTTAGCATCATAGTTTTTGTTTAAGTTATGATTCAAATATAACATTTTATAAGGCCTTACAAAATGACTCTGTTCATTTTAACAATTTTTTAAGAAGATGAAGGAAGGTGTTTATTGGTATTTTTTCTTTCTGAAATAGTTAAAAGTAAACCCAAAAAACGCAAGTATTAGTAACGGAAAAAGAATATTTATCAATTGCCATTTGGTTGTTTCTTCAAGTGCTTTTTCTTTATTTAAAAAGTCTATTTTAACTGTTTTTGAACGAATGTTGATTAAGCCGGTATCATCCAATAAGTAATTTATGGTATTCAGTAAAAATTCTTTATTCCCGTAACGTTGGTTGGTCCATTTGTTAAGTCCCAATTCCATTGGTTTTCCTTTAGAAAGCTCGTTAGCAATAACATCGCCGTCGGCAATAACCACCATTTTATTTTCAATGCCAATTTCCTTTGTTTCTGAAATTTTAAAAGGTTTTATTCTTTCAAAATAAGCCGATTTGAATTTTCCTTCCAATAGCACTGAAACTGGTTTGTTTCCGTTATTGTACTCGGCCTGATTTGGTTTTTGCGTAATTGTTCTTAAGGAAATGATGGCAGGCGTTCCCACAGATTTTGAAAGCGGCGAACTTTGAAGCAATACCGTTTTTTGAATGTCGTTTTTGAGGAGTTCGATGCTGTTGGTGAATTTTACGTTTACCGCTTCAATATTGTTGTTTATAGGATGGCTATTTTGAGAATTCAACAAAGGGAAATATTCCCATAAAAATTGATTGAATTGCGTTTGGTTTCCAATATTTCCGGTTGCCAAAGGAATTTCGGAACTGTATAAATCCGTTATTAAATCCGTATTGATTCTAATGCCATAATTAAAAAATAAATCGGTCAATCCCAAGTCTCTCGGATAAGCCAATGTTTCGCCAGTTTGCATTAAACTGTCCAATTCAGCCTGTACATTGTCAATTAACCAAAGTGTTTTTCCGCCATTCATAATAAATTGATCGAGCGTAAATTTCTCTGCTTCGGTAAATTTTTCGGTTGGTTTTGCGATGATGGCCAGATCAAATTCAGAAATTTCCTCAAATGTTTTCTGAGGCCGTACAGCAACACTGTCTAACGTAAAAGGCGCCAAAAAGTAATATTCGCCTAATTTTCGTAAAAAATCGGCGATGTAAATATCATTAAGTTCACCATTTCCTCTTAAAACAACAATTTTCTTAGATTTTTCTGAAGTAATCTTATGAATGGCGTTTGCAAAGGCAAATTCCAAATTTTGAATGGAACTTTCTAATTGTTGGTTTTGTGAATTTGAAAATACGTCTTTTAAAAGCGGCACATTTTCGGTCTTGTTTTTATAAGAAATAACAGCCCATGGAAATAAGATAATTTCAGATAATTTTCCATTCTCCTGAATTTGCAATCGGCTTGGTTCCAATCCGTTTTCAATTAGTTTTTGGGCAATATCAGTTGGATTAATAAACCTAAATCGAATATTTTTATTGCGTGCTTTCAGTTCTTCCAAATGCAATTTGGTTTCTGTTTGAAGCCGTTTAAATTCCGCAGGAAAATCGCCTTTTAAATAAACGGTAACAGTAACAACTCTATTCGCATTTTTAACAATTTTTTCTGTTGCTTTTGACAGTGTATAACGGCGATCTTCTGTTAAATCGAAGCGTTTGTAAATTGTTGAACCAATAATGTTCAGCAAAATTAGACCAGTCAGAAGCACGAAAATTTTAGAATACTTATTTTTCATGTTGAATTCTAAAATGGGTGAGTACTAAAAAGATAAAAGTGACTGATAAAAAATAAATTAAATCACGCGTATCAATAACGCCCTTGCTGATACTGTTAAAATGTTCGCTCATGCCAAAATTTTGAATGGCATAGTCTAAATTTCCTAACAGATTGTAATTAGCCAAAGCTTCAAATCCGTAAAACAGAAAGAAGGAAATAAATACAGCAGTAATGAATGAAACAATTTGATTTTTTGAAATTGTTGAGGAAAAAACACCAATGGCAGTGTAGGCGCTTGCTAAAAAGAGCAATCCGATAAAAGATCCAAATGTAGTTCCAAATTCAATATTCCCAACCGGATTTCCCAATTGAAAAATACTGTAAATGTAAATTAGTGTTGGGATTATTGCCAAAACAACCAAAATCAACGCCCCAAAATATTTTCCTAAAATGATATCCCAGTTTGTAATAGGTTTGGTTTTTATAATTTCAATGGTTCCGGTGCTTATTTCTTCAGAAAAACTTCGCATCGTAATGGCCGGTATCAAAAAAATAAAAATCCATGGTGCTAAAAAAAAGTAACTGTTTAAATCGGCGAAACCGGCTTGCAGCAGATTAAATTCCCCATTAAAAACCCATAAAAACAATCCGTTAATCACCAAATACACTGAGATAACCAAATAACCAATTGGCGAGGAGAAAAAGGAATTCAGTTCTTTTATTAAAATGGATCTCATAAAATTGTTTATGCGTTTATGCGTTTATTTGTTTAACTGTTTATTTGCCTAATTGCCTAATTGCCTAATTGCCTAATTGCCTAATTGCCTAATTGTTTAACTGTTTAATCGTGTATTTGTTTAATTTAACATTCAACATTCAACATTCAACATTCAAAATTGGATAATGTTTTAACCTTTCAATTAACTATTTCTTCCCCTTCGGGGGTTAGGGGGCTAGTTCAACTTTATCAACGCTCCAGGCTTCTGGTTTGTTGTTGAACAACACTTTTGTTTTTCTCCAAACCAATTTAAAGAGTTCAGAATTTCTATAAGTTTCTAAATCAGCTTCAGAT
>NZ_JBFFKM010000042.1:0-22311 GCF_041555395.1 Lutibacter sp. | reverse complement strand
TAGGCACTCCAAACTTTAAGTACTAATTTTCATTTACTTTTAACCGTGCTGTTGTAGTTGTTGTTTCATTTGAAAAATCATTTTCCAAATACTTCAAATAGCCCACAATGGCAATCATTCCGGCATTATCGGTAGTATATTCAAATTTTGGAATATAGGTTTTCCATCCAAATTTTTCTTCGGTGGCTTTTAAAGTTGATCTAATTTCCGAATTTGCGCTCACACCACCGGCAATGGCAATATGTTTAATTCCGGTTAATTCAACAGCCTTTTCAAGTTTATCGAATAGGATTTCAACAATGGTACGTTGAATGGAAGCACAAATGTCATTGAGGTTTTCTTCAATAAAATTTGGATTTTCCGTTACTTTTTTCTGAATAAAATAGAGAATTCCGGTTTTTAATCCGCTAAAACTAAAATTTAAATCGGCCATTTTTGGTTTAGAGAATTGAAAAGCATTCGGATTTCCAAGTTTCGCATATTTATCTACAAACGGACCGCCGGGATATGGCAATCCCAAAATTTTTGCCGATTTGTCGAAAGCTTCCCCAACAGCATCATCCATTGTTTCACCAATAACTTCCATAGTAAAATAACTGGTAATTTTCACAATTTGCGTATGCCCGCCGCTGATTGTCAAACACAAAAAAGGAAAAGGCGGTTTTTGCTGATTTTCGTCTTCAATAAAATGAGCCAAAACGTGGGCCTGCATATGATTTACCGGTATAAGCGGAATGTTTAGCGCCAATGAAAGTGACCTCGCAAAAGAGCTTCCAACCAATAAAGAACCCATTAATCCGGGTCCGCGCGTAAAAGCGATTGCATTTATGTCTTTTTTGTCGATATTTGCTTGTTGAATTGCTTGCTGAATTACGGGAACAATATTTTGTTGATGTGCACGGGAAGCCAATTCAGGAACAACGCCTCCATATTTGGCGTGAATTTCTTGGTTTGCAACAACATTTGTCAGTACTTTGCCATTGCAAATTACGGCAGCGCTGGTATCGTCGCAAGACGATTCAATACCAAGAATATATATAGATTTATTTTTGACCATCAGTAACATATAAAGGCACGAAAATTGCCATTAAAATGCAAATTTAACGCTTATCAAACGAATTAAAAAAATAGTTGTAAAAATACTGCTTATCCTTTTGCTTTTATTGGCATTGGTCAGTTTTTTATTGTCTCTTTCTTCCGTGCAAACAAGGCTGGGGAAAATGGCTACCGATTATTTAAGAACAGAGTTTAATGTTGACATAAACGTAGAGAAAGTTGATTTATCTTTTTTGGGAAGGGTTGATTTAAATGATGTGTTGGTGAAAGACCATCATGCAGATACGTTAATTTATGTTCACAATTTAACAACATCTGTTTTAAGTTATAGAGATTTGATGAACTTAAAGTTTAATTTCGGTCAAATTTCTTTGGAGGAGTTCATTTTAAATATGAAAACGTATAAGGGTGAAGAAGATGATGCCTTTACAATATTTATAAATAAGTTCGATTCCGAAACGGTAACCGATGAACCATCCGGATTTTTGCTAACGGCAAGAAGGTTAAAATTAGTGGACGGTTATGTTGAGCTGGTTGATGAAAATAAGGAAAATAACAAACCGTTATTTTTTAAAGAAATTATTGGAACCGCCAAAAATTTTAAAATTGACGGTCCAAATGTTTTTGCAGATATCAGCAAATTTCATTTTATTGAAAATCATCAAGTAGAAGTTCAAAGTCTGTCAACCAATTTTTCCTATTCAAAAACAGCAATGAGTTTTTTGAATACCCAATTAGAAACAGAAAAATCTTCCATTTCAGCCGATATAAAATTTACCTATGTTAGAGCCGATTTTTCCGATTTTAACAATAAAGTAATGTTGAATGCCGATGTTAAAAAAGCGGATGTGTCAATGCTGGATTTAAAAAAGTTTTATGATGAATTGGGAACGAATGATGTACTTCATTTTTCAACAAAAATATCGGGATATCTTAATGACTTTAGGTTGAAGAATCTTGAAATGAATTCCGATAAGCAGGCATCTATTATAGGGAATTTGAATTTTATAAATTCATTTAATAACGAAAACGGATTTTCATTGGCCGCTGATTTAACAAAATTAACGTCAAATTATGACCATTTAAAATCTCTGCTTCCAAATATATTGGGAGAAAAGCTCCCTTCATCTTTTCAAAAATTTGGGCAATTTACAGTAAGTGGTTTTGCCTATATTACGGAAGATTTAATTAATACTGATATCAAAATGCAAACTGATATTGGTAGCTTGATTACAGATTTGGAACTGACGAATATCGGTAATATTGACAATGCTTCTTATTTTGGCCATATCAAAATTATTGATTTTGAATTGGGTAAAATTTTAAATGATTCTATAATTGGCCAGCTTTCTATGGAAGCTAATATTGACGGAAAAGGTTTTACTTTAGAAAAAATGAATACTTCTGTAAAAGGACTAATTTCTGAACTTCAATTTAAAGACTACAATTATACAAGTATAAACTTAAATGGTGTTGTAAAAAACAAACATTTTGATGGTGAAATGGAGGTGAATGATGATAATATTAAGTTAAACTTTAAAGGACTGGCCGATTTTTCGAAGAAAAGATACACGTTCAATTTTAAAACAGTTGTTGATTATTTAGATTTAAATACGTTGAACCTCTTTAAACGCGACAGCATTTCTAAAATTAAGGGAGATATTGAAATTAAAGTTAAGGGAAATACCTTAGATGATTTAGCAGGAACCATTGATTTTAAAAACTCATTATACATCAATCAAAAAGACAGTTATTTTTTTAAAGATTTCAATATAACTTCGTCATTTGAAGACAGCGTTAGAACCGTAACAGTGAATTCAACAGAAATTATAGATGGCTATTTAAAAGGTAAATTTAAGTTTGGTGAATTGGTTAAATTAACTAAAAATTCAATTGGTAGTATTTATTCAAATTACAAGCCTTTTATAGTTACTCCTGGCCAGGAACTGAATTTTAAATTTAAAATTTACAACAAAATAGTTGAAGTTTTTTATCCGGAAGTAACGCTTTCGGCGAATACATTTATTGCCGGAAATTTAAATTCTGACGATAATTTGTTTAGGCTAAACGTTAAATCGCCAGAAATTACAGCATTTAAAAACTCCATTGATTCTCTGAATTTACAAATCGACACAAAAAACCCACTGTTTAATACGCAACTTTCAGTCGCTAAAATAAATACAAAACAGTACAATATATCTAAATTGCAATTAGTGAATATTACGCTTAGTGATACTTTATATTTTAGAACTGAGTTTTTTGGCGGGGACAACAATACGGAGAATTATAATTTGGCATTTTATCATACTTTTAACAAAGAAAATAAATCGGTTTTCGGACTTCAACAATCAAATTTCACTTTTAAAGATACCAAGTGGATTATCAATCCTGAAGATAATTTTGACAATAAACTGGTGTATGATGATAAAACAAAAACATATGATATCAGCCCGTTTTTAATCACTTCAAAAAAGCAAAAAATTGAATTTTTCGGACAAATAAGGGATACTATTTCAAAAGATTTAACCTTTAAATTTGAAAAGGTGAATCTTGCCACTGTTACCCCGGAAATTGATAGTTTAAAATTAAATGGTGTCTTAAACGGCTCCCTGAATTACAAACAATTAAATGATGTCATAAAGCCAACCGGAAATTTTTCAATAGCTGATTTTAAAGTTAATAATTCCTATCAGGGGAATTTAAAAGTGGCTATTGAAGGCAAAAATTCAATAAGAAATTATGGTGTCAATATTTCATTGGAAAGAGACAACAGCATTAACCTTTCAGCGGTTGGAGATCTTGATTTTACACCTAAAAATCCAACCATTGATGTTGAGGTAGAATTTCAGGAATTTAAGTTGGATGCATTTAGTCCCTTAGGAAAGGATGTTTTTTCAAATATCAGGGGTTTTGCTTATGGAAATGTCCATTTAACAGGCTTGCTTAATAACCCTGCAATGGAGGGCGAATTGTTTTTGGATCAGGCAGGTTTGTATTTTCCTTATCTAAATGTGGATTATGATTTTGAGGGAACCAGTGTTATTTCGTTAAAAAATCAAACTTTTAATCTTGAAGATGTTCAAATTAAAGACAAAGCATTTAGTACAAGAGGAAAATTAACAGGAAGCATCAGTCATGTAAATTTTGAAAAATGGAGATTGAATTTAAACGTAAATACCAAAAATTTATTGGTGCTCAATACAATTGAAAAAGAAAATTCAGTTTATTACGGTACCGGATTTTTAGAAGGATATGCCTCTATATTTGGACCTACAGATAAGTTGGTTATCGATGTTGTTGGCAGAACTAAAAGAGGCACGTACCTTACAATTCCTATCAGTGACGTAAAAACGGTTGAATCTTCTCAATTAATTCGCTTTATCAATAAAAGCAATCCGGAAGAAAATGAAGAAACAAGAAGGGCATTTATTTCCGAAAAACTAAAAGGACTGACTTTAAATTTTAATATTGATGTGACTAAAGATGCTGTTGTAGAAATGGTTTTGGACAAAGCAACAGGCAGTTTTTTAAAAGGAAGCGGAACGGGAAATATGCAAATTTCACTTGACACTAAAGATAAATTTGAAATGTATGGCGACTTTATTGTGGACAATGGTGTTTACAATTTTAAATATGGCGGATTTATCAATAAACCCTTTATTGTAAAAAGAGGCGGAAGCATTTCCTGGAGCGGCAATCCGTTAACTGCCGATATTAATATTGAAGCTGTTTATAGGGTTTCTGCAAATCCAAGATCGTTATTGGAAAATATTTCCTCAAGCAGAAAGATTCCTATTGATTTGGTCACCCGTTTTTCTGGAGAATTATTCAATACACAAAGAGAATTTGATATTGAGATCCCGAATGCAAGTTCAACAGTGGCTTCAGAGTTGGCATTTAAGTTGAACAACGATAATTTAAACAGTAAAACAGTGCAATTTATTTCATTGTTAATTTCAGGAAGTTTTTATAATGAAAGCGATTTAAGTGTTAACAGCAATACTGCTTTGTATGGAACCGGTTTTGATATCCTTTCAAATGCCTTCGACAATATTTTTAACCAGGGAAATAATCGTTTTAAACTCAGACCTGAATATACAGTTGGAGAAAGAGGCAACGTGGACAATTTAAATATAGAAGACCAATTGGCCATTGGTTTAGATTATCAGTTAAATGAAAGAATTATTATCAACGGTAAAGTAGGTGTTCCTATGGGTACCGGCAGCCAGACTAATATTATTGGGGAAGTAAATGTTGAATTTTTATTGAATGAAGAAGGAAGCTTGCGGTCATCAGTATTCAACCGCCAAAATGAAATTCAGTATTCTCAAGAAGAAGAAGGATATACACAAGGAATAGGGTTAAGCTATCAAATAGATTTTGATAACGGTAAAGAATTGCTGCGAAAATTAGGGTTAAGAATAAAAAAACAGAATGATTCAATTAATGGTTTAAAACCTCTTGATACGATTGAAATGATAGATAAATTATTAAAATTTAAAAATAAAAATAAAAAAGATGAATAAACCAACATTGGTAATTTTAGCTGCCGGAGTAGGCAGTCGCTATGGCGGATTAAAACAATTGGACACGTTTTCAGAACAAGGAGATACCATTTTAGATTTCTCAATATATGATGCCATTAGGGCTGGATTTGGCAAAGTTGTTTTTATTATCAGAAAAAATATTGAAGCAGATTTTAAGGCGTTTTTCGACAAAAAATTAGCAGGTAAGATTGATGTGGAATACGTTTTTCAGGAATTGGAAAATATCCCGGAAAAATACAGAGATAACAATCGCGAAAAACCTTGGGGAACAGGTCATGCCTTATTGATGGCCAAAGGGGTTGTAAAAGAAAATTTTGCAGTAATCAATGCCGATGATTTTTATGGAAGCGATGCTTTTAAAGTAATGGCTGATTCCTTAAAAGAAATGGACCCTGAATCCACCGATTTTAATATGATGGGCTATGTGTTAAAAAACACCATTTCCGATTTTGGATCTGTATCTAGAGGCGAATGCAGCGTAGATAAAAATGATTTTTTAACAGGCGTTACCGAAAGAACACATATTGAAAAGGTAAATGGAGTACTTAATTATAAAGATGAAAATGACCATTTATTTCCAATTTCAGAAGAAACCATAGTGTCTATGAACTTTTTCGGATTTACACCAAAATACTTTGAGTTGTCGGAGTCTTTGTTTGAAGAATTCTTGGTAAAAAACTACAAAGAACCTAAAGCGGAGTTTTTCATTCCATTGGTCATCAACCATGTTATTGTCAATAAATTGGCAACTATGAAAGTTTTAAAATCTAATGCACGCTGGTTTGGGGTTACCTATAAACAGGATAAAGATTATGTGACTTCCGAAATTCAAAAATTGAAAGACAGTGAGATCTATCCAATTAATTTATGGTAGCCATACATCATCATGGGAAACAGCAAGCATAAAACAATTTTTATTTAAAATTTAATTATAATTTCGCCTTTCATTTTATGGGAAACAAAGTAAAAAAAATAGGATTAATGACTTCTGGTGGCGATGCTCCTGGGATGAATGCCGCAATTAGAGCAGTTGTTAGAGCCTGCACTTATTACAAAGTTGAATGTGTTGGTATTTATAGAGGCTTTCAGGGAATGATTGAAGGAGATTTTGAACCGCTTACGGCACGTCACGTCAGTAATATCATAAACAGGGGAGGAACCATACTAAAAACGGATCGTTCTAAGGAATTTAGAACTAAAGAAGGACGAAAAAAAGCCTATGATCAGCTTAAAAATGCAGAAATTGATGCTTTGGTGTTAATTGGGGGTGATGGAACTTTTAATGGAGGAATTGTTTTTAACAGCGAATATAATTTTCCCTGTATTGGAATTCCCGGAACAATTGACAACGATATTTTTGGAACAAATTATACCATTGGATATGACACTGCTTTAAATACCATTGTTGAAGTAATAGATAAAATTAGAGATACCGCAAGTTCACACAACAGGTTGTTTTTTGTGGAGGTTATGGGACGTGATGCAGGTTTTATTGCATTAAATGCCGGAGTTGGTGCAGGAGCAGAGGAAATCTTAATTCCGGAAGAGAATTTGGGGTTAGAACGGTTGCTGGAATCCTTAAAACGCAGTAAACGTTCAGGGAAATCATCAAGTATTGTGGTGGTGGCCGAAGGTGATAAAATTGGAAAAAATGTATTTGAACTGGCCGATTATGTAGAAGAAAATTTGCCGCAATATGAAGTTAGGGTTTCTGTGTTGGGGCATATGCAAAGGGGAGGCGCTCCAAGCTGTTTTGATCGTGTTTTGGCAAGCAGGCTAGGTGTAAGAGCAGTAGAATTGTTACTGGACGGTAAAACCAATTTAATGGTGGGTTTAATCAATAATAAAGTTGAAACCATTGAACTGAAAAAAGCAGTGAAAGGCCGTCACGAAATTGACAAAGAATTATTGCGCGTTAGTGATATCATGTCCATTTAATAAAAAAATAACAATCTCCTAATTATCTGTCGAGGCTACTTTTTGTGAATAAAATAAAAGACAGCATTGCGGGATTTGAAGATTACAGCAATTTAAATTGAATGATTAAAATAGGAATAAATGGTTTTGGAAGAATAGGGCGCCTGGCTTTTAGAACTGCAATTAATAAAGAAAATATTGAAGTAGTCGCTATAAACGATTTGCTTGATATTGATCACTTGGCCTATTTACTAAAATACGATTCGGTGCACGGACGATTTAAAGGAACCATTGAGGTAATAGACAAAACAATGGTTGTAAACGGAAAACCAATTCGGGTTACAGGCGAAAGAAATCCGGAAGATATTCAATGGGGAAAAGTAGGTGTAGATTTTGTTATTGAAGCTACAGGATTATTTACCGATAGAGATAAAGCAATATTGCATCTTAAGGGAGGTGCAAAAAAAGTAGTGATTTCAGCACCGTCAAAAGATGCTCCAATGTTTGTAATGGGCGTAAACCATACAAAACTTTCCAAAGACGAGCTCATTTTTTCGAATGCCTCTTGTACTACAAACTGTTTGGCGCCAATTGCGAAAGTGTTGCATGAAAATTTTGGAATTATTGAAGGCATTGTAACCACCGTTCATGCGGTGACTGCAAGCCAAAATACAGTTGACGGTCCCGAAAATCAATGGCGCAGAGGTCGATCTGCTTTAAATAATATGATTCCCACCACCACAAATGCTGCAAGTGCGGTAACTAAAATTATGCCTGAATTACAAGGTAAATTATTGGCGATGGCAATAAGGGTTCCTGTTGCAGATGTTTCATTGGTCGATTTGACGGTAAGGTTGGAAAAAGCAACTTCTTATCAGAAAATTAAAGAGGCGATGAAAAAAGCATCTGAAAATGAATTGAAGGGGATTTTGGGATATACCGAAGATGAGGTGGTTTCGCAGGACTTTGTATCAGAGCCACAAACTTCAGTTTTTGACGCAGCTGCAGGATTAGAGCTCAATAAAAATTTTTATAAAATTATTTCTTGGTATGATAACGAATTTGGATATGCAACTAAAATAATTGAACTGATTGAATATGCTTCATCTCTGGAATAAGAAAAAATGACGTTTAAAAAAACGGTTCAATCTCAAAACTTTTAGATTAAACAAAATTATTTTTATAACATAATAATTAACTGGTTTAAACTTTTTTGATTGAAGCGAAAAACAGGAGTTTTTTGATCAATTGAAGGTTTTTTTAACTGCATAGTATCGCTACGGAGTCCAAAAAAGACAAAAGTGAGTAAAAAATAACATTTTGTAGCCAATTGGAAAAAGTTTAAACCAGTTCATTAAGCCACAATGAGGTCTTTACATAAAGCTTAGAGCTTTGCGCTTAGAACTTAAAACTCAATAATAAAATATGGAAATAGCAATTATTGCCCATGATGGTAAAAAAGCCGAAATGATTCAATTTTTAATGGATTTTAAATCTTTGATTATGGCGAAAAAAATTAAGTTGGTCGCAACAGGAACTACCGGTAAAAATGCTGAAAAGGCAGGGTTTGAAGTGGAGAAATTTTTATCCGGACCTTATGGTGGTGACGCTCAAATAGCAGCGCGTGTCGCAGAAGGAAAAACAGATATGATTTTCTTTTTCAGGGATCCGCTTGGTATGCATCCCCATGAACCGGATATTGCGATGTTAATGCGTTTATGTGATGTCCATAATGTTCCTTTAGCAACAAATCCGGCAACTGCCGAACTATTAATAAAATCTGTTTAAGTTTTATATAACAGCAATCATAGATATTTCAACATTTACAAACTTAGGTAAATTACCAACTTCCACTGTTTCTCGTGCAGGTTCATTGCCAGCTTCAAAATATTTACCATAAATGGAATTTATTTTTGAAAAATCGTTCATGTTTTTAATAAATATCGAAGTTTTTGCTACGTTATCAAAAGTCATTCCGGCTTCAGCCAAAACGATTTTTAAGTTTTCCATAACTTGTTTGGTTTCCTCTTCAATGGTATTTGTGACCAATTCACCAGTTTTAGGATTGATGGCTATCTGACCGGAAGTGTATAAAGTATTTCCTGCCAATACTGCCTGATTGTAGGGTCCAACCGGTGCCGGAGCATTGCTGGTATTAATTATTTTTTTCATAATCTGTAATTATATTTAAAAAGTTAAAATAAAAATGAGAATAAAGACCAAAGGCCAAAGACTCAAAATCAAATATACCAATAATCCAATATACTAACAATACAAAACACCAACAATCCAAAATGCCAAAAAGGATTAACCGCAAAGGGCGCAAATTTTTACGCAAAGTACGCTAAGCATTGAGGATTTTACTTAAAAGTTAAAATAGAATAGATAAGAGAATATAGATAAGAGAATAAAGACTATAGACCAAAGATTCAAAATCCAATATACCAAGAATCCAAGATACTAACAACTCAAAACTAGAATAATCTTCTATCCGGAACTTGTCTCTTATCGTATTTTAAATCACTAAGCATAGATGATTTTACACCAATAAAAAAGTAATAGGTTTGTCTTTCTCCAAAAGGAACCCAGTTAAAATTAAGTTTCCAGCTATCCAAATCACGTGAAAAACGCAATTGGGTATAGGTAAATCCTTGATTTTTTATGTCGTAACCTGATGAAACGCCAACATTCCATTTGGGTGTCAATTCAACATCTCCAGAAAACATAAGAGAATTTGAAGAAATTTCTTGTTGTCTGTTGGAATTATTATAATTTAAAGAATACGCTAATTTTAAAGTCCAGGGTATTTTTGATTGGTATAGTTTGGTTTCTTTAACTTTATTCTTGTCTGAAGCCTTATTGTCAGCTTGCTTATTGGTAACATCTAAATCTTCACCAAAAATGCCTTCAGAGTTGTTTTCTTGTGCGTTTTTTTCTTCTGCAGATTTCTTGCCTTTATCATCTTTTTTACTTGAAAGTGAATAATTCATGGTGACACCTGCGTTGGTAAGTCGGAATAAACTGCCTCCGTTATTGATGTTAAACGTATTAATTTTTCTGCCGTTTGCGTCAATGGCATAAGGATCCAAAGTTGCCCTAACATTAAGACTTAGTTTGTCTTTGAAAATTTTTGTACCAGCATTTACGCCAACCGGACTCCATTTTAAAGAATCGGCCGCCATATTATAACTAGTATTAAAATTTAAATTGTTGAGTAAAATAATCTTTTTAGCTTCAGTTTCCGTTGAATCTTTTTTTCTGACTTTTGCTTCTAAGTTGTTAGCCAATGAAAAATTTAAACTATTTGAAATACCGGTTCCCGGGCTTCCATAGATTCCATTTTGAAAAGGAGAATACTCCAGATAATCATTTGGATCTGCAGTTTTTTGCACACGCTCATTATAGCTGCTAAAATCTGGCCTATAGCTATAGGAAACGCTTGGTCTTACAACGTGACGTATTGCCTCAAGACTCCCTTTTTTAAATTTAAACATCCCATAAAACGTGGTAGATAATGAAACTGCTCCCGAATATTCCCTAAAGGAACTAAAGCCGGTCACGGTATCAGTAACAACAGCATTATTCACATCATCAAAAGTTTTGCTAAGTCGGTCAAAATACCAAACTTCTTTATAGTTAGCGCTTGGTGAAAGTGTAAAAAACTTTAAAGCTTTCATATTTGTGTTTAAAGAAATATTTTGTTGGATACCCGATTTGGCATCCTGAAACATCTCTTTTTTGAAGAATAAAGAATCCTGAGTCTTAATTCTGTTGTCTCCTTTTAATGAGTAAGTCAATCCTGTTTTTTGAAGGGCATTTGTTTTAGCCCCGTTTTTACCTGTAAACGGATAAATTCTATCCATATTAACTTGCAAAGAAGGAAGCGTCATGTTTATTTCTTCCGTATTTGTATTTTGTGAATGCGTAACGGACATGGACATGTTAAAAGGCGTTCCCACAAACTTTTTATAATAGGAAACAGATGAGCTTAGGTTGTTATTTAAGAAAGCGTTGGTATTGTATTCATTAAGGGATTCTCTATAATATTTGCTGCTTCCCAAATTAACGGAAGCTGAAAACCTTGAATTTGGACTTGCTTTTGTGTCTTGCCTATGGCTCCATCGAATGTTGTAATTGGTTGATTTTGAATAATCGTCAAAACCTCTAAGGCTATTGATTAAGTTTTCATATTTAAAATTAAAATTTCCTGAAAACCGGTAGCGCTTCGCATATCCTGATTCAGCCCTCATTCCCCAGCTCCCATTGGTATAAATGTCGCCCAATAAAGCCAAATCAAAATTATCGTTAACCACAAAATAATATCCGCCATTTTGTAAAAAATACCCTTGTCTGCTATTTTCACCCCAAGTAGGCATTAAAACCCCAGAAGTTCTCCCTTTGGTTAAAGGCACATAGGCAAAAGGCAATACAAGTGGCGTGGGAACATCGGCAATTACTAACTGACTAGCGCCCGCCACTAATTTTTTATCCTGAATAAATTTGGCTTTTTTGATATCAATATAGTAATCGGGATGTTCTTTTTCTGAAGTAGTAATTTTTATATTTTTTATAAAAACTACGGAATCATTGTGTTTTTTACTGACTTCCCCTCTAATAATAATCCCTTGCTGTTCGGTTCTTAATCCCCAAATCTTAGCTTTTTCGGTTTTGAAATTAAATTTTATCGTATCTTGGGTAGATTCTTCAGAGCCCTGTTTAAACACCGGACGTTGAGAATAGCTCCCAATGCTGTCTTTAATTCCTTTTGCAGTAATAATGCTGGTATTGTTGTCTATTTCTATAAATCCGGCGGTTAAGTCGATATCATTATAATTGACATGTGCGTTTTTGTATAACAATACTTTTTTGTTTTTCAAATCTTGCCTAATTAAACTATCGGCATTATGGACAATAATACTTTCAAGAAATTCTTTGGGTTTGGCGATTGAATCTTTTGGCTTTAGGGACAATGAATCTTTTGATATTAAAGCCAATGAATCTTTTATGGAAATTTTTATGGTGTCTTTAAGCTTAACCTTAAAATTTTCGGAAGATTTTTCCTTAATTTCTTGAGTGTAAGCGGTAAAATTGACAATACTAAAAATCATGATCAGTAAAAATAAAAAACGGCTATTTTTACAAGGCTTTTTAATAATGAATTTTTTATAAAAATGTCTTTTAAATTGGGTTGATAGCATAAGTTTTTTTACATTAGCTTCCTAAATAATCAACCACATTATTGATTGGTTGTAAATGTATGGCTTAATATTTGAAACACAAATATCAGTCGCCAAAAATAACTAAAATTATTGATGAACTCACGACTCTTAATTAAAAATAAAAGTACAATGAAGCATAGTGTTTTTTTGGTGTTTTTTATGGCGTTTCTATTTAATAGTCATTCGATTATTGCTCAAAAAAAGGAGTTTATTGTAGTTTTAGACGCCGGCCATGGCGGAAAAGATCCTGGCAAAGTAGGGCAAAATCATGCCAAAGAAAAGGATATCGCCTTAAATATTGTATTACAGGTTGGTGAAATATTGGAAAAAGAAAAAGGAATTAGCGTTGTTTATACCAGAAAAACAGATGTATTTGTTGATTTATGGGAGCGCGGAAGAATTGCCAATAAAGCAGATGCAGATTTGTTTGTTTCCATTCATTGCAATGCACATAACTCACAAGCATCGGGTGCTGAAACCTGGGTGTTGGGAACGCATGCCAATCGTCAGAATTTTGAAGTTGCAAAGGCTGAAAACTCAGTTATTTTACTGGAAGACAATTATGAAATGAAATATAAGGGATTTGACCCACATTCACCGAATTCCGTAATTGGCTTAACGCTTATGCAAGAAGAATATCTTGATCAAAGCATTCAATTGGCAAGTATTATTCAGGAAGGACTTACAAAAAATTTAAATCTATTGGACAGAGGTGTGAAACAGGCAGGTTTTGTAGTATTACATCAAACCTATATGCCAAGTGTTTTAATTGAAACAGGTTTTTTAACGAATACAGTCGAGGGACACTTCTTAAATTCCATAAATGGACAGGGCAAATATTCTAATTCAATTTCTTCCGATATTATAAAATACATTCAGCAGATAGCATTAAATACGGTAGGCAATACCAATGTTGCTAAAAGTGAAACCAACACTGGGGCAAAAAGCACAGCTTCCACTGCCAATAATGCAAGTCATATTTTTAATAATATTGAATTTAAAGTACAAATTGCTTCGGGTTCCAATAAAATACCAACAAAATCCTATAATTTTAATGGACTCAGCAATATTGAACGTGTTAAAGTTGACGGCAGTTATAAATATTATTTGGGTAATACATCCGATTATAATGAAATAAGAAAGATACAAGAATTTGCTAAATCTAAAGGATATTCGACTGCTTTTATTGTGGCATTTGAAAACGGAAAAAAAATATCTGTTGAAGATGTTTTTAAAAAATCATAGCATGTTTTTTTTACAACTCCCAAAAATAATTAGTAATATTGCTACAATTAAATTGAATTGATTTGAAAATCACCAGAGAGTTAAAAACAGGCATTGTTGCCGTAGCTGTTATCGCCTTATTTATATGGGGATATAATTACTTAAAGGGCCTTAATTTATTTGATGCCGCTTCAAAAACTTATTTTACCGAATATAGTAATGTGGAAGGCCTAAACACTTCTAGTGTCGTTACTTTAAATGGCTTGGAAGTAGGTAAAGTTATTGAAGTAAAATTCAATGATAATCCCGCGAAACAAGGTTGGTTAACCGTTGAGTTTAGTGCTGAAACGGATTTGGAGTTTTCAAAAAACAGCATTGCTAAAATTTACAGTGCTAGTTTAATGGGAGGGAAATCATTGGCAATTGTACCTTCCTATGAGGGAGAAACCGCAAAATCCGGAGATTTTTTCAAAGGTGAAATAGAAGCGGATGTTATAACTTCAGTAACTGAAAACTTAAAACCACTTTTTGCAAAGGTTGAAAATGCCGTTACAAGTGCAGACTCTGTGTTGGTTGGCTTAAATGAAATTATGGATGCCAAAACCAGGGCCGATTTAAAATCGAGTATTGCACAGTTAAATGCCACAATTTCAAACTTTAATGCCATTTCCAAATCAGTAAATGAAATGGTGGAGACAAATAAAGTTAAAATAGGCAATACGTTAACCAACGCAGAGTTAATGACTAGTAATTTTGCGAAACTCTCAGATTCCTTAGCGAATTCAAACCTTGGAGCTACTATTAAAAATTTAGAAACTACCGTAAATAATTTAAACGGGATTTTAGCAACTGTTGAATCGGGTGAAGGAACTTTGGGTAAATTATTGAAAGATGAAGGGATGTATAATAACCTTACGAGCGCTTCAAAAGAATTGGATGAATTATTGCGCGAAATGAAATTACATCCAAAACGTTTTGTGCACTTTTCTTTATTCGGAAAAAAGGAAAAAGCTTACGTACCTGAAACTAAACAGGAAGAGTAACGTGTAATAAGCTGTTATTCAAAAAATTAAAATATTGAAAATAACAATAAACTAAAATGTATGAATTATATTGATAACCTTGTGTTTGCAATTATTTTAATTATTGGAATTGGGTTTTTTATAAAAAACAGCAAAAAAATTATCAGAAATATCAAACTAGGCAAAAACATTGACAGATCCGATTTGCCGAAAGAACGTTTTAATAATATGCTGAAAATTGCTTTTGGGCAATCAAAAATGGTAAAACGTCCTATCGCCGGTATTTTACACATCATAGTTTACGCAGGTTTTATCATTATCAATATAGAAGTTGTTGAAATAATAATCGACGGGCTTTTTGGAACACATAGGGTTTTATCGTTTTTAGGAGGTTTTTATAGCTTTTTAATTGGATCTTTCGAGATATTGGCGCTTTTAGTATTGGCATCAGTAATTATATTTTGGATTCGTAGAATGGTTTTACAAATTCCGCGTTTCTGGAATAAAGAAATGAAAGGCTGGCCCAAAAATGATGCATTGAACATTTTATATTTCGAAATGGTTTTAATGTCATTGTTCTTAATAATGAACGCGACAGATGTCCATTTTCAGGAAATGGGTTTTGGGAATCCTATAAGTCAGTTTTTAGCACCAATTTTTGATGGATTAACATTCAATAGTTTACATATTATTGAACGCACAGCTTGGTGGTTTCATATTGTTGGTATTTTTGTGTTCTTAAATTATTTGTACTATTCAAAGCATCTTCATATTTTATTGGCATTCCCAAATACTTATTATGCAAATTTGAAACCCAAAGGACAGTTTACTAATTTAGAAGCTGTGACCAATGAGGTAAAATTAATGATGGATCCAAATGCCAACCCTTATGCAGCTCCAGAAAATGGAGAAGCAATTCCCGAAAAATTTGGAGCGAGTGATGTGGCTGATTTAAATTGGGTGCAATTAATGAATGCTTATACTTGTACTGAGTGCGGAAGATGTACTTCTTCATGTCCTGCAAATATCACCGGAAAAGAACTATCTCCTCGTGCTATTATGATGAAAACAAGAGACAGATTGGAAGAGGTTGGGGCAAACATTGATAAAAATGGCAAATATATTGATGATGGCAAACAATTATTAAACGATTATATCATGCCGGAAGAAATTTGGGCCTGTACAAGTTGTAATGCATGTGTGGAAGAATGTCCCGTAAATATTGATCCGCTATCAATTATTATTGATTTACGCCGATATTTGGTGATGGAACAATCGGCAGCGCCACAGGAATTGAACAGTATGATGACTAATATTGAAAACAACGGCGCTCCTTGGCAATACAACCAAATGGATCGCCTTAACTGGAAAGACGAATAAAATTACTAACTAAAAACATTAAAATCTTTTATCATGAAAAATGAGGATGTAGAAAAATTATTGCACGAAAAAGTAGAGGAAGGACTGCATATCAGCCCAATCTTGCCTGAAGGAATAAAAAATTATTTGATTGATATCGACGGTACGGTTGGGGAAGATATTCCAAATGAAGAGCCTGAACGCATGGTAACGGCAGAAGCCTATCCAGATGCCATTAAAACTTTGAATAAATGGTATGACGAAGGCCATATAATTTTCTTTTTTACGTCAAGAACGGAAGCACATCGTGAAGTTACTGAAACTTGGCTAAAAAAGCACGGGTTTAAATATCACGGTATGTTAATGGGAAAACCAAGAGGCGGCAACTATCATTGGATTGACAATCACTTGGTTAAAGCAACCCGTTATCGTGGTAAATTTACCGATTTAATCAATAAAGAAGTAACAATACAGGTGTTTGACGATGGCCAGCATGAGTAATAAAAAAAATATATAAAAAAGTAATCTTATGAATGTACCTACAATGGCTGAAATGACGGCACAAGGCAAACAGCCGGATGTTTTATTTTGGGTTGGATGCGCCGGAAGTTTTGACGACAGAGCAAAAAAAATCACGAAAGCTTTTGTGAAAATTTTAAATAAGGCAAATGTTGAATTTGCTGTTTTGGGTACAGAAGAAAGCTGTTCTGGAGATCCTGCAAAAAGAGCGGGAAATGAATTTTTGTTTCAAATGCAGGCAATGACCAATATTGAAGTGCTCAATGCCTATGAAGTCAAAAAAATAGTGACTGCTTGTCCGCATTGCTTCAATACGTTAAAAAATGAATATCCTCAACTTGGTGGAAAATATGAGGTATATCATCATACCGAATTCTTAAAATCTTTATTGGATGAAGGAAAAATCACCATAGAAGGCGGAAAATTTAAAGGCAAACGCATTACTTTTCACGATCCCTGTTATTTAGGAAGGGCAAACGATATTTATGAAGCGCCACGCTCTTTGATTGAAAAACTAGAAGTTGAGTTGGTTGAAATGAAGCGTTGTAAAACCGACGGGCTTTGTTGTGGTGCCGGTGGCGCCCAAATGTTTAAAGATGCTGAAAAGGGGGAAAAAGAAATTTATGTTGAACGTACAGAAGAGGCCTTAGAGACAAAACCAAATATTATTGCCACAGGCTGTCCTTTTTGCAATACAATGATTACAGACGGGATAAAAGCAACTAACCAAGAAGATAGCGTTCAGGTATTGGATATTGCGGAATTAATTGCCAACGCCGAAGATTTATAAATTTCTCTGAAAAACAGCTATTGAAAAAATTGGACCATGTTTAAAATCTATGTGAAAGCTGCTCGCTTAAGAACGCTGCCTTTGTCCGTTTCGGGAATAATTGTAGGAAGCTTTTTGGCAGCATCTCATGGCTATTTTAATTGGGTGATTTGTGTGCTGGCATTATTAACTACGATTGGCTTTCAAATTATTTCCAACTTTGCCAACGATTATGGCGATGGTGTAAAAGGAACCGACAATAACGATAGAATTGGGCCAAAACGTGCCATTCAAAGCGGAGAAATTTCACCGAAACAATTGTTGAAGACCATTAAAATAACAAGTTTTTTAACTTTGTTTACCGCTATTTTACTTATTTACACTGCTTTTGGTAAAGACGATTTTGTAAACTTGCTGGTGTTTTTTGTTTTGGGAATAGCAAGCATAGCAGCGGCCGTTAAATACACTATGGGTAAAAGAGCTTATGGATATAGCGGATTCGGAGATTTTTTTGTATTCCTATTTTTCGGATTGCTTAGTGTTTGCGGTAGTTATTATTTATTCGTAAAACAGTTGGACTTAACCATTTTTTTACCGGCCTGTTCAATTGGTTTTTTGAGTATTGGGGTGTTAAACTTAAACAATATGCGAGATAGCGTATCGGATGCTAAATCTGGGAAAAACACCATAGTGGTAAAAATAGGAGTTGGGTTTGCCAAATACTATCATTATTCTTTGTTGATTGCTTCATTTTTGTTTGCCTCATTCTATTCATTTGTTTTTTATAAATCTTGGCATCAATTAATATTTATTCTGGCGTATATTCCAATTGGAAAACATTTTTTGGTGGTTTATAGAAATAAAAGACCCGTACTTTTGGATCCGGAATTAAAAAAATTGGCATTAAGTACTTTTTTGTTTGCAATATTATTTGGTTTGGGTATGTTTTTAGTGTCTTAAAGTTACGGAATTGGTGCTTCTGTATTTCATTCTTTTATGGAAGATTATATTTATGGCGTGGTTAATACCAATATTCCAAGAAAATTTATGCCAACAACGCCACCAATTTACGCCAAACAATTTATCAATATTGATAAAGCCTCACAAACCGGTTTTGAATTTAATTTTAATGTGCAGGCAACAGAAAAGTTATCATTTACCTCGGAAATTTCTTAGACGCGCGCCCAAAATGAAGATTTGGATGAGCCATTGGCGCAAATTCCTCCTTTTATGGCAAATTTGGGCGTTAAGTTTGAAGAAAATAAATTTTGGATAGCCATAAATTCAAGATTGGTAGCAAACCAAAGTCGAATTTCTGCTTCATTTATGGAAGAAGAAACTCCGGGTTTTGGAACATTGGATTTAAGAGCCGGAGTAAAACCGTTCCCTAATTTTTCAATTGGATTTGCGGTTTTAAATATTTTTGATAAAGCGTATTATGAACATTTAAACTATTCTTATCAGAATTCAAATACCTCATCAGGACATATTTACGAAACAGGTAGGGATTTCACTACCTATATCAAGTATAATTTTTAAATATTAGACTGTACTTATTTGTTTGTTTAAAACCACGGAAAATTATTTTTTCGTGGTTTTTTTGTGGATTTATTTTATTAAATTGCAGTATATCTTCAAACTAAACTTAACATGAAAATCACTTATTTAGGTCACTCAAGTCTGAGTATCGAAACAAAAGACAAAACACTATTAATTGATCCTTTCATTTCAGGGAATGAATTGGCCAAAAAAATCAAAATCGATAAATTACAAGCCGATTACATTTTAATCACGCACGCGCATCAGGATCACATTTTAGATGTTGAAGTCATTGCCAAACGCACCGGCGCCACAGTGATATCCAATTTTGAAATAGTCACCTATTTTGAAAGTAAAGGAATTAAGGGGCATCCCATGAATCACGGCGGAAAATGGACATTCGATTTTGGAACAGTGCATTATACAAATGCCGTTCATTCCAGTTCTTTTCCCGATGGAAGTTACGGTGGCCAACCTGGTGGTTTTGTTATAGAAACGAGTAATCATAGGATATATATCGCCGGTGACACTGCTTTAACTTACGATATGAAATTAATTCCTCAAATAATAGGTGAACTCGATTTGGCAATTTTACCAATTGGTGATAATTTTACGATGGGCGTGAATGAAGCTATCATAGCGTCTAAATTTTTGGGTTGCAATAAAGTTTTGGGTGTTCATTTTGATACTTTTGGCTACATTAAAATAAACCATAAAGAGGCGTTTGAAAAATTTGCGAATGCAAAAAAAGAACTATTTTTATTACCAATTGGAAGTAATATAAAAATTTAATATAAAAGGTAAAAAATGAGTACGTATAAAATTATTGGAATTGTTTTAATTGTTTTAAGTCTGGGCTTAGGTTATTTAGGTTTAAACAAAATAAGTGATAATTCAGCATCAATTGAAGTATTAGATTTAAAAGTTGATATGTCAAATAGTGCAGGAAAAGAACAAGGATATATTTATGTTGGGTTGGCAGTAGTTCTATTGGGAGGAGGATTATACGTTTTGAAAAAGGAAAAATAAACTGAAAGAAATCGGAGGTTTTATGAAACTATTTGCTGATTTTTTTCTCAAATAAAATTCCAAAATTAGTACGTTGGAAAAAGGATTAATATTTTAATTATAAAATTCTTCAAGGTTGGTATCGAAGGATATATAAATAGTATGGTTAAAAATATTTATTTTTTAACCACTCGTTCCTTAAATCATTTGAAGAAATTCCTGAGCCGTCGTGTTTCCATCCTGGTGGTTTAATAAAATAGCCTAGCTTTTTTGTAAAAGTAGTTTTTGCTGAAATTGCGTCTTTGAAAACGTCAATCCATTCGTGAAATGCAATTTTTATAGGATTGTAGGTGTCTATATTTGAAGTTAAACCGAAAACAACTTTTTCTTCTTTTAATTCAGATTGAAAAGTGCCGAACAGTTTGTCCCAAACAATTAAAATTCCCGCATAATTTCTGTCCAGATACAATGGGTTCGACCCATGATGGACTCTGTGGTGTGAAGGCGTGTTGAAAACAGTTTCAAACCAACGGGGCATTTTATCAATTAATTCGGTATGAATCCAATATTGATAAATTAAACTGACAGCCATTTGCGTAAAAATCATTAAGGGATGAAAACCTAAAATTGGCAAAGCCAGATAAAAAATAAAGGTAAAAAATCCGCCAGTCCATGTTTGTCGTAAAGCAGTACTTAAATTGTATTTTTGAGAAGAATGATGGATAATGTGTGAAGCCCAAAAAAACCGGCTTTCGTGCCCTATTCTATGTGCCCAGTAATAGCAAAAATCATCAGCAAACAAAATGATAAACCAAGCCCACCAAGTAAAGGGAATGGTTGTCATTCTAAAATTTTCATATAAAATAGTGATGACAAAAACCACTGCCAATTTGCTTAGCAAATTAACCAAAACATTCCCAACGCCCATTGCCAAAGAAGCAAAAGTGTCTTTTATATTATAGGCTTCCGGGTCTTTTTTGAAAATGGAGATTCCTTCAATAAAAACCGTTACTATAAAAAAAGGAATCGCGTAATAAATTAAATTTGGTATATGCGGCAGGTCCATAAAACAGTTTTAATTTCTTTTGCCAATATAAAATAAATTTTCAAATAGTTGTATCTTTCGCATTTAATAAAATGAATGAAAGCATATTTTCAAAAATATATTCTAAATTTTAAAAAGGCAAGCGGAACATCAAGAGGTGTTTTGCGCATCAAGGAAACCTATTTTTTTAAAGTAGTAGATGGTGATAGGGTTGGTTATGGAGAATGTGCTGTTTTTAGGGGATTGAGCATTGATGACCGGGAAGATTATGAGGCCAAGTTAATTTGGCTGTGTAAAAATATCAACAGAGTTTTTGATGAATTAATGACGGAGCTCATTGAATTTCCTTCCATTCAGTTTGGTTTGGAGCAGGCACTTTTGTCGGTTAAGCAAAAAAATCCTTTTGAATTATTTCCTTCAAAATTTACCCAATCAGAAGATGGAATAAAAATAAACGGTTTAATTTGGATGGGAGATGAATCTTTTATGCGACAACAAACCAAGGATAAACTGAATTCAGGCTTTTCAACCCTTAAATTGAAAATTGGCGCCATCGATTTTGACACGGAAATCGCTTTATTGAAAAGTATAAGGAAAGAGTTTTCTTCTGAAGAAATTGAAATTAGGGTGGATGCCAATGGCGCATTTAAACCTTCGGAAGCTTTGGAAAAACTAAAAAGATTGTCGGATTTGGAAATTCATTCTATTGAACAGCCGATAAAAAAAGGTCAAATTGATGAAATGGCTCAATTGTGTTCAAAAACACCATTACCTATTGCTTTGGATGAAGAATTAATTGGCATTTTTGATGTAACGAAAAAGCAAGAATTACTAAAAGCAATAAAACCACAATACATTATTTTGAAACCCAGTTTGGTCGGTGGATTTAAAGGAAGTTCAGCGTGGATTCAACTTGCAGAAAAACAAGATATTGACTGGTGGATTACCTCAGCGCTGGAAAGCAATATTGGGTTAAATGCCATTGCACAATGGACATACACCTTAAAAAATAAAATGCCTCAAGGTTTGGGTACTGGAAGCTTATTTACCAATAATTTTGAAAGTCCGTTAGAAGTAAAAAACGGTC
>NZ_JBFFKM010000041.1:0-23119 GCF_041555395.1 Lutibacter sp. | reverse complement strand
GTCCACCGGATAGGTAATGTATTGTTCCATCACGTGGGTAAAAGCATCAGCAATTCCGTTTTCAATTTGACGCCGTGGAATTGATTGTACTACTTGCGGATCTAAAATAGAAAACACAGGAAACAAACCAGGACCGCCCATTACCAATTTTTCTTTGGTTTCCCTGCGATTAACCACTGCTCCAGAATTCATTTCAGAACCCGTAGCGGGTAATGTAAGCACGCTTCCAAATGGCATTCCTTTCATAGTTCGCTCACTATTTTTTAGAATATTCCAAGGTTCGTCTCCTTCGTAAAGCGCAGCAGCCGATAAAAATTTGGTTCCGTCAATGACAGACCCGCCACCAACTGCCAATAAAAAAGTGATGTTTTCATTTTTTATGACTTTTAGCGCATCCATTAAAACTGCATATTCGGGATTGGCTGGGATTCCGCCAAATTCCAGAACTTCAAAATTTTCAAGTGCTTTTTTCACTTGGTTGTAAACTCCGTTCTTTTTTATGCTTCCACCACCATAAAGCAGCAATACTTTTGCGTTTTTAGGAATTTCTTCTGATAGCTTCGCAATTTGGTCTTTCCCAAAGAGTATTTTGGTCGGATTTTGAAAATCGAAATTGTTCATTTGTGTGAATTTTAAATTTTTTTTAAATTTTTATTAGCATTTTACCGTTGTTTTTGCCTTCAAAAAGGTCTAAAAATGCTTGAGGAATTGTATCAAATCCTTCAGTAATTGTTTCAGTATATGTTAGTTTTCCTTCTGCCAGCCATATAGATAATTGCTTAATAGCTGCTGGGTATTTTTCAGCATAATTGAAAACGATAAACCCTTGCATTAAAGCGCTGTTTTTTATTAAAAAAGGTTGAACACTAATGCTTTTTGGCAATTCAGTGCTGTTATATACTGAAATGGCTCCACAAATAATAAAACGTGCAAATTGGTTGATGTTTAATAAAACAGCATCAGAAATTGGACCGCCTACATTGTCAAAATAAACATCTACACCATTTGGAGCCGCTTCTTTAATGGCTGCAGTCATATTTTTAGTAGTGTTGTAGTTAATAGCCTCATCAAATCCAAATTTAGATTTTAGTAATGCTACTTTTTCGTCGCTACCAGCAATACCAACAACTCGGCAACCTAATATTTTACCTATTTGCCCCACAATACTACCAACAGCACCTGCGGCACCAGAAACAACAATTGTTTCACCTTTTTTAGGCTTCCCAATTTCTGTTAAACCTAAATATGCCGTTAATCCAGTCATTCCTAAAATACCTAAATATGCTGAAAGTGCTGCTCTTGAAGCATCTACTTTTAACAAACCTTCTCCATTTGATTTTTGAAATTCTTTCCAGGCTAACATTCCTGAAACAAAATCACCCTTTTTAAATGCAGGATTTTTTGAGTCTATTACTTCAGCGATAATGCCCGAGGTTATAGGTTTGTGAAGTTCAAAAGATGGTGTGTAGGATTTTACATCACTCATTCTCCCTCTTAAATATGGGTCAACAGATACGTAGGTTGTTTTTAATAATAGTTCTCCTGTTGAAATTTCTTCAACCTCATTTGAAACGAATTTAAAATCTGATAACTGTGGTTTTCCAACAGGTCTTTTTTCTAATAAAATTGTTTTGTTCATTGTTTTAAGATGTTTTAAAGTCAAATAAATTCAACATTAATCTTTTCTTTTGTATTCGTAATTTTCATTATTCAATTAAAGTCACTAAATCCTCTTTACTTTTTCTTACTTTAGTGAGGTTTGACAGCCAATCTTTATCGTCATTTCTATAGCCAACAGGAAGTAAAACCACACTTCGGAGTCCTTTTTCTCTGAGTCCTAAAATTTTATCCACAGCAGCTGGATCAAAACCCTCAATAGGAGTCGTGTCAACTTTCTCAAATGCAGCAGCAACAAGGGTAACTCCCAAAGCGATATACGCTTGTTTTGATGTGTGAATAAAGTTTTCTTCGGCATCTTTTTGTGGATAGGCATTCAACAACATTTGACGGTAGTTTTCCCAACCTTCATTTTTTGTGTTGCGAATTTCATTTGTTAAATCAAACATTTTGTTGATGCGCTCTGGCGTATAGGTGTCCCAGGCAGCAAAAACCAATAGATGAGAACAGTCTGTTACAACAGATTGATTCCAAGCCACGGGTTTAATTGCTTCTTTAATTTGTTGATTTGTAATTACAAATATTTCAAAAGGCTGCAATCCGCTTGAAGTTGGCGCCAATCTTGTAGCTTCAATAATATTGTCAATTTTATCTTGAGGCACTTTTTTTCCGTTCATTGCCTTTGCGGCATATCTCCAATTTAATTTGTCTATTAATTCCATATTTTTAAATTCTAATTTTTAGTTATTGCGTAATTTTTTATTTGATCTGATTCTATTTTTTTGATATTTGGTTTTAATTCCGCCAAATTATACATGGCATCAGCAATAGCAGTTGCCTTAATTGTTTTGTATTTTTTTAGTTTTCCCACAAGAAAAACGCTTATTAAAGGAAATAAAACATCATAAATTCGTTCTAAAGGACGATTTTCATTTCGATCACCTTTAATATAGGACGGTTGTAAAATGAAGGTGTTTTTAATATTAAAACTTAAAACTTTTTGCTCCATTTCTCCTTTTAATTTGTTGTAAAAAAGAGCGCTGTTAGGATTTGCGCCAAGTGCTGAAATCACCATAAACATTTCAATGTTATTTTCTTTTGAAAGTTGAGCAGCTTTGGTTGGTATTCCATAATCTATACTTCGATATACATTTTTATCGGGTGAATTTTTTAGGGTTGTGCCAATGCAACAAAAAACTTCATCCGCCGTAAAATCTTCTTTAAAGTTTTCTAATTCTATAATATTTCCAATAAACTGTTGAACTTTTGATGGCAAACCTTCAATCTTTTTACGCGAAAACAGTTTTATAGAATCATATCTGGTATCGTCTATTAATTTTTGAAGTAAAAGGTTACCAGTTAAACCTGTGGCACCTAAAATAATAGCTGTTTTTCCCATCCCTTAAATTTTAATAGCGTTCCAGGCCGATGAAAATGCTTCGGTCAGATTGTCTTCGGTTAATTCAAAATCACTTCGTTCCTGCATTGTCATTAAAAATGCGAGCGGATAAATGGTAAAAGCATACAAAAGATAAGGTGAAATATTTTTCATGATTCCTTCTTTTTGTCCGCGTTCCCATAAATCGAGCAATGGCTGCAGATTTTTTAATCCTTCCTGCCTGCTGGCTTCATCAATCATCGTATTGATATTGTCGCATTGCGATAAAAAATTTGCTTCTTCAACCTGATTTAATTTGAAGTGTGCAATGTTCCGCCAAATCAGTTCAAAGCCATTTTTCACTGTTAGATTTGGCGAATAATCTTTAAAAGCATAATCGCTAAATGAGGCTTTGGTTTGCAAATACAGTTTGTTTATCAAATCCTGTTTGTTCTCAAAATAAATGTAAATGGTTGCGGGTGAAACACCGGCCATTTTTGCTATTTTAGACATTGGTGCATCGTGAAACCCGCTGTTGTTCACCAAATGAAGTGTTGCATTGAGCAACGCAATTCGTTTTTCGTTATTTTTTATGCGTTTTGCCATTGTTAACTTTTAATACTTTTTTCTGGTGCAAAGATAAACAAAATATTTACAAAATGAACGTTCATTCTTTATTTAAATATAAAATAATGTTAAAATTTAAAATGAGTACTTTTGTAGCCTTATACACATTATGGGAACTAAAAGAAATAGCGACGAAAATCTTCATCCAAATAATAAACACCAACAAGGTTATAATTTTGCTGAATTGTGTGAAGTTTATCCGGAATTGCAAGAATTTGTATTTGTAAATAAGTATCAAACGGAAACGATAGATTTTGCAAATCCTGATGCTGTTAAAAAATTGAACAGGGCTTTATTATTTAAACACTACAATATAAAGTTTTGGGATTTCCCTGATGACAATTTATGTCCACCAATTCCTGGCAGGGTAGATTATGTGCATTATTTAGCAGATTTGTTGAAAGAGTTTGGAATTGAGAACAATGCAAAAGTATTGGATATTGGAATGGGAGCCAGTTGCATTTATCCCTTATTGGGAAATGCAGTTTATGGCTGGCAATTTGTTGGAACGGATATTGACAAAAAATCAATTGATAGAGCCGAAAATATTTTAAAAAAGAATAAGCTGGTTGATGTTATTAAGTTAAAACAACAAGCAGATTCAACAAATATTTTTCAAGGTATTTTAAGCGACGGGGATAAATATTCGGCGGCTATGTGTAATCCTCCGTTTTACAAATCGCAAGAAGAAGCGATGGAGGCCAATGCCAGAAAATTGGAAGGCTTAGGAATTGGCGATGATGTTGTGACACGTAATTTTAGTGGAAAACAGCAGGAACTTTGGTATAAAGGTGGTGAAAAAGCATTTGTGCATACTTATTTATATGAAAGCTCTATGTTTAAGACACAATGCTTTTGGTACAGTACTTTGGTTTCAAAAAAGGAAAATGTAGAAGGCATGTGCGATTCCCTAAAAAAATTAAATGCAACAGACATTAAAATTATTCCGATGCATCAAGGCAATAAAATAACCAGAATTGTGGCCTGGACTTTTTTAACCGGTCAGGAGCAAAAAGATTGGAAACCTGAAGAGATATAAGATTGTAATTTAGTATAAATAAAAAAGAGGGCGCATTTTTCGCCCTCTTTTCACTTTTTCATTTTAATAGCAATTTCCCCGTTATTTGGTGCCTAACAGCAACATTTCGTTTACGATAATTTCCGTTACATATCTTTTAACGCCTTCTTTGTCATCATAACTTCTTGATGTCAATTTGCCTTCAATGGCAACTTCTTTTCCTTTTTCCAAATATTTTTCGGCAATTTCTGCAGTTTTTTCCCAAGCCACCACATTGTGCCACTGGGTATCTGTTACTTTTTCTCCTTTGGCATTTTTGTAATTTTCGTTTGTGGCAATAGAGAATTTTGCCAATTTTTTTCCTGATTCTAAAGTGATGATTTCAGGATTGTTTCCTAAGTTTCCAATTAACTGTACTTTGTTTCTTAACGTACTCATAAGATAAGGTTTTAAATTTAGCTGAATGTCATTAGTTCAATTCAACAGGGCAAATGTAAGTTGGGTATTTTGTGTTATTCGGTTGGTATTTAATTACTTTCGATTGTAAATGTTTGTAGTCGCTTGTAAACGGATAATATTTATTATATTTGATAGTTCTCAACTGTAAATAGGAATATATTTTGGCATTACAAATGAACTATAAAGTTTCTAAAATACTGATAATGAGAAATATAAAAAATAATAAATAATCAAGTGCTATGAAGAATAAATGTTTAGAATGTGGTGAACCTTTTAGTGGAAGAATAGATAAAAAATTCTGTTCAGACTATTGCCGAAACAGCTACAACAACAAAATAGACAAGGATAGTAAAAATTTAATTCGGAATATCAATAACCGACTTCGGAAAAATCATCGATTGCTTTCTGTGTTGAACGAATCAGGAAAAACCAAAGTTACCAGAAGAAAACTACTGGACGGTAATTTCGATTTTAATTATTTTACGTCAATTTACACCACAAAAACTGGAAATACCTATTTTTATATTTATGATCAGGGTTATCTGGCCTTAGAAAACGACTATTATTTGTTGATCAGAAAAGAATAAATAAGGCTTTCATTAAAAATGATTTTCCACCTCGGCGGCTTCAAGCATTAAAAAGTGCAAGTCGGTATTTTTTATAAATGGTTTTAACAAATCGCTTCCGGGTCCGAACATGGCCAATTCGACATAATCAGCAGAATGGCTCATACTAATCCAACCCACAGAATTATGTTGTTTCTGAATTTGGGACAACGCTTCAAACGGCAAATGTCTTGAGTTGTATAAGCCGTCGTCACCAGATTTTAAATCGCTGTAATAACTTGAAATTAATTTAGCTTCTTCCTCTGTTACCATAAAGTTATTGGCATATTCAATGCGTTCTTTTACCTGAGAAATCGAGGTCTCTTTTCCAAAGCCATTTAAAATCCACTCATTGGTATGTTTATAGTTTTGGATGGCATCAAAATTATCATTTGCATTTTTTCCATAGATAATTCCTGGATTTGCATTTCCGTGATCTGTTGTTAGGATGACTAAAGTTTCTTTGTCTTGTTCTGCAAAATCAATGGCTACTTTTATGGCCTCGTCATGTGCTGCCTGATCGTAAATTAAGCCGGCAATATCGTTCCCGTGCGCAGCCCAATCCACTTTCCCAGCTTCAACCTGAAGTACAAAACCTTCGGGGTGATTTTTCATTGAGTCAATGGCTTTCTGAGTCATTTCGGCAAGTGTCGGAATTTTTTCGGCAAGCTCTTTATTGTTTTCCATGTCTTTTGAATAGGGAAGACCATCATTATAAAAAACACCCAAAATAGGTTTTTCGCTTCTAGCAACAAGCATTTCATTTCTTGTTTTTACTACCTGATAACCTGCAGTAGCAAATTCCTGGTACATATCGCGCTTGTCTTTTCTCAGTTCAGAAGAGAAATAATTATTTCCGCCACCCATCATCACGTCAAATCCTTGTTGTAAATATTCTTCAGCTATAAAATCCTGATCATTTCGTCTTTTGCTGTTTATGCAAAATCCCGCTGGAGTAGCATGGGTAATTGGAACAGTGGTAACACAGCCAGCCATTTTACCGGCTTTTTTAAATTTTTGCCAAATAGGTAAATGCGTTTCTCCGTTGGCACTTATGTTTAAGGAACCATTGTTAATTCTAACGCCACCGCCCCAGGAAGAACTTGCCGCTGCAGAATCGGTTACGATGGAATTTGCCGAAGCCATATCCATTAATGCGCGATTTACACGATTATCTTTATAAAGTTGCAGCCAATTGCTTCCTTTTCCTGTTTTTCTTGAAAGGTAAATATCAGTCATATTTAAGGTTCCGGTACTCATGCCGTCACTCACAATGACAATGATATTTTTGGCTTTTTTATTACTTTTCTTGTCATTAAAATCTAATGAGGAAGCAGCAATATCAAAAGGATTTAACAGGGAAGTTCCAAGCGCGAAAAGCGAGCCGTTTCTAAAAAATTTTCTTCTGTCCATAAGGGGGGTGATGTAAAATATTTGTCAAATATAAAATTTTAAAAAACAATATATGTTAGGCTTGTTTTAATAATTTGGTAATTTCAATGAAATATTTTAAGCGATTGTCATTTTATTTTTTGATAATCTAAAAAATAGCCTAAATTTAAATAATTGAATTTTTAAAATATGATTCCGAAAAAATACCACCAAATTGTCTCTTTAGTAATTATAATTGTTTCAATTTTTTATAGTTTCTATTCCTTATCGCCATCGGTAAAAATTGAAAAAAAAAGCTCATTAACAGAGTTTTCAACAGATAAAGCGTTGCTTCAACTGAAAGAAATTGCCAAAAAACCTCATTTTACCGGCTCCCCTGAACATGAAGTTGTGAGGAATTATCTGGTTTCCGAACTTGAAAAATTAGGGTTACAGGTTGAAATTCAGGAGCAAATAGCGGTGAACAGTAAATGGAAAGCGGCTACAAATAATAAAAATATTTTAGCGCGAATTAAAGGAAGCGAAAATGGAAAAGCGTTGTTGTTGCTTTCACATTACGATTCCAATCCGCATTCTTCGCTTGGCGCAAGTGATGCCGGTAGTGGCGTGGTGGTTATTTTAGAAGGAATTAGGGCCTTTTTGGAAAAAAAAGAAATTCCAAAAAACGATATTATCATTTGCATTTCCGATGCTGAAGAATTGGGCTTGTTAGGCGCCAATGCTTTTGTGAACCATCATCCTTGGGCAAAAGAGGTAGGATTGGTGTTAAATTTTGAAGCGCGAGGAAGTGGCGGTCCAAGTTATATGTTGCTGGAAACCAATGATGGAAACGAAAAATTAATTGAAGCTTTTCAAGAGGCAAATACTGCGTATCCAGTTGCAAATTCATTAATGTACAGTATTTATAAAATGTTGCCGAATGACACCGATTTAACCGTTTTTAGGGAAGGTGCAAATATTGATGGCTATAATTTTGCATTTATTGATGATCATTTCGATTACCATACGGTTCAGGATTCTTATGAAAGAATGGACGTAAATTCGCTGAACCATCAGGCTTCTTATTTAATGGCGACATTGAACTATTTTGCCAATGCAGATTTAGATAATTTAAAATCGGAGGCAGATTATGTGTATTTTAATTTCCCTTATATCGGATTGGTATTTTATCCGTTTTCGTGGGTGATTCCGATGTTTTTATTTTGCGCTGTTTTATTTTTGATCTTACTTTTTATGGGCGTTTTAAAAAAGAGACTTACCAAGAAGGGAATTATAAAGGGATTTTATCCGTTTATAGCTTCATTGTTAACTTCTGCAGCACTTGCTTTTTTTGGATGGAGGTTGCTTCTTAAAATACATCCTCAGTACAATGATATTTTGCATGGTTTTACCTATAATGGCTATTATTATATTGCCGCATTTGTTTCGTTGACAATAGCTATATGTTTTTGGTTTTACAAAGACTTCTTCAAAAAAAGAAGCAAGCAGGATTTGTTGGTGGTACCATTATTTTTCTGGCTATTGCTTAACGGATTTATTGCCTTTTATTTGCCGGGCGCTGCATTTTTTATACTTCCGGTAATCATTTTATTAGGCATACTTTTTATCTCGAAATTTTCAATTTCCAAAGTAAACATGCTGCTATTGTTTACGCTGTTTAGTATACCTGTGCTAATTATATTTGCCCCTTTGGTAAAAATGTTGCCGGTTGGACTCGGACTTAAAATGCTGGTGGTTTCAGCGGTTTTTACGGTGTTGTTATTCGGATTTTTGGTTCCGGTTTTTCAACAATATAAAGATCATAAAAAATTAAGTTTTGTGTTTTTATTGATAGGCCTTATGGCCTTGATTTCAGCTTCTGTGTATTCATCCTATAGTGTTGACCAAAGAAAGCCAAACAGTGTTTTATATGTTTTTGACAGCAATAAAAATGAAGCGTATTGGGCAAGTTACAATAATGAAATGGATGAATTTACAAAACAATTTTTAGGTGAAAACCCTATAGTTGGAAGTTACGATGCAAATACAACTGCAAGTAAATATAATACGAACATTCAATTGTACACGAAAACTGAAATCAGAAATCTTGAAAAGCCATTAATTTCGATAGTTATAGACACCATCATTGGCTCTGATAGAAAATTGACTTTACATATTGAATCATTACGAAATGCCAATAAAATTGAGTTGATGACCAAAACGCCAATTCGGTTTAAATCATTTATAATAAATAAGGAGCCATTGAAAAAGAATACAAATGATAAGTATGTGTTTTCTGTGGAAAAAGGCACCATTATGAATTTTTACAGAACCAGCAAAGATGAAATTATTAATATTGAATTTGTTGTCGATAAAAATCAAGTGATCGATATTGATATACTGGAAGCCAAATATGATTTGTTCACCAATTCGCAGTTCAATATTATTCCCAGAACCGAAATAATGATGCCCATGCCATTTGTTCTAAATGACGCGACGGTGATAAAAACCAATATTAAATTTTAAGGCATGAGAAAATTAATTTTTTTAATATTTTTGGTGACTGTGTTTTTTTCATGCAAGGAAAAACAAAAAGAAGAGGTAATGGTTGTTATTGATGAAACGGTTTATTTAAAGCCGGAACTGAATGAAAAAAGTGCCAATTATTTATATCATTTTGCCTTCGAATGCATAGATCAGGAATATCCAAATAAGCTGGGACAGGTTTTAGGAGATAAAACCTATTTGAAAGAACCATCTGAATTGCATCCTACGTTTTACGGTTGTTTCGATTGGCATTCGTCTGTTCACGGACACTGGACATTGCTCAATATTATAAAGAAATTCCCAAATTTTGAGCACAATGAAGCCATTTTAAAGAAGCTCAAAACCACCATCACCAAAGAAAATATTTTAAAGGAAATCACTTATTTTGAAGATGAGCACAATAAAAATTTTGAACGTACTTATGGCTGGGCCTGGTTGTTGAAAATTGCGGAAACCTTGCAGGATTGGGACCATGCAGAAGCCAAATTAATGTACGCAGATTTAAAGCCTTTGGTAGAAGTCATTGAAAAAAAATACATGGAATTTTTGCCGAAACTGAAGTATCCGATTAGAGTTGGAGAACACCCAAACACGGCTTTCGGATTGTCGTTAGCTTTGGATTACGCCAAAAAATACGCACCTGATTTGGCGCTAATGATTAGTGAAAAGGCAAAAACCTATTATATGAACGACAAAGGCTGTCCTGTTACCTGGGAACCGGGCGGATTCGATTTCTTATCGCCTTGTCTTCAAGAAGCTTCATTGATGCTGAAAGTATTGTCAAAGGAAGAGTTTATAACATGGTTTGATGCTTTTTTGCCCGACTTCAGAAATAATCCTTCCTTGTATTTGGAAGTTGCCGAAGTTACGGACCGTTCCGATGGAAAATTAGCACATTTAGATGGCTTGAATTTTAGCCGCGCCTGGTGTTTATATGAAATAGGAAAGGTTTTAAATAATGAAAAAATGATCAGTTTGGCAAACAAACATTTTCAATACAGCTATGAAAAAATGGACTCTGGCGAATATGCCGGAGCCCATTGGTTAGCTTCTTTTGGATTGTATGCGATATTAAAAAGCAACTAGTTTTTTTTGAATTGGGTAATGCGCAAGGTGTTTGCCATACCTCTTTCTTTAACAGGCATTGAAGTTACGTTTATTGCAAAATCATCATCGTTTAAATATCCCCTTTCGTGCGCCATATTATTGATATCTTCAATGGTTTCATCTGTACTTACAAAACGTTCATAAAAAACACCTTTAACGCCCCATAATAAATTGAGCATCGCTAAAATCCTTCTGTTTGAAGAAAACACCAAGATATTTGATTTTGGTCTCCATGAAGAAATATGAAAAGCGGTATATCCTGAATCTGTTAAGGTTGTAATCACTTCCGCAGAAATTGTATCTGCAATTACCGCAGCTTGATGGCATACTATTTTTGTAATAAAACGATCATTTACGCATTGGACAGTTTCACTAGGAATTTTAATTAATGGCGAATTTTCAACGCTTTCAATTATTCTACGCATTTGTTTTATGACCTCTAAAGGAAATTCTCCAACAGAAGTTTCACCCGATAACATCACGGCATCGGCACCATCCATAATTGAATTTGCAACATCATTCACCTCTGCTCTTGTTGGGACCTGATTGGTAATCATTGTTTCCATCATTTGGGTTGCAATAATTACAGGAATATGAGCTTTTTTAGCTTTTAAAACCAATCGTTTTTGAATTAAAGGAACCTGTTCCATGGGAACTTCAACACCCAAATCACCTCGGGCAACCATTAAACAATCACAATAAGGTGTTATTTTATCGATGTTTGCAACAGCCTCAGGTTTTTCAATTTTTGCTATAATTGGAATTTTATGTGGAGAATTTGCAGCTATTAAATCCCTTAGCTGAATTAAATCGTCAGCAGTTCTTACAAAAGATAGGGCAATCCAGTCGGCTTCCATTTTAATGGCAAATAAAGCATCTTCAATATCCTTTTTAGTTAGAGCAGGCAATGATATTTTTGTGTTGGGTAAGTTTACCCCTTTTTTGGAATTTAATTTACCGCCACGTAATACTTTTGTAGTGACTTGTGTATCTCTGTCCGTAGCAGTTACTTCAAATAATAATTTACCGTCATCAACTAAAATATGTTCTCCAACCTGAACATCTTTTGGAAATTTTTTATAGGTCATAAAGGCCTTTTCTTTTGTCCCTTCACATTTTATGGTGGTAAAAGTAAAGGTGTCGCCCATATTTAGATATACGTCTTCACTCATAACGCCAACTCGCAATTTCGGCCCTTGTAAATCAGCTAAAATCGCCACGTGGAAATCACGACGTACATTAATTTCTCTAATGATTTTAATTTTTTCTTCTACATCGGCATAATTGGCATGTGAAAAATTAACCCTGAATACATTTACTCCGGCTTCCATCATGTTTTCCATAATTTCTGTGGTGTTGCAGGCTGGCCCTAATGTTGCAACAATTTTAGTGCGTTTTCTATTTTTTGTCATAATTAAAATATGAGATTTTCTTTCGATTTTAAGGTTGTTGGTGCTATTGAGTAAGATGTTATTATTTGGTTTATTTTATTTAAATCATTCACTAAATTTTGAATGAAATCTCCATTATTGCAACCTTCTATTTTTAAAAAAAAGTCGACTTTCTTTTTTTCGGGTATTAAATAAGAAGTTGTGCTGTAATTTCCGCCAAATAAACCTTCTTTGTCTTGGTTATCAACAAGTTCTGTGTACTTGTTGTTGATTAAATAATAATTAATATAATTTGCCTCGTCTTTATATTCAAACAATGGAAAAACAGAAGTTGAATTTTTAAAATCCAAATTATGTTTAAATCGTGCCAGTTTTATTTTTAAAAAGCTGTTTAAAAGATAAGCCAATCGGTAATCCTCTTCTGTTGAATGAATGCCAATTAATGAATAATCATCTTCTAAATCAATCGTTAATAGTTGCATAAAAAGAAGGAACATTTAGTTCAGCAAAAATACCATTGTTTAATTACAGTAACTAATAATATTACGAAATCGTATTCGTGTGGTAACCTTAACTTATGTTAAATTCATTTTGAAAAGCATAAAAGGCTCTTTTAGCCGCAACTTCTTCTGCCTTTTTCTTTGAAGTAGCCCTTCCTTTAGCAATAAGTTCACCTTCTAAAAAAAGTTTTACACTAAAGTGTTTTACGATGTCGTTGCCAGAATCTTCGTAAACTTCAAAAACCAATTCTTTCTTTTTCTTTTGACACCATTCTATAAATAAACTCTTATAACTGGTAATTTTACCTTCAAGTTTTAGGATATCAACATAAGGATTGATTACCCTTTTAAAAATAAATTTCTCACAATACTTGTAACCTCTGTCTAAATAAATGGCTCCAATCAAAGCTTCAAAAAGATTTCCATGAATATTATCTCCAAAGTTTGAAAGTAATACATTGCTTCTGATAAAACGCAGTAAACCTAAATCCTTGCCAAGTTCATTAAGATGTTCTCTGCTTACAATTTTTGATCGCATTTGAGTCAAATAACCTTCATCACCTGAAGGAACAACCTGAAATAAATGTGCGGCTATAATGGCACTTAACATGGCGTCGCCCAAAAATTCCAAACGTTCGAAATTTAGCGGATGTCCAGTCTTTTTGTTAAATTCTTTAATGGAACGGTGAACGAATGATTTTTGATAATGGGTAATATTTTTAGGTTTAAAACCTATTATTTTGGCCAAATCATTATAAAAAGTGTCGTCACTTTTAGCCCGAGGAGTAATAATTTTTCGAATGAAACCCATTCAGTTTTTCTGTTAATCAAGTTTTTTAAAGAGTACACAGGCATTATGTCCTCCAAATCCAAAAGTGTTGCTCATGGCAACAGATACATCACGTTTTTGTGCTTTGTTGAACGTAAAATTTAATTTAGGGTCAATTTGATCATCATCTGTAAAATGATTAATTGTAGGAGGCACAATTCCGTATTTTATGGCCAAAATTGAAGCGATAGCTTCAACAGCACCGGCAGCACCCAATAAGTGACCAGTCATTGATTTGGTTGAATTAAGATTTATGTGATAGGCATGATCTCCAAAAACCTCTAAAATTGCTTTAGATTCTGCAATATCACCAAGCGGGGTTGAAGTTCCATGCATATTTATGGCGTCAACATCTTCAGGTTTTAAACCAGCATCCTTTAAGCAGTTTCTCATCACATTTATAGCTCCTAAACCTTCCGGATGAGGTGCGGTAATATGATAAGCGTCGGCAGATAATCCTCCGCCGGCAATTTCAGCGTAAATTTTTGCGCCTCTTGCTTTGGCATGTTCATATTCTTCTAAAATAAGTGCGCCAGCTCCTTCTCCTGAAACAAAACCATCTCTGTCTTTGTCAAATGGCCTTGAAGCAGTTAACGGGTCGTCATTTCTTGTTGAAAGCGCCTGCAAAGCATTAAAGCCGCCTATTCCCGAAATGGTAATGGTAGCTTCTGAACCACCTGAAACCATAACGTCGGCATGCCCTAAGCGAATGTAATTTAAGGCATCAATGATGGCGTTTGATGAAGATGCGCAGGCAGATACTGTTGCGAAATTTGGACCTCTAAATCCATATCTAATAGAAATTTGACCGGGCGCCATGTCCGCAATCATTTTAGGAATAAAAAAAGGATTGAATCTTGGAGTGCCGTCACCTTCGGCAAAATTTAAAACTTCATTTTGAAAAGTTTCCAATCCGCCAATTCCAGCTCCCCAAATAACGCCAACTCTATCTTTATCGACTTTTTCTAAATCTAATTTTGAGTCAACAATAGCTTCATCAGCAGCGACCATAGCGTACTGAGTGAATCTGTCCATTTTACGGGCCTCTTTTCTTTCAAAAAATTGAGTAATGTCAAAATTTTTGAGTTCGCAGGCAAAACGAGTTTTGAACTTGGTTGTATCGAAATAGGTTATTGGAGCCGCCCCGCTAACACCGTTAACAAGACTATTCCAATACTGTTCAATATTATTGCCTATTGGCGTTAATGCACCAAGTCCAGTTACAACAACTCGTTTGATCATCATATTTTAAATTACTTTTTTGCGGCTTCTATGTAGCTGATCGCTTGACCTACAGTGCCAATGTTCTCGGCTTGATCGTCTGGAATTTGAATATCAAATTCTTTTTCGAATTCCATAATTAACTCAACAGTATCAAGTGAGTCTGCTCCTAAATCATTAGTAAAGCTAGCTTCTGTTGTTACTTCATTTTCGTCAACGCCTAATTTATCTACGATAATGGCCTTTACTCTTGATGCAATGTCTGACATAATTCTTTTATTTTAAATTTAATTACTGGGCAAAAATATAAAACTTTCTTTAAACCAAAATCTTTTAATTCATAAAAGATAAAAAACTAAGTTTTAAAAATAGGTAAAGTTTTTTTATTTACCCCATAATAGTTGGTATTAATTCATTTTATTTGTTGTTTAATAGACGATAATAATTTTCAAATATGAAACGTATTGCTATACTGGCATCAGGATCTGGCACCAATGCCGAAAACATTATCAAATATTTTAAAAATAGCGATTCAATTTCAGTGGCTCATGTGCTGTCCAATAAAAAAGACGCCAAAGTTTTGGAACGAGCCAGCCGTTTAGATATTCCTAACAGAAGTTTTGACAAAAATGATTTTATTGCCACGGATGAAGTGCTGAATATTTTAAAAGAAAATGCTGACTATGTTATTTTAGCCGGATTTTTATGGAAAGTCCCCTCAAAAATAATTGATGCTTTTCCAAATAAAATAATCAATATTCATCCTGCGTTATTACCTAAATATGGAGGTAAGGGAATGTACGGAATGCATGTACACAATGCTGTAGTTGAAAATAAGGAGAAGCAAACCGGAATTACCATTCATTATGTGAATGAAAATTATGATGAAGGCGCCATTATTTTTCAGAAAAGTTTTGATGTTTTGGAAAGTGACACTCCTGATGACGTTGCACAAAAAATTCATAGCTTAGAATATGAGTATTTTCCTAAAATTATTGAAAAAGCAATCTTAGAGAATGACTGAAAAACCTATAGTACATATTTATACAGATGGTGCTTGCAGCGGAAATCCGGGACCCGGAGGTTACGGAATTGTGATGGAATGGGTGGGAAAACCTTATAGGAAAGAGTTTTCCGAAGGCTATAAAAAAACAACAAATAACCGAATGGAATTGCTGGCAGTAATTGTTGCTTTGGAGAATATGAAAACCAAAGATACGGAAATCACCATTTTTTCCGATTCAAAATATGTGGTTGATGCCGTTGAAAAAAAATGGCTGTTCGGCTGGCATAAAAGGCAGTTTAAAAATGTTAAAAATCCCGATTTGTGGAAACGATTTTTAGCGATTTACAACCCGAATAACACAAAATTTGAATGGGTAAAAGGGCATAATAACCACATGCAAAACGAGCGTTGTGACGTGTTGGCTGTTGAAGCTTCAAAAAAGAAAACATTACAAGATGATTTTGGTTATACAAATCAGGAAAAGCCTCTTTTTTAATAAAAAACTTCTTCTAAAACATTTTTCTGATTCCGATAAAAATGAAGATCATGGCGGAATAACCAATGAAGAAAGGAATAATAAATGCCGCCCATCCCAACACCAACATTGCAGCAATAAGGAGCAACTGAAATCCTAGTCCAAAAGTGGAAACAGCTGTCATAAACCATTTGTTAAAAGGTTTGCTGCGAATCGCTTTTTTATCCAGAATATAGATTGTTTTGTCAAAAACGCCATAAAGCATCTTATATAGTTTAAAAAGGAAGTTTACATTTCGTTGTTTTTCTCCTTTCAAGGCTATCGGTGTTTTATCTTCAAAAATGCGACTTGTGGTATCGCCATTATATTTGTTTCGAAGTATAACATAGTAATAATTATACAAAGTTCCTTGCAATTGAATTCCAGCAAAAGCAATCAAAGTGTAAGTTAAACTTGTATTTGTGATGTGCCAAAGCGCTAAAAAAATCAAGAAATTTAATATGATGTCGGAAATCGAGTCAAAATAGCGTCCAGTATAAGAAGGCGTTTTTTTTACACGTGCCAATTCCCCGTCTGCGGCATCTAAAACAGATTTTAAAATCAGGAAAAAGGCGGCCGCCCAATAATAGCCATAAAGCATGCAGGCAATGGCAATTAATCCTGAAAGAATAAACCAAACGGTTATGTGAATTGGGGTAACTGAGGTTTCTTTTAGGGAATTTGCTATAATTCTTGCTGCTGGTCTCCCATAATCTGAAAGATCAATAAATTTGTGGCTTTTAGGCAATTTAGACATGTTCCTTTTTTATTCAGAGCATTTTTAATGACTTAGTTTCCTAAACTTTAAAACAGCACGTTTTATAATGAACGACAAATATACGATTAATTATTTTTTAACTTAAGAAGAGCAGAAGACCTGTTTTTACGCTATTAATGGATTTATTCTTTATAAAGCTTGATCGAAATATATAAAAAAAGTTAAAAAATATCACTGAAACATTAAGTTTTACCCAAAAACATCAACTCAAATATCAAAAATTAATATTTTAGGTAAATGCTTAGGAAAGCATCATTTTTGCCTTTAACAATGCATTGTATAACACATCAGCTTCTTCAATAGTATTGTAAAATGAAAAAGAAGCGCGCACCGTTCCAGGAATTTTGTAAAAATCCATGATTGGCTGGGCGCAATGGTGGCCAGTTCTAACTTCAACACCTAGTTTATCTATAATTGTTCCAATATCATAAGGATGAATTTCATTAATATTAAAGGAAATGACGGAAGTTTTATGTTCAGAAGTTCCATAAATTTTTAATCCTTCAATTTGAAGCAATTTTTTTGTGGCGTATTGAAGCAATTCATTTTCATAAGCGGCAATGTTGTCAAATCCTAAATTATTTAAATAATCTATGGCGGTTCCAAAAGCAATTACTCCGGCGATATTTGGTGTTCCCGCTTCAAATTTGTACGGTAAATCGGCATAGGTGGTTTTTTCAAAAGTCACCTCTTTTATCATTTCTCCACCACCTTGATAGGGCGGTAATTTGTTGAGCCATGTTTCTTTTCCGTATAAAATTCCGACTCCTGTAGGGCCACATAATTTATGGGCAGAAGCCACGTAAAAATCGACATCTAATGCTTGAACATCCGCTTTGATATGCGGGCAAGACTGGGCGCCGTCAATCAATACCGCTGCACCAACTTGATGGGCTTTATCAATAATTTCTTTAATCGGATTGATGGTTCCCAAAGCATTGGAAACATGGTTTACAAATACTAATTTTGTTTTTTTAGAAAGCAATTTGTCATATTCATTCATCAACAATTCGCCTTCTTCATTCATTGGGATTACCTTTAAAACGGCTCCGGTTCGCTCACATAACATTTGCCAAGGCACAATATTTGAATGGTGTTCCATAGCCGAAACGATGAGTTCATCGCCTTTTTGCAACAATGATGCAAAACCGGTGGCAACAATGTTTATACTGTGTGTTGTGCCCGCGGTAAAAATAATTTCGTAGCTTTTTTTTGCATTGAAGTGTTTTTGCAACTTTTCGCGAGCCTGTTCAAAAGCATCGGTCGCTTTCTGACTCAAAGTATGAACGCCTCTATGAATATTTGCATTGATGGTTGCGTAGTAATTTACAATACTGTCGATGACAACCTGAGGTTTTTGACTGGTGGCGGCATTGTCTAAATAAACCAATGGTTTGCCGTTTATTTGTTGTTTTAAAATGGGAAAATCAGCTCTGATTTTTTTTATATCTAACATTTTCTTTTTTTAGAATGATTCTAAATACAAAATTACAAAATAGCTTTTATTTTGAAGACTGTAAAATTTAAAATCTTAATATTTCTGTCATTATTTCAAAAAGAAAAATATTAAGTTGTTTTTTGATAACTCCAAACCGCCAGACCATTCATAATAAGAGCATAAATAATGGTTTTTGTCAATTGGGGCAAAATATCGTTAAAATGGGCGCCTTTTAACATGACCATTCGCGTCACTTGCACAAAATATTTTACGGGATTAAACTCTGTAATATATTGTGCCCACATCGGCATACTTTCTATGGGTGTAAAAAGTCCGCTCATCAATATAAAAATAACCACAAAAAACCAGGAAATAAACATCGCTTGTTGTTGGGTGTCGGTAAAATTGGAAATGAACAATCCCATTCCCAAAACGACCAAAAGATAAAAGGCTGTATAAAAATAAATCAATCCTAAGTTTCCAATTATAGGAATATTAAAAACAACTTTTGCAATGGTTAATCCCACGGTAAGCAAAACAAATCCCAAAATCCAAAACGGAAATAATTTACCAATAATGAACTGGTATTTTTTTATGGGCGTAACATTCATTTGTTCTAAAGTGCCAATTTCTTTTTCTCGAACAATATTCATTCCTGATAAAAATAGGGTAATCATAGTGACCAGCAAAACCAATATTCCCGGAACCATAAATGTTTTATAGTTTAAGGTTTTATTGTACCAAAATGAGGGAATAGTCACAATATCTTTTGTTGTATTTACTACATCTGATGGTGAATATAGGGCAACTTTTGCTTTTTTATTAAAGTCCTGAACAATTTGGTTGATATACACATTTTCCACTCCTGCAGCTGCACCGTCTATGGCGTTTATTGCCACTGAAATGTCTGTACGTTTTTGTTTCAATAAATCACGTTCAAAATACCGTGGAATTTCTAAAATAACATCAACTTCACCTTTGGCCATAGCGGCATTCGCTTCTTTTTTCGACGGAAAATCGGCAATGACATTAAAGTAAGTCGAGGCATCAAATTTTTCAATTAATGCTCTTGAGAAGGAAGTCTTATCTTGATCAACATAAGAAAATTTTATGTTTTTTATCTCAAATGTGGCCGCATTCGATAAAATCACCAATTGTAAAATCGGTAAAATAAAGATAATAGGAAGCATTCCTTTATTTCTAAAAATTTGCCTGAATTCTTTTTGGATGATGTATAGAATTGTTTTCATTTTTTATTCTTTTGCATCAGGTATCTGGTATCAAGTATCAAGAAATTCTAAACTTTTTAATCCTAATTTTTAATTTTCTTGGAACTTACCTGATTGGTGTTGACCGGTTTTTATTATTTATAATTATTCATTTTTAATTGTTAATTAATCTACTCCAATCTAATTTTATATTTTTTGACACTCAATGCAATAAAAAAGAGCGTCATACTAATTAAAATCAAGGTTTCTTTCCAAATAAAGAAGAGTCCGACTCCTTTTAGCATAATTCCTTTTAAAATTAAGATAAACCATTTTGCGGGAATGATGTTGCTAATGACCTGCAAAGGCAACGGCATGCTGGAAACTGGAAAAATGAAACCCGACAATAAGATGGTTGGCAACATCAAACCCATTAAAGAAATCATCATGGCGGTTTGTTGCGTTGCCGATACTGTTGAAATTAAAATTCCTAACGATAAAGAGGTAATGATAAACAAAACACTCTCCAAAGCCAACAAAAGCAAACTTCCCTGCACGGGCATTTTAAAAATAAAAATGCTTAATAAAACAATCACAATCGCATTAATGATAGATAAAAATATATAAGGAATCACTTTTCCCACAATTACCTGAAATGGTTTTAAAGGTGAAACCAATAAAATTTCCATTGTGCCCAATTCTTTTTCACGAGTGATGGAAATTGAGGTCATCATGGCCGATACCAACATTAAAATAATGGTCATTACTCCGGGAACGAACATAAAAACACTTTTTAATTCGGGATTGTAAGCCATTCTCGATTTGGTCTCAATTTGATAGTCAAAAGTATCGTTTTTGTTGATTTGCTGTCGGTAACTTCCTATAATGGCACTTATGTAATTGGTGATGGAATTAGCAGTATTGGGGTCGGTGGCGTCGGTTATGATATGCACTTTTGCCGTGTTATTTTTGGTTAAATTTTTCTTGAATTCATTTTCAAAAACAAGTACGGCATGCACTTTTCCTTTTTGAAAAACAGTCTCAATTTCGGCTTCATTTTGGATTTGTTGTTTGAGACTAAAATATTTTGATGCTGAAATTTTATGAATGATTTCTTGTGTAGTCACATCATTTGATTTGTCAAAAATGGCGATGTCAACATTGTTGATCTCATTGGTAATGGCAAATCCAAAGAGCAGAATTTGGGCAACAGGCATCCCGAAAAGAATAAACAGCGATCGTTTGTCCCTAAAAATATGGTAAAATTCCTTTTTTACAAATCCAATAAATCGTTTCATCCTCTTGCCAATTTTAAAAACACCTCATTCATATTATCAGCATGATACTTTTCCTTTAATTCTTTTGGCGTGTCTAATGCTTCAATTTTTCCGTCGACCATGATGGAAACACGGTCGCAGTATTCAGCTTCATCCATATAATGCGTGGTCACAAAAATGGTGGTGCCGTTGTTGGCCGATTTGTAAATCATTTCCCAAAACTGTCGTCTGGTAATGGGGTCAACACCTCCGGTTGGTTCATCTAAAAAAACAATGATTGGATTGTGTATCAGCGCTATTGAAAACGATAATTTTTGTTTCCATCCCAAAGGCAAGGAGCCGACCAATTCATTTAAAATGTCGCCCAAGCCCAATTCGGCAACCAATTCACTTCGTTTTTCTTTTATTTTTGAGCGTGATAATCCGTAAATTCCGCCAAAAAACGTGATGTTTTCCTTAACCGTTAAATCGTCATACAATGCAAATTTTTGGCTCATATAGCCGATATTTTTCTTGATTTCTTCTGGTTGAGAAAAGACATCAAAACCTGCAACTTGTGCATTCCCTGAAGTTGGCTTTGCAATACCGATCAGCATTTTCATGGCCGTGGTTTTCCCTGCGCCGTTTGCACCTAAAAAACCAAATATTTCGCCTTTTTTCACTTCGAAACTAATGCTGTTTACCGCAGTAAAATCGCCAAATTTTTTGGTCAGGTTTTCAACTTCTATGACGTTCTTATCTTTCATTGCTTCTTGCTATTTTGCCAATTCCATAAAGGTATCTTCAATGGTTGTTTTTGTAATCTCAATTTTAATGTTTTTATGGTTTTTGGCTTTTAAGTAATGCTTTAATTCCTGCGGATCAAAATCGTTTCGAGTATCGGTGTAATGCACAAATTCGCCAAAAGGATAAACACTATATTGGTGTTCAAAACTTTTTAAACTTTCAATTAGATGGTACATTTTGTCGGCGCTTACATCATATATTTTTTTCGGATAATGTTTTATAATTTCTTGAGGCGTATCAATTTGTAAAATTTTTCCGTGCTGAATTAAGGCTATTCTGTCACACAATTCCGCTTCATCCATGTAAGGCGTTGAAACCAAAATGGTAATTCCTTTTTGTTGCAAACGTTTCAGCATTTCCCAAAATTCTTTACGGGAAACAGGATCCACGCCAGTGGTTGGTTCATCTAAAAAGAGCACTTTAGGCTTGTGAATTAAAGCACAGCTCAAGGCTAATTTTTGCTTCATGCCGCCAGATAATTTTCCAGCTCTTCGTTTTTTAAAAGGTTCAATCTGAATATAAATATCTTTGATTAATTCGTAATTTTCTTCAATGGTTGTTCCAAAAATGGTAGCAAAGAAATTTAAATTTTCTTCCACCGTTAAATCCTGGTACAGCGAAAATTTTCCGGGCATATAGCCCACATTATTTCTTATTTCTTTGTAATTGTCAACAACATCAAATCCTGCAATGTTAACAGTGCCTTTATCGGCAAAAAGCAAGGTGGTCAAAATTCTGAAAATGGTTGTTTTTCCTGCGCCATCAGGTCCAATTAACCCGAATAATTCCCCTTCTTTTACATCAAAAGAAACATCATTTACAGCATTAATTTTTTTAAATGATTTGCTGATATGTTGTACGGAAATTCCCATTTTTCTAATGTTATTTTATTTAAAATAGGCTGAATATTCCGACAAATGTTTGGTCAATTTTTCTAAGCCAAATTTACGGGTTGCTAAATCTTCAGACGCCAAATCCTTAAACAAAGGTTTCATGGGCAAAAGGTAATTGTGCAATTGATTGTGTGCCTCGCCTGTCATCGTGCATTTTGAAATGATGGCACCGAATTCCGCTTCCAGTTTTGATTTAAGTTCAGGAAAGGCTTCCATATTTTCTGTATTGGTAAAATTGGTCACTAACTGGCTCATATTTTGGATTCCTTCGGTAGTTTCAGCATTTGCCATCCACAAATTCCCGTTATTTAATACTAAGACACCTTCACTTTCGTGAGTTTCTTCTTCAGTTTGGACAGGTTCAATAGTTTGTTGTTTTTTATTTTCTTTGCAGGAAATAAATATAAGAGTTGTCACGGTAATGGCTATTAAAAGGCTTGTTTTTTTCATGTGGTTTGATTTTTATGATTACTATTTATTTTGATGGTTAACAAGAAAATTAGGATCCATATACTTACTCTAAAACTCATGGCTTTTATGCTTTGTGTT
>NZ_JBFFKM010000040.1:0-23328 GCF_041555395.1 Lutibacter sp. | reverse complement strand
TATTGCGATAACAAATAGCAATATGTAACTATAATTACATATAAATCAGGAAGTTATTTTAAATAAATCCGAAGCAATTCCATCAGCTAAAAATTTACCCTTTTTAGTAGTGACCAAAACTTTGCCTGAAAAAGAACGTAATTCAATTTCCAACAAACCCGATTCTATATGGCGCTCTGCACTTTTTTTTAATTCTTGTAAATACATTGCTCCAAATTCTTTTTCTACTTTTTGAAAAGAAACTCCCCAAATGGTGCGCAAACCTGTCATAATATATTCATTAAACCTATTTATTTCTGTAAGCTGCTCTTTTTCTGAAGGTAATTCATCGGCAAGCAAAGCTTTGATGTATTTTGTATTGTTTGAAACATTCCAGCTTCTTTCAAAACCATTAAAAGAGTGCGATGAAGGGCCTATTCCTAAATAGTTGTAGCCTAGCCAATAAGAAGTATTGTGTCTGGAAAAATAAGCAAGTTTGCCAAAATTTGAAATTTCATAGTTTACATAACCTCGTTTTTCGGTTTCTTTAACCAAAATATTATAATGTTTCAAAGCCAAATTTTCATCAACAGGAGGAACTTTTCCCGTTTTAATAAGCTTATGCAATACTGTTTTTTCTTCCACGGTCAAGGCATAAGCAGAAATATGAGGAATATTAAAATCGAATGCCTGCTTCAAATTAGACAACCATTTTTCGTTGCTCATATTGGGCACTCCGTAAATTAAATCAATGGTGATATTATCAAAATATTTGGTAGCTTCTGTTAAACATTTTTTCGATTCTTCCGCAGAATGTGCCCGATTCATAAATTTTAAATCATCATCAAAAAAAGATTGAATTCCAATGCTTAATCTGTTAATTGGAAGTTTTGCCAACTCCTTTATTTTTTCTGAAGTCAAATCATCGGGATTTGCTTCCAGAGTAATTTCGGCATCTTCAACCACTTCATAGTTTTCAAAAACGATGTCAACCAACATTCTCAATTCATCAATTGTCAATAAAGAGGGAGTTCCTCCCCCAAAATAAATGGTGTCAATTTGTTCCTTATTGAGTTCGTCTTTTCGCAAAACCAATTCCCGTTTTAGTGCGATCAGCATTTCATCTTTGTTTTTTAATGAAGTTGAGAAATGAAAATCGCAATAATAACACGCTTGCTTACAAAATGGTATGTGTATATAGATTCCTGCCAAAATAATTATTTATGAATAGATAAATATACGTTTTTTAATAATCTAATTAACATCCATAAATATGCTGTGTTTAAAATTCACAAAAGGGTCAACTCAGGTCTTAACCATATTTATATGTGTTTTTATTGTCAAAAACATATTTCTTTTTTTGAATTTTTATATGGCTGGAGATAAAATTAAGTTATTATTTTGTTTAACATAATTACTATATAAAGAAAACCCGTATTACCAATTGGATAAAAAAAGGGCTGATGAGAAACATCAGCCCTTAATTCAACTTGTAATTACTATATGTTTATGTCTTTCCTACTTCCATCCGGAAGTAATATCACTATCTGTTATTTCAGTCCATTGGATAGAAACGAACCTGTAGCAACCTTAAGCCATTGTTATCATATTTCCAATATTCATTTTCTATAATATCATCAAATATTGGAACCCGTACAAAGAATATCTCACCATCATCCTCAAATGTATCAGCATTTAAATCAACCCAAATTTTTAAAACAATACTGGTTAACTCTGCTGTTACATCTACAAAAGTGGATTTCCCTTTTCTTCGCATTGTAACCTCTGCTCCTACCTGTTCAACTGAACAATAAGCACCGGTAACATCATCAATTTCATTCTGAATAACCTTCTGACCAGCTTTATCAAGCAAGCTATAAAGTGCATCCTGATCGGCAAGGTCAGCACAAGTTGTAATTGTTGACCATCCACCTGGTTTTCCCAATGGTCTTACATAAATGGAATAATCAGAGGATATATCTGCATTTCCTGGATCTCCAACCACATAAGCATCATAACCAGGTTTTGGAAGTTCGAATGAAGCTTCACCATCTGTGCCGTTAGCATCAAGCACCCGAAAATCAGCGTCCGAATCATCACTTTCTTCACTATCAGATAAATAAATTCGTGTTGTGACAAAATCTTCTGCATTTTTGCTACTACCTAATCCAACAAAAATTACATGTCCGTTGTTTCCAGTCATATCTGCTGTTTTTTCTTTAGACATACCAATAATATTTAGATTGTAATGTGCGCCACTTGGCGCTCCATTTTTAGCGAATGTTTCAGAACCTTTAAGGTTCTGACGCATTGTCTGTTGGCGAAATGACTTCATCGTCCGAGCAACTTACCGCAAGTAACCCGCTTAATAGCAATACTGATAATAATTTAAGCTTCTTCATAATATATAAAATTACGTTAATAAATACAATCCTTAAACAATAAAATTCTATCGTTAAAATTTTACATAAAAAGGGGCTTAATAAATTAAAAGAGGTTATATATTGGGGAAATAAATTATAATATAAGGGGCAGTAAAATGTTCTTTTTCATTTTGGGATAAAAAGCTATAAAAAAAAATTAGAAAAAATATATAAATTCACAAAAAATGCCAATTTATATTAATTCTAAATAATTACTTGATTATCAGTCTACTTATGAGTTAACACTACGCCCTATAAATTCTAAGTATGTTATCCTTAATCAATTATTATCAAGCTTCCTATTAAATAAAAACCGTTTTCATTTTACTATTATTTGCTAATTATACTTATACCCTTTTTTAAAATATTATAAAAAGTGATTTTTATTACCTTTTTTCTAAAAATGGTGTCGTAAATTTGAGAAAAACCTACTAGTTATGTATGCATACATCGTTTCATTTAAGGTAAAAGAGGGAGAAGGAATTTCATTTGTTGAGCTTCAAAAATTCGAGGAATTGACCGAGGCAAAACCTGCAGGCTTAGATCATTTTCATATTTTTAAAGACAGAGTCAAAGAAAATAAGTATTTCCTGGTTGAATATTGGAATTCTAAAGAAGACAAGGATAAGTTGGAGGCCTCCAAAGAACATCAACTTTTTCGTGAACACAGAAAACTGGTGATTGATAAAAAATGTGAAACTTACGAATGTGATGTAATTGTTTAAAAACTATTTAACTCTATTTCCGTTTTGTTTCACAAAAGCACCCCAGCCAGAATAATTTTTTTCTGAAGTTATATTTCCGCCATTGTAAAAATGACAAACCGCAGCGGCCAATCCGTCTGTAGAATCTAAATTTGTTGGCAATTCTTTTATTTTTAACAAACTCTGCAACATCTTTGCTACTTGTTCTTTACTTGCATTTCCATTGCCGGTAATGGCCATTTTAATTTTTTTAGGCGAATACTCCGTTATCGGAATTTCTCTTGACAAACCTGCAGCCATCGCAACGCCCTGGGCACGTCCCAATTTTAACATAGATTGTACGTTTTTTCCGAAAAAAGGCGCTTCAATCGCAATTTCATCGGGATGGTACGTATCGATAATATGAATGGTGCGTTCAAAGATTAATTTTAGTTTTAAATAATGGTCATCATATTTTTTGAGTATCAATTCATCCATCCGAATTAATTCCATATTTTTATTGATAACTTTTATTAATCCAAAACCCATAATGGTTGTTCCCGGATCAATTCCCAATATGATTTTTTCTGAGCTCAATTAGTTGTTTATTTGTAATTTCAAATGTACAATATCTTAGACAAATATAAACAAGCGATCATCTTTCTGCTAAAATTAGCGATAGTTGCTGGTGCGTTTTATTTTATATTTCAACAGTTGGCCACCAATCAACTTTTGTCACTTACACAATTGAAACAACAGATAGCTGTTCTTTTTTCTAAAAATAGCTGGCTGCTTTTGCTATTGCTTTTATTTACCGATGTTAATTGGATTTTGGAAATATTTAAATGGAAAACATTGGCTTCACATGAAAAAAAAATTACCTTTTTTGAAGGTTTTGAACAGTGTTTGGCTTCCTTAACCGTATCTATTATCACACCCAACAGAATAGGAGAATACGGTGCAAAAGCGCTGTATTTTGAAAAGAAACAGCGAAAAAAAATCATGGTTTTAAACATGATTGGAAATTTAAGTCAGCTAACTGTCACCATGGTTTTCGGAATCTTTGGGATTTTCTTTTTAAGCGACTATTTTGAAATTGGTTTGTTCTCATTTAATATGCACAAATTCCTTCTAACAGTAAGTGTTTTACTGCTGCTTTTTTTAATTGGAAAAAATTCAGGAATCATAAAAAACCTTAAAGAATACGCTCATAAAGTTTTTAATTATTCAAAAGAATTACCCTTGAAAATTTTGACAAAAACATTTGGTTACGCTGTATTTCGTTATCTGGTTTTTTCGCATCAATTTTATTTTTTTTTAAGGCTTTTTAAAGTGGACGCTGATTATATCACGCTCATAAGCTTGATTTTCAGCACGTATTTAATAGCTTCCATTATTCCGAGTCTGGCTATTTTTGATTGGGTAATTAAAGGTTCTGTTGCAGTATTTATTTTTGGCCTTATTCATATAAATCCATTAACAATTGTATCCATTACTACTTTTATGTGGCTATTGAATTTCGCTATTCCCACCTTGATAGGAAGTATATTTGTGTTAAACTTTAAAATGGTCGCCGACAAATGATTTTCTTAGTCTTTATAATTTCGGTTTTGTATTTAATGCTGATTATGGTTTTTATCTTTGGATTTTATAAAAGTGACGTTGTTAAAAACAAAAAAATAACACCAAAAAATAGGTTTTCCATTGTAATTCCATTCAGAAATGAAGCGCACAATTTACCCAATCTATTACAATCGCTTTCCGAAATAAATTATCCTACGGATTTCTTTGAAATTTTGTTGGTGAACGATGATTCTGAAGACAATTTTATTGAAATCATTAAAGAATTTATAAGACAAAATCCGAATCTTAACTTGCGCCATTTACAAAATATTAGAAAAACCGAATCTCCTAAAAAAGACGCATTAAATACTGCCATTAAATTATCGAATTTTGAATGGATCGTTACCACAGATGCTGATTGTTTGGTTCCCAAATTATGGTTACATCTTTTCAATCAATTTATTGAAGAAAAGCAACCCGTATTTATAAGCGCTCCGGTAAAATTCAGCTTGCAAAATTCATTGTTGTATCATTTTCAAAATTTGAATTTCATAAGTTTAATAGGAAGTACCATTGGCGGTTTCGGAATTGAAAATCCATTTATGTGCAATGGGGCCAATTTATGTTACCGTAAAGCCATTTTTTTTGAACTTAATGGTTTTGAAGGCAATGTAGAAATTGCCAGTGGAGATGATATTTTTTTAATGGAAAAAATGATAAAAGCCTATCCGAAAAAAGTAAAATTCTTAAAATCAGATGAAGTTATTGTGGAAACAAAAGCAGAAAATAGCTGGAAACTGTTTTTACACCAGCAAATACGATGGGCCTCAAAATCAGCTTCCTACAAAATTTACTTTGTAAAATTTGTAGGACTTTGTGTGTTTTCAGAAAATTTAATGGTGCTTATTTTAGGAGTTTTCACGTTGTTATTTCCCCAATTTTGGATCTATTTCATTCTAATCTTTGTCGCAAAAGCAATTGTTGATTTTATTATAATCGCCCAAACTTCCTTTTTTTTGAAAAACACAAAATCGCTTAAACACTATTTAATCATAAGTTTTTTGCATCCCTTTTTTATTGTTTTTACAGGATGTTTATCAGCTTTTAAAAGCTACGAATGGAAAGGCCGAAGCTTTAGAAAATAACAATCCAAAACTCAGCTAAATTGAGCTTATCCTATGGTTTTACGCCAAAAAGAGCATTGGTAATACTTTCAATATTCATCCACAAATAAATAATCACAAGCAACAAAATAGCCAAAACGATGCCTCTTTTGTAATTTGGTTTTTTAGCTTTTTTAAATCGAGGTTTCATAAGATATTTTTATTTATAACTGTTTATGTCACTATTGACCTTCAACTTTCAGCATTTTTGTCTATTTTCTCTTGTCTATTTTCTCTTTTCCAAATATTCAAGTTAAGCTTTAGTAGCTCTTAACATTTCTCTTTTTCCGGGTGGACCTGGAATTTTTTCAACTAAAAATCCGACTGTAAGCATCGCTCTTCGCACGCTTCCTTTTGCGCTGTAGGTGACTAAAACTCCACCCGTTTTCAATGCTTTATACATTTTTTCAAATATTTCTTCTGTCCACAATTCCGGTTGAACCCTTGCGCCAAAAGCATCAAAATAAATGAGATTAAATTTGTTCTCATCATTTATATCATTAAAAAACTGTTTCCGCTTCAATAGAGAAAAATTGGGTGAAATGTCACTTTTAACTTCCCATTCCTGTTGGTGAATTTGATTAAAAATAGCAGAAAACTCAATTGCATTTAACTGATTGGCATAGTTCATTTTTTCAACCTCTTCAGAAACGACTGGATAGGCTTCAACACCAACATAATCAATATTTAGATTCTTTTTTGGCGCTTCCAAAAAAGTAATGAAACAGTTAAGTCCTGTTCCAAAACCTATTTCTAAAATACTTATATCTTGATCAGAAAAAAGTGATAAACCATTTTTTATAAAAACGTGTTTTGCTTCTTGAATTGCGCCATATTTAGAATGGTATTGTTCATCCCATTCTGGAATATGAATGGTTGTAGAACCATCAGCAGTGACCATTATTTTTCTTTCCAAAATTTTTAAAATTAAAAATGAGCGTTATTCATCCAAAAAATAACTTTAAGAGCCTGTTTTTCAGCAAATTTACGTCATTTTAGATTGTGATATTTTTATAATAAAATAAAACAAATCAACTTAAATATGTCAATAATGTAATTTTATTTTATTCATATTGCTCATATGAATATTTTTCCCCAAATATATTAAAAATAAGGAAGTAACCTTCAGTAAAATTAAAACCGTGAATTAAAAAATTATAGTAAATTTGCGTAAATAAATATAGACTTACCATGGCTTTACATATTGAAAAAACAACAAAATCTAAAATTTCAGAAGTTGATTTTAACAATTTAACATTTGGGAAAATTTTTACTGACCATATGTTTGAATGTGATTATGAAAATGGAAAATGGAAAACGCCTCAAATTGTACCATACCACCCTTTAACTATGGATCCTTCTGCAAAAGTTTTTCATTATGGTCAAGCCGTTTTTGAAGGTATGAAAGCTTATAAAGACAACAATGATGATGTTTGGTTATTTAGACCCGACCAAAATCAGGAAAGAATTAACAAATCGGCTGAGCGATTAGACATGCCTGCTTTTCCAAAAGATCTCTTCTTTGAAGGTTTAAATGAATTGTTGAAATTAGATAAAGATTGGGTGAAAAAAGGAGGTGATAACGCGCTTTACATCAGACCTTTTATTATTGCAACCGAATCATGCGTGTCTGCATCCTCTTCAAACAGTTATAAATTTATGATTATTTGTTCTCCTGTACAATCCTATTATTCAGGTGAAGTTAAAGTGGTTTTTGCCGATAAATTCAGCAGATCTGCAAACGGAGGTGTTGGGGCTGCAAAAGCGGCAGGAAACTATGCCGGATCGTTTTACCCAACAAAATTGGCGAACCAGCAAGGTTTTCAACAAGTGGTATGGACAGATTCTTGTACCCATGAGTTCTTGGAAGAAGCTGGGGTAATGAATGTCTTTTTCAGGGTAAATGACACCCTGTTGACCGCACCTGTAAGCGATCGTATTTTAGACGGCGTAACGCGCAAAAGCATTATTCAATTCGCTGAAGATAAAGGAATTAAAATTGAAGTTAGACCCGTAAGAGTTTCCGAAATTGTGGAAGCGGCTCGTAAAGGTGAATTATTGGAAATGTTTGGTGCCGGAACAGCTGCGGTTGTAAGCGTTATTAATGCTTTTTCAAATAAAGGAGAAAACTTTGAATTGCCAAAAGTGGAAAACAGTTTTGCCGCCTTGATAAAAAAAGGCATCACAGATATTCAACGCAAAAATGCAGAAGATAAATTTGGCTGGACTTATAAAGTAAAATAAACTCAATTAGGTTAACTTTGCCAAAAAGCATACATTTATTGCATGAAAACTATTAAAACAATCGGATTTATCATCCGATTGTTTGGCATATTATTTGGTCTTAATCAATCAAAAAAATAGAATATGACTACGTTAGAACAAGCTAAGAATGAACTTCAGGAAAAAGGATTTTTAGATATTAAAACTCCAAGTATTGATTACGTAAAAGAGGTAAACAAACTTAGAAAAGAAAAAAATGCCGTTATTCTTGCGCATTATTACCAGGAAGACGCCATACAGGATATAGCAGATTTTGTGGGTGACAGTTTGGCTTTGGCGCAAAAAGCCGCTAAAACCAGTGCTGATATTATTGTTTTTGCCGGAGTACATTTTATGGCGGAAACCGCAAAGATTTTAAATCCGTCCAAAAAAGTTTTATTGCCCGATTTAAAAGCCGGCTGCTCATTAGCAGACTCTTGTCCGCCAACTGATTTCGCCGCTTTCAAAAAACAACATCCAAATCATTTGGTGGTTTCTTACGTAAACACTTCCGCAGAAATAAAATCGATGACCGATATTGTTTGCACTTCCTCAAATGCCGAAAAAATCATCAATTCAATACCAAAAGAGCAGCCCATTATTTTTGCTCCTGACAGGAATTTAGGTGCTTGGCTGATTAAAAAAACTGGTCGGGATATGGTACTTTGGGATGGAGCATGTATGGTTCATGAAGCTTTTTCAATAGACAAAATATTGAAATTATACGCTGAAAATCCAGATGCTGAAATTATTGCACATCCTGAATCTAAAGAACATTTATTGAAAGTTGCCAAATATGTTGGTTCTACTTCCGGATTGTTAAATTATGTAGAAACAAGCAATGCGAAAAAATTTATTGTGGCTACTGAAGTCGGTATTTTACACAAAATGCGTGAAATAGCTCCCGATAAAATTTTAATTCCTGCCCCGGTTGACGATGACAATTGCAATTGCAGCGAATGTTTTTATATGAAAATGAATACCATGCAAAAATTGTATTTATGCTTAAAATATGAATTACCCGAGGTTATTGTAGAGGAAGAATTAAGAAAAAAAGCATTGGTTTCTATTGAACGCATGCTGGAACTTTCTAAATAACAATGAATTACAATGAATGCTGAAAAAAAATCATACAACTCCGATTTTCTAATTATCGGTTCGGGAATCGCAGGGCTGAGTTTTGCTTTAAAAGTAGCTAATCACTTTAAAGATGCAACAGTTACTATTATTACAAAAAGCGAAAAGAGCGAAAGCAATACCAAATATGCCCAAGGCGGAATTGCTTCTGTTTGGAACAAAACCGTCGATTCATTTGAACAGCATATAGAAGACACCTTAATTGCCGGCGATGGTTTGTGCGATGAAGAAGTGGTGAGAATGGTGGTGGAAGACGCTCCTGCCCGACTCAAAGAATTGATTGATTGGGGTGCTGTATTTGATAAAACTTCCAAAGGAAACTTTTCTTTGGGAAGAGAAGGCGGACATTCTCAAAACCGGATTTTACATCACGAAGATCTTACAGGTGCAGAAATTGAAAGAGCGCTTATTGCACAAGTGGAAAATACCAAAAATATACAGTTTTTATCGCACCATTTTGCCATTGATTTAATTACAGAACATCAAGTTAAAAAAAGACAAACCTCTGTATCAGAAAAAATAACCTGTTATGGCGCTTATGTATTGGACGAGAAAAAAAATGTGGTAAAAACATTTGCTGCAAAAGTCACGATGTTGGCTTCAGGAGGAAACGGACAGGTTTATTTTACCACCACAAATCCGGTAGTTGCTACAGGCGACGGAATTGCAATGGCTTATAGGGCGATGGCAGAGGTTTCAGATGTTGAGTTTATTCAGTTTCACCCAACCGCTTTATACAACCCTGGCGAATACCCGGCTTTTTTAATTTCAGAAGCTGTGCGTGGTGCCGGCGCTATTTTAAGAGATTATTATGGCAACCGATTTATGCATAAATATGATGAACGTGAAGAATTGGCATCGCGGGATATTGTGGCGAGAGCCATTGACCACGAACTTAAAATAAGCGGAATGCCTAACGTTTATTTGGATTGTACGCATTTGGAATATGAGTCTTTTAAAAAACACTTTCCAAATATTACCGAAAAATGCATGACCTTGGGCATCGATGTGCGCAAGGATTTTATTCCTGTCTCACCTGCGGCACATTATATTTGCGGTGGCGTAAATGTGAATAAAAAAGCAAAAACCTCCATTAAAAATTTATATGGTGCCGGAGAAGTTACCAGAACCGGTCTTCATGGCGCAAACAGACTAGCGTCAAATTCTTTGTTGGAAGGCATTGTTTTTGCCCATAGAGCCTTTGAAAATTTAACCAACCGATTTGAAAAAATTAAAACCCCAAAAAATATTCCGGATTGGAATGACAGCGGTGTGGTGAAAAATATGGAGAAAATTTTGATTACGCACGACAGAAATGAAGTGAAAACCATTATGAGCAATTACGTTGGAATTGTTCGTTCTAATGAACGTTTATTGCGCGCTGAGAGAAAACTTCACGTTTTATTCGAGGACAACAAACGCCTTTATGATCATTCTGAACTTTCAGTTGATTTGTGCGAACTCAGAAACTTAATTACAACCGCTTTTTTAATTACACGATTTTCTAAAGAAAGAAAAGAAAACAGGGGCGGATTTTACAATGTTGATTTAATGAAAAAGGAGTTTTAAAAGGCTCCTTTTTTAAATAAATCATTCCATTAGGATGTTGGCAATATTAGGTTTAAAATAGTACGGGCCTTTCAGTACCTTGCCATCTTCCCTATAAATTGGATTGCCATCTTCACCCAATTTACTCATATTGCTGCGTTGAATTTCATTAAAAACTTCCTCAATTTTATATTGCATACCATGCTCTAAAATAGTTCCGCATAAAATATACAACATATCTCCAAGAGCATCAGCCACTTCAATTAAATCATTATTTTTGGCAGCTTCCAAATATTCTTCATTTTCTTCAGCCATTAAATCGAAACGTAATTTTAATTTATTTTCATCCAATTTTGCGATTGGTTTATGTTGAATTCCCAAACCAAATGCTACATGAAAATCCTGAACAGCCTTTATTTTGTTTTTCATTTAAGTAATTTCATTTTATTCGGTTAATAATTTAGGTAAACTTAAACAATAATGAAGACGGCGCATTTCTCAATACAAATGCCACCATTCTCCAACGTTTTGTAATATATGCTTTTTTTCGTTTCTGTTTAATTGCCGTATAAATTTGTTTGGTTGCTTTTTCTGTTGATGCCATCCAAAAAGTTTTGCCAATTGCCATTGGGGTATCCACAAATCCAGGCTGAATATCAGTTACGTAAATTTCGGCTTTACTTCTTTTTCCTTTCATCCAAAGCGACTCCAAATAGTTTGCCTGAAATGCTTTTGATGCAAAATATGCCGGCACATGACGGTTTCCGCGAATGGATGCGATGGAAGAAATTCCAACCAAATGTCCATAACCTTGTTTTCTGAAAAAATTATAAGCGAGCCCATAAATTTTGGTTGCCGCAATAATGTTGGTTTGTAATGTTGGTAGTTCCTTTTCCCATTCCAACTCATAATTTGGATCGCCAACACCTGAACTGTACACTATTAAATCGATGGTTTTAAATTCATTTTTTAAGTCTAAAAATAAGGTGTCACAAGAAGTTAAATTATTTACATCGTGAACTTTAATCACATATTTTTCCGAATCAGTTGCTTTGATTTCCTGAAGTAAATTTTCTCTTCTTCCTGTAATTACAACTTTGTAACCATCCGCCACCAACAATCCGGAAAGTTCCTTTCCAATTCCGGATGTCGCTCCAATAACTAGTGCGTTTTTCATATATTTATTTTTATGCTCATTTGCAAACCGAAATTTATGTATTTTTGATGATAAATATACACATTTAATATGTTTAGTAAAGGACAATTAATTTTTGCGGCACTTTTTGCAATCGCCTTTGTAATAGCTATGGTTTGGAGTTATAAAAAGGATATCAAAATTCATAAAAAGTATTATAAAAACTCATTCATTGTGCTTATTTCACTTATTTTAATCATCCTCATTTTTACCTTAATTACCTTCTCTTTACACTAAAAAAAATCCGCTTCAATAAATTGAAACGGACTTTTACAAAAATTCTTAATACGATTAATTTACATCGGGTAAAGTGGTGTATCTTTTTGCATAATCCAACATTTGCTCTGCAAAACTTGTAGGTTGAACAACTTTTACATCATTAATATTTCCTTCAGCATCTAATTCAGCAGTCAATACCGGATTGACAAAACCGCTGTAAGGAGCTGATTTAAATTTGCTGTTACGCTCCAAAACTTCTTTATGAAGGGCTTGATCCACTTTAACGCCGTAAGTTTCAACCAAAGCTTTTCCGGCTTTAAAATCCCCTTCCGATTTAATGCGTTGTATTTCACTTAACAATTCACCGAACAAAACTCTCAATTTCGCGTAATCACGAACCACAAAATACGTTTTATTTTCTTTTACAACTTTTTCGATTACATTGTCTTTTTTACCTTTTTCAAAAGCCCAGGCAGCCACCAATTGTCGGTTTCTCATATGCGCTTCTTCAATGTCATCACCTAAATTTAAACGAATCAATTGCATCATTAAACCATTTCTGATGTAACTATCAAAAGCTGCTTTTCCAATTCCTTGAGCGTTTGGTGAAATATTCATTTCAACCAATTTTTCATCAGGCAAATAATAAAGTCCAACCAAATCAGCTCTCGCTTCTTCTAAGGTTGAAGAATAATTTTTTAAGGTTTCTTTTGGCTGGCCAATTCCATCATTTATTCGTCCGCTGGCGTGACCAATAACTTCATGCAAAGCTGTATGCAATTTATCGGCATCCTGGCCATATTTTATTTCATCTTCAACTTCAGCTTCATTAAAAGCAAATTCTTTTAATCGATCTGTACCTCCAGCATTGTTGTATGCTTCAATAATATTTCCAAGAGAAACAGATTTTGATCCATGTTGTTCACGAATCCAATTATTATTTGGCAAGTTTATGCCAATTGGCGTTGACGGTGATGCATCTCCAGATTCTGAAGCCACATTCACTGTTTTATAAGAAACACCCACCACATCTTTCTTTTTATGGGATTCTCGCAATGTTGAATTGTCTTCAAACCACTGGGCATTTTCAGCCAAAACAGCCATTTTTTTAGACATGTCGAAATCTTTTATTTGAATAATTGACTCATAAGAACCTCTAAAAGCTTTTGGATCATTATATACTTCAATAAATCCATTGATATAGTCTATATCGCCATCGGTACTTGTTACCCAGGCAATATTGTAGGAGTCCCAAGTTTTTAAATCACCTGTTTTGTAATAATCAATCAGTAATTTTAACGCTTCCGCTTGTTTTGCATTTTCTGCAACCTCAACCGCTTTTTCTAACCAGCCAACAATTTTTTCAATAGATGCACTATACATACCACCAACTTTCCAAACTTTTTCTTCCAAAGAGCCGTCGGCATTTTTTATCAATTTCGAATTTAACCCATATTCAACCGGTGCTTTGTCGTCTTTATCAATTTTTGAAGCGTAAAATTTATCTACATCAGCTGCCGTAATATTGGGTGAATAATAATTAATGGCCGACCCCTCCAACAATCCTTTACTTTCGTCTAGGTTTACCTTTTTGGCATCTTTATCATTAAAAATAACTTCATAAGCCTCTCCCGTAAGATTAGTTTTAGTTTCTTTTAATAAAGTGTCGAAATATGCTGCTGAAAATTCAGGCTTAAATTTATCATTTGAATAATGATGGTGAATGCCATTAGAAAACCAGACTCTTTTTAAGTAGATTTCAAAGTTTTGCCAGTCTTCAACGGTTTTATCACCGGCATAGTTTTGGTAAATATTCTCTAAAGCACGTCTAATTTTTAAGTTATGGCGATAATTTTGATCATACATCATATCACGGCCCTCGATACCGGCCTCAGATAAAAAATACACTAATTTTTTTTGGTTTAACGTTAGGTTTTCAAAACCCGGAATTTGATAACGCAATATTTTAATATCGGCAAATTGCTCAACTTCAGTTTTAAATTCTGTTGAGGCTTCTTTTTTTGTGTTTTCTTCCTTCTTTTGATCGGCGCAAGAAAATAAGATTGATGCCGTTAACAGCATCGGTAAAAAATATTTAATTTTCATCTGATTGATAATTTAAAATTTATCGACAAATTTACTAATTTATAACAGAATAATTCAGTAATTTAGTGTTAAGCTAATTCAAAACTTCAACTTTTGAAATATTTAAAATACTTCATTTTTTTTCTTTTGGCCGCAGTGATTGGAATATCCATTTACGGCACTCTACTTGAAAGTAATTACGACTTTCACCGTTCCCGAATTATAAATTCCCCTGCGGAAGTAATCTTTGACAATGTTAATGATTTTAAAAATTGGGAGAACTGGAGTCCCTGGCTAGAAAAGGATCCTACTATGGTAACTTCCTTTAAAGACACAACTTCAGGTGTTGGATCGACCTACAACTGGAAAGGAAAAGATGGCAGCGGATTTATGAAAACCATCTCCATCATTCCAAATAAAGAAATTATTCAACAAATTGATTTTAGCAAAGGGCATATCGCTGAAGTTTATTGGAATTTTGCTAAAACTGATCTTGGTACTGAAGTCACCTGGGGAATGAGAGGCAAAAATTCATTTGTCGAAAAATTTTACTGGCTCTTTAAAGGAGGCATCGAAAAAAACATGATTACAACCTATGACAGAGGTTTGGAATTGCTTGAACAATACGTTTTAAAAGAAATGGAAAAACATTCTTTTGAATTAAAAGGAATGGTTGATTATGGCGGCGGCTATTATTTATACCAAACTACGTCTTGTAAAATAGAAGATATTGAGAAAAAAATGAGTAAAATGTTTCCTGTTGTTATAAAATTTATGGCAGATAATAACATTGAGCCTTCCGGAAAACCTTTTACACTAAATCATAAATGGGACGAAGAAAATAATACGGCCATGTTTTCGGCCTGTGTTCCTGTAAAAGAAAGGGTGATTACTACAGGAGATGTTTTAACGGGCTTTTTAAAACCGCAAAAAACTTTTAAAACAATTTTTACGGGAGATTATAAATTTTCCTTTGACGCCTGGGAAGCAGCTTATAATGGACTCACTGCCCAAGATTTTACAGAAATTGAAGGTGGAGAACCCTTTGAAATTTATACCATTGGCCCAAACGAAACTGCAAATCCGGCAAAGTGGATAACGGAAATTTATATACCTATTAAATAAGAGAAAGTTCGATATTAGAAGCTCGCTACTTTTTTAAAGGAAAACAGACAAGAGACAAGAGACAAAAAAGGAGGGGTTTTAAGTTTGACGTTTCTTTCAAAAATAAGAGCAGATGTTTTAACAGGAATATGATGGAACAAATAACTCAACACTAAAAACTCAAAATCAAGACACCTCGTCATACCTAAAGCAATCGGTAACGTGATCATTGGTCATTCCGGTTGCTTGCATATGAGCATATATTACTGTTGGACCCACAAATTTAAATCCGCGCTTTTTTAAATCTTTTGAAATGACATCTGATAATTCCGTCGTTGCAGGAAGTTCACTCAATGTTTTCCATTTATTTTTGATGGGTTTTCCTTTGGTAAAACCCCATATATAGTTTGAAAATGAGCCAAATTCCTGTTGAACTTCCATAAAAGCAACAGCATTTGAAATAGTAGCTTTAATTTTTAATCTGTTTCTGATAATTCCGGCATCCAATAAAAGTTCCTCAAATTTTGCTTCGGTATAATTCGCGATTTTTTTATAATCAAAATCATCAAAGGCCTTTTTGAAATTTTCTCGCTTACGCAAGATGGTAATCCAGCTTAAACCCGCCTGAAAAGTTTCTAAAATTAAAAACTCGAATAATTTGTCATCCGCGAAAACGGGTACACCCCATTCTGTATCGTGATATGCCATATAAAGCGGGTCGTTTTTACACCAGCCACATCGTGTTTTGTCCATTTTAGTTGAATTTAAATGAAAAGCTAAATTAGAAAATTTGACATATTTTTTGTAATTTTAAGTGAATTAAATTCATTGATTATGAAAAATTTATTTTATTATGTGACCATTGGTTTATTTATTGTTGGCTGTTCTTCAACAACAAAAACCACAAAAACAAGCGATGCAAACTACCCCAAAGAAGCGGTTAGAATTGCCAATGACAGTTTGGAATATGAAATCATTATTACAGATATTGGATTCGAAACCTATTTAAATACGATTGCCAAACCGATGTGGTTTTATTCAAAGGAATATTATGAAACAAAAAATCGGTTTTATGTTTCTGAATGGAATATTAGAGCCTCAAATCCATTAAGATACCGAAGCGACATTTATGAAAACCATATAGATTATGACCCTAATGTGGATTATGGTTTAGAAGTAAATTACAAACTTTACAACTACTTTAAATTTGTGGAATATAAATACAACCAACGGTTACTTTAGTCCTTTATTTGTTCGGTTTAAGTTGTATTCTTAAAACCATATATCCTAAAAATCCTGCGATTAGGGATCCTAAAATAATGCCCATTTTTGCGGCTGAAATAAAACTTTCATCATTATAGGCAAGGTTGGTAATAAACAAGGACATGGTGAAACCGAGTCCGCCCAAAATACTCACTCCTAATAAGTGCTTAAATTCCACGCCTTCAGGCAAATCGGCCAGCTTAAATTTAATGGCTAAAAAGGAGAGCAGCATTATTCCAAAGGTATTTCCAAAAACCAAGGCCATAGCAATATTTAGAGAAATGTGGCCAGTATCTTCCAATCCGCTAAAACTTAATGCCACACCTGCATTTGCCAAAGCAAAAATTGGCATGATGACATAAGAAACCCAACCATGAAGTGAATGCTCCAAATGTTGGAGTGGGGACTGTACCTGGACGGTAATCGTGTCTATTTCATCAACAATCTCCAATTGTTTTTTGTTGAGTAATTGAGGGTTTTTAGATTTAAATCCTTTAAAAATTTTAAGTTGCGCGGATAATTCCTGCACATAGTCACTTAAATTAATTTCCCGGTACATAGGTATGGTAAATGCCATTAATACCCCTGCAATTGTTGGGTGAATTCCCGATTTTAAGAATAATAACCAAACCACAAATCCCAAAACAAAATAAAGGTATTTGGAGTAAATATGCTTATAACTTAAAAAGCCAAGTGTACTAACAATTAGCAAAGCATAAGCAATTAAATCCCATTGAATATTGGCGCTATAAAAAATAGCAATAACAATAACTGCCCCAATATCATCAACAATGGCGAAGGCCGTTAAAAATATTTTCAATCCCAATGGCACTCGATTTCCCAATAATTTTAAAATCCCCAAGGTAAAAGCAATATCTGTTGCCATTGAAATTCCCCATCCATCTACACCAGATTTTCCTTGATTGAAAAATAAAAATATCATCACTGGAAATAGCATACCTCCAATTGCAGCAAAAATAGGAAGTGACGCTTTTCTCAAAGTAGTTAATTCTCCTGCTAAAATTTCGCGTTTAACTTCCAAGCCAATTACAAAGAAGAAAATGGCCATTAAGCCATCATTAATCCATAAAATAAGCGATTTTTCCAAATGAAAATTTGTGTTTGCAAATCCGATTGTAAACTTGTAATGCCAAAGATCCACGTAGGCACTGCTATAAGGCGAATTTGCCCAAATTATAGCTAAAATCGAAAACGCAAAAAGAAGCAAACTTGCTGTTGTCTCTAAATGCATAAACTGATTTAAGGAACCTCCAACCGCTTTTATTTTTTTCTTTATCATAAGTTGTCGTAAGATATGTAATTTTTAAAAATAAAAAAAGTCTTCCGTTCAGAAGACTTTTTTTATTTTTAATTTTGTTTTCGCTTACAGTTGCGGTCCTGCAGCCACTAAAGCTTTTCCTTCTTCATTGTCTGTATATTTATCAAAGTTTTTAATAAATAATTCAGCCAAATTTACCGCTTTTATTGACCAATCGTCAACATTTTTATAAGTATCAATTGGGTCAAGAATTTTAGAATCTACACCTGGAAGAGAAGTTGGAACTTCTAAGTTAAAAATAGGAATAATTTTAGTTTCCGCTTTTTCAATAGAACCGTTTAGAATCGCATTGATAATTCCACGCGTATCTTTGATAGAAATACGTTTTCCTGTTCCATTCCAACCTGTATTAACTAAGTAAGCTTCGGCTCCATTGGCTTCCATTTTTTTTACAAGTTCTTCACCATATTTAGTTGGGTGTAAAGAAAGAAAGGCAGCTCCAAAACAAGATGAAAAAGTAGGAGTTGGCTCAGTAACACCACATTCTGTACCTGCTAATTTTGCAGTAAAACCTGACAAAAAGTGATATTTTGTTTGCTCAGGCGTTAATTTTGAAACTGGAGGTAATACCCCAAATGCATCAGCAGAGAGGAAAATAACTTTTTTGGCTGGTCCTGCTTTAGAAACTGGTTTCACTATATTTTTAATGTGGTGAATAGGATAAGAAACACGCGTGTTTTCAGTTACTGAATTATCACTAAAATCAATTTTACCATTGGCATGAACAGTTACATTCTCTAATAGCGCGTTCTTTTTAATGGCTGCATAAATTTCCGGTTCAGAATCTTTATCAAGGTTGATTGTTTTTGCATAACATCCACCTTCAAAATTAAAAACCCCTTCATTATCCCATCCGTGCTCATCATCACCAATTAGCTGACGGTTGGCATCTGTGGAAAGTGTTGTTTTCCCTGTTCCGGAAAGCCCAAAGAAAATAGCGGTATCACCATCTTTACCAACATTAGCCGAGCAGTGCATTGAGGCAATTCCTCTTAATGGCAAATAGTAGTTCATCATTGAGAACATTCCCTTTTTCATTTCGCCTCCATACCACGTGCCACCAATAATTTGCATTTTTTCAGTTAAGTTAAAAACAACAAAATTTTCAGAATTCAGTCCTTGTTCCTTCCAATTTGGGTTTGAAGTTTTAGATCCATTTAACACTACAAAATCAGGTTCTCCAAAATTTTCAAGTTCTTCTTCTGTTGGGCGGATAAACATATTTTTCACAAAATGGGCTTGCCAGGCAACTTCAACAATAAAACGAACTTTTAACCGGGTATCTTCATTAGCACCACAAAATGCATCTATAACAAATATTTTTTTATGAGAAAGTTCTTCTAAAACCGTTTTTTTCAAATCAGACCAAACATATTGAGAGATTGGTTTATTATCGTTTTTTACTTTTTTAGAGGTCCACCAAATTGTATCTTCAGTTACATCATCTTTTACAATATATTTATCTTTAGGAGAACGGCCGGTAAATTTACCGGTCATTACATTAATTGCCCCAAGTTCGGTCAAATATCCTTTTTCAAAACCTTCCAGCGAAGGGGCTAATTCGTCATTATATAATTCATCGAATGATGGATTATAAATTATTTCTTTGACATCTTTAAATCCTAATTTTTTCAAGGAATTAGCAATTACATCTTTCATAATTTTCATAATCTGTGTTTTATGTGTTTTGATTACTATTTATTTATATAACAAATTTCGCACTAACTCAAGGTTGCTTTTATGATATTTATCAGTAAAAACGAACTATCTAAGATAACGTTTTCTGTACTATAAAATACTTTCTGGCAACGCTTTACATATTTTGAAAATCATTTATTTTTTTGCGAAAACGTTTTCGTTCTTTGTCAAAAAAAAACCTTTTTTTTTAATTTTTTTCTTGTAAAAAATATTTGGTAAAAATAGATTTATTTGTTTAGGTCAACAAACATTTCAAAAGGATTTTAAATTAATTGTCAAATCAACCGATTATTCTTTCTTAAAATAGGAAATTCCCATTTTTAACCATCCTAAAATAAAAAATAAGCCTCCCAACGGTGTTACAAACCATATACTTTTGGGGTTTACGCCTAATGTAATTACATAAATTGATCCTGAAAAAAACAAGATTCCCGCAAAAAACAAATAGCTGATGGTGTTTTTATCTTTCAAAACAAAACCTGAAAATGAATTTACAAACAGCAATACAATAACATGGTACATTTGGTAACGAACTGCTGTTTCAAAACTTTTTAATTCATTTACGCTTAAGGTTTCTTGTAATGCATGGGCACCAAAAGCACCCAGTACTATTGTTAAAACCCCTATTAAAGAAGCAATTACTAAATTTTTTTTCATTGGTCATTATAAAATTAAGCGCTAAAGATAAAATTTATCATTTTATAAAAGCAACATTTTGTATATTTAGGTTAAAATAAGAATTATGCAAAGCAATTCAGATTCCTTAGTAACCATTCTAGTCTCCAGTTTGATACATGAAATTCATATTGCTAAAACCTTATTGTCCAGTTATGGAATTCATAGTTTTATTTTTGATGAAAATTTGATGTCTATTATTGGAACGGCTTATGTTGAAGGTTATAAACTTAAAGTGAACAGTGCCGATTTTGAAAAAGCAAAAGAGATTTTATTATCGATTGAAGACACTAGTATTTAATATGATAAACCTATCTGTTTTGCCATAAAATTTGTATTTTCGTGTTCTGATTTAATCCATAAAAATACGAGAATGAGAAATATTCTGGTTATTGGTTCAGGCCAATCATCTTCTTCATTAATAACTTATTTATTAAACAAATCATTTAGCGAAAATCTTCATATCACCGTTGCCGATGTTTCTTTAGAACTTGCCAAAAGAAAAGTCGGAAATCATGAAAACGGCACTGCCAGATCGCTTGACATTTTAAACGAAATCGAAAGAAAAGAAGCCATAAAAAACGCCAACATTGTTGTTTCCATGCTTCCGGCACATTTGCATATAAACGTGGCGAAAGATTGCATAGAATTTGGAAAAAGCATGGTAACAGCCTCTTATATTTCAAATGAAATGAAAGCACTTCATAGGGAAGCAGTCGAAAAAAATCTGGTTTTAATGAATGAAATTGGTTTGGATCCCGGTGTCGATCATATGAGCGCTATGAAGGTAATTGATGAGATTCGTGAAAAAGGAGGTAAAATGCTTCTTTTTGAGTCGTTTTGCGGTGGTTTGATTGCTCCGGAAAGTGATGACAATTTATGGAATTATAAGTTTACCTGGAATCCAAGAAATGTGGTTTTGGCCGGACAAGGCGGTGCCGCAAAATTCTTGCAGGAAGGAACCTACAAATATATTCCTTATCATAAATTATTCAGGCGAACAGAAATTTTAAAAATAGACGGCTATGGGAAATTTGAAGCCTACGCCAACAGAGATTCTCTGAAATATAAAAGTGTTTATGGCTTAGACAATATTTTGACTTTATATAGAGGAACCATTAGACGTGTTGGTTTTTCAAGAGCCTGGAATGTTTTTATTCAATTGGGAATGACCGATGACAGTTACACCATTGAAAATTCTGAACACATGAGTTACAGGGATTTCACAAACTCCTTTTTAGCTTACAATCCATATGATTCTGTTGAATTGAAATTGGGCTATTACTTAAAAATTGATCAGGATGATATTGTTTGGGACAAGTTAACCGAATTGGACATTTTTAGCGCAACTAAAATGGTTGGACTGAAAAACGCGACGCCTGCAAAAATTCTTGAAAAAATACTTAAAGACAACTGGTCATTAAAAGAAAATGATAAAGATATGATTGTAATGCAACATCTTTTTGGCTATGAATTAAATGGTGAAAAACATCAAATTAAAAGTAGCATGGTTTGCATTGGAGACAATCAAACTTACACAGCAATGGCAAAAACTGTAGGATTGCCTGTTGCCATTGCCACTCTAAAAATATTAAATGGGGAAATTACAACGCCAGGCGTACAAATGCCAATTAGCAAAGAAGTTTATGAACCTATTTTGAAAGAACTCGAAGAAAACGGCATTGTGTTTCACGAAAAAAAAGCACCTTATTTGGGTTATAATCCGGAACGGGTGACGGGATAATCGCTACAATTTCAGGTAAAAATCCTGAACCAAAATTTTATATTCAGAAGTGTAATTGTGCCTTGATAATTCCAAGGTTAATTCATTTGAAATTGCTTCCCTTTTTATGAATGAAAATTGAAGCAAGCTTCTTTTAACTGCAGTATTTTCAGCACCTTTAACTCTGGTAATTCTATTTGGATACAATTTTTTTTCTTTAGCAATTTTAATAAAATTTTCCTCTTCTTCAAATGGAATGATAAACGCGCAATTTCCTTTTGAGGACAATAATTTTGAAACAGACTCCAATAAATCAGTATAGGTTAAACTTTCTGAGTGGCGTGCCATGGCGCGTTCTTTTGGAAGATCTTTATAGGTAGAAGTATAAAAAGGCGGATTTGATATGATGAAATCATATTTGTCTTCCATTTCATCGACAAATTCTTGTAACGAAGCATGATAACAAAACAATCGGTCGCCCCAATCGCTATTTTCAAAATTTTCTACCGTTTGTTCATATGCCTCATCATTCAATTCAATTGCATCAATAATTTCCGCATTACTCCTTTGTGCCATCATTAACGCTATTAAGCCTGTTCCAGCACCAATATCCAAAATACTATTCGGATTTATGTCAAGATTCGACCAACCGCCCAATAAAACTCCGTCAGTACCCACTTTCATGGCCGTTTTATCTTGTTGAATGCTGAATTGTTTGAAATGGAAAGGTTTCATTTTTTATACTTATAAATTATTGTTGCACCGATTATACAAAATATAAGACCAAATACATATCCGATTACAATTTTTGTTCTAATTTCTTTCATTTTAATATGCTTTTTTAAGGTTTAGAGGAGTTTATAAAGTGCATGAATTCAGTTTTATATGTTTGACCAATTGGGATATTATTCTTTTTTACCTAATTTTTTGACGTTACGATTTTTATAAACAGTATTTAATGCCAAACTATATAGTGAAATGAAGGAAATATTAATTATATAATAACCATCGTTAAAATCATCTGTAAAATCTTAATTAAATTATTAACTATAAAAGGCTCTTTAACACTCAAGCCAATACTAGACGTAATTGTGTTTCATAATATGTTCTTTTCAAATTTAAAGGATTATAACAACCTATTCTAATGCAGTTTTATATGGTCTCTTTCTATTATGTGCTTTTTGATTTTTGCAGATAATTCATTAACCAGTTTTTTGTTTTCCTTTTCCTCTGAAATATTAACGTTTTCCTCAGGATCCTTACTTAAAT
>NZ_JBFFKM010000039.1:0-23642 GCF_041555395.1 Lutibacter sp. | reverse complement strand
AGCGTCAGCATTAATATTCCGAAGGCAATGGTGTCTGGTGTAATGAGTGGCGTTGTATCCATGTATATTTTTGAATTTTGGCTAAAATACTATTTTTTTATATGAATATCGGACTAAAATAAGTGTTTTTGGTTGTGTATATTTGCAGGATAAAAGATTGAAATATGCGATATATAAAACTTTATTTATTAGTGGCCTTATTGGCGCTTTCCTGCAAAACAATTCAGGAAACAACCGTAGTGAAAGCTCCTGAACAAACGGTACAAGATGTTCGAGAAATACAAGGCGGAATGTGGATTCCCTCTTTGTTGGAAGGAATGAATGAAAATGAAATGCTGCAATTAGGAAGCAAAATGACCGCAAAAGACATTTATGATGTCAACAATTCTAGTTTAAAAGATGCCGTTGTGCATTTTAACGGAGGCTGTACTTCGGAAATTATTTCGCCAAACGGTTTGTTGTTGACGAACCATCATTGCGGATTTGGCGCTATCCAATCACATTCAACAGTGGAAAATGACTATTTAAAGGATGGGTTTTGGGCTAGGAATTATGAAGAGGAATTAGAAAACCCAAGTATGGATGTCACTTTTATAAAAAGAATTGACGACGTCACTTCTGAAGTTTTTAAAGGGATAACAGCCGCAATGGATGAAGCTTTAAAAATGAAAATCATCAACCAAAATATTGAAAAAGTTACGAAAGCAGCTCAAAAAGAAACTTGGCAAGATGCCAATATCAAATCGATTTATAACGGCAATCAATATTTGCTGTTTGTTACTGAAACCTTTAATGATCTTCGTTTGGTTGGTGCCCCGCCATCATCAATAGGGAAATTTGGTGCGGACACCGATAATTGGATGTGGCCACGGCATACCGGAGATTTCTCTTTGTTCAGAATTTATGCAGGTGCAGATAATAAGCCGGCAAGTTTTTCAAAAGATAATGTGCCTTATAAACCAAATCATTATTTACCAATATCATTGGATGGTGTTGAAGAAGGTGATTTCACCTTGGTATTTGGATTTCCGGGACGCACCAATGAATATTTGCCAGCCGTTGCTTTAGATCAAATTGTAAATGTAATGAATCCTGCAAAAATTGAAATCCGCGACAATGCATTAAAAATAGTGGATTCTTATATGCGTAAAGATGCCGATATAAAAATAAAATATGCTTCAAAATATGCCTCAATTGCCAACTATTGGAAAAAATGGATAGGGGAGCGTCAGGGAATTCAAAAATCGAATGCCATAGAAAAGAAACGTGAAATGGAAAAAGAATTCACCAAAATAGTGGAAGAAAAAGATTTAGAAGGCTACAAAACATTATTATCGGATTTTGAGAGATTGTATAAAGAAATAGAAAGTGTCTCATTGGCTCGTGATTACTGGACAGAAGTTGCTTACAGAAATGTGGAGTTATTGGGAATTACTTTTAGGGCATATCAAATAGAACAAGCCTATTTAAAAGGGGGAGAGCCTGCTTTTAATAAAGCAAAGGAATCAGCCATGAAATCATTTAATGGAATATATAAGAATTATAGTTCAATGGTTGATAAGCCGGTATTTGAAAAGCTAGTGAGTTTATATGCAGAAAAATCACCTAAAGAATACTTATCGGAAAACATGAAAGGGGTAAATTTTGCTGAAATCACCAACAATATTTATGCAAATTCAAATCTGATAACTTTAGAGGGCGCTGAAAATCTGCTAATGGGAACTCCGGAAGAAGTGATAAAAAAGTTGAATGAAGACAAGGCGTATGTATTTGGAAAAGAATTGCACACTGTTTTTTACAATAAGCTCGAACCTAAATTTCAAGAACTTAATTTACAACTGGTAGCCTTGCAAAAGGAATACATGAAAGCGCTGATGGAAGTGTTTCCAAACAAACGGTTTTTTCCTGATGCCAACAGCACGCTTCGTGTAACATACGGACAAGTTAAAGGATATGAACCAAATAATGGTGTTTATTATAGCGCCACTACTTCTTTAGAAGGTGTCATGGAAAAATATGTTCCGGGTGATTATGAGTTTGATGTGCCGAAAAAATTGTTGGATTTATACAATACCAAAGATTACGGACAATATGGAGAAAAAGGAAAAATGCCTGTTAACTTTATTGGCACAAACCATACTACAGGTGGGAACTCAGGAAGTCCGGCTATTGATGCCCATGGAAATTTAATTGGATTGAACTTTGACAGGGTCTGGGAAGGTACTATGAGCGATATGAATTACGACCCGGATATTTGCAGAAATATTATGGTGGATATTCGCTACGTTCTTTTTATCATTGATAAATATGCAGGCGCTAAAAATTTAATAGATGAGATGACTTTGGTGCATCCAAAAGATAAGAATATACAGTAATAAAAAAAACTCCAAATGAAAATTTGGAGTTTTTTTTTAAACTTAGTTTGATTTTTTTAATAGGAGGGTTAAAATTCTGGGAATCGTTTTTTTGTCACCATCATCAAAGTACTCTTGGATGCTAATAATATCAAAACCATATTTTTTAGCGGAATTTGTGAAATCGGAAATGTGATGGTTAAAACAAGTCACTGTTTGAAGCCCCTCATTAGTTTCAAATCTGGCTTTTGTGCCGGAATATTGTTTAAATGGATGAAGCTCCCCAATATAAATGTAGCCGTCTTTTTTGATTGAATTTGCAGCTTGGCTAAAAATAGCGTCCAGATTTTCAAAATGTTCAAGTACGAGGCTAAAACAAATTAGGTCGGCTTGCTCTCTAACAAACGTCCAATTTTGATGGATGTCTGCCTGAATAAATTTCACTTTATCTGAATTTATTTTCTTTTTTGCTTTTTTAAGCATTTCTTCTGAAAGATCAACTGCAACTATTTCTTTAGATTTTGTAATTAACCATTCGGTATTTTTGCCTGTTCCGCAGCCAATTTCCAAACAAGAATCAAACGGAACGGAAATTAAATTTTCCCTTAAAGCAATCGCTTCAAGATCTCTCGTTTTATTCATATTTGTGTCATATTGTGCTGCCCAAATATTATAGGCTTTTTTTACGTTCATTGCTTTTTTATTTTTATTCGTCAAATTTCACTTTTGCACTGACTTTTAAATTGAGATAATTGAGTAATAATTTCCTAAAAACTCACATTCTTATAATTTAAAAGAACTTGCCATTCAAATTTTTCATTAGGTTCTAATATCTGTAATCCGTTTTTATTATTAAAAGCATTTGGCGCACAAGTCATAGGTTCAATGGCAATACAATCTCTTGTTGGCGGCGTGTAAATTTGTAAATAGCTTTTGTCAGTTTTTGACGAAAATTTTATGTCAATTTTATACGCTTCACAATTAAAAGTAACTTGAGGTTTGTTTGTTATAAAACAATCGTCTAAAAAAGTGTTTTCAATGAATAGCGGCGTTTTAAATTTTAATGGAATTTCCAATTGAGGAATCATTTTGTTATCCAATTCATACTGAGTTTCAGCCTCAAAATCTAAGGAGCTTAAGTTTAAATTACTTGTTTTAAAATACGGATGCCATCCAATTCCGAAGGGAAAGGGCTTTTTACCATTATTAAAAACTTGAAAATTAATTGTTGTTTTTTCTTTTGTGAACGTGTAAATAATTTTTATTTGGTAAGGAAACGGAAAACCTGTTGTTTTTCCATCATCAGCATAATGAAGCGCAACAATGGTATTATTATCATCTGCTTCTATACTTTTAACTGAAAATGGTTTGTCGTAAATATGGCCGTGAAGCGCATTATTTAAAATTGTTTCATTACAGTCCAATTCGTATTTCAATTGGTTGAATTCATATTTTCCTTCAGAAATTCTGTTTGGAAATGGGAATAGGAAAGCAGTTTTATAAGTATTTTTATAATCATTTAAGCCTTCAGCCGTATTTGAAATTCCATCGATAATTTCAGTATTATTTGATGATAATTTTTGTAACGAAGCGCCTAAATTTGGATAAATGACGCTGTAAAAATGCAATGTTTCGTTTTTAATGACAATTTGGTTTAACAGCGGATTTAGGTTTTTTACAACTTCAACAGTATACATTTATGTTTCAGAATTTATATTTTTAGGCAAGCGTTTTCCATCTTTCAAGCTTTTGTTGAGCATCCATTCCAATTGCCCGTTTGTTGAACGGAACTCATCAGCAGCCCATTTTTCAATTGCATTTAGCAGATCTTCATCTATACGTAATGCAAACGCTTTTTTCTTTGCCATATTAAAAGTTCTGTTTTTTAATAAAAGTTGAAATTATTTCTGTGGATGCTTTCATTATTGATAAATCCGAATTGGTATAGGAAAGCATATCTTCTTGTGTCATGATAATTGATTTAGTTGATATTAATATGATATCATAAAGATATAAATTATTTTTTAATATTTCTAAATCTTTTTACCTGTTTTATTTTATCTTAGCTGAAAAATAACAGACAATGAAATCAGCATATGTTTTAATCATTTTTTTAGTAACTTTTTTAACAGGAAATGCAAATAATCCAGATTGGGGACAAACAGGTCATAGAACAGTTGGGAAAATCGCTGAAAATTATTTAGAAGCAAAAACAAAACGCGAAATATCAAAAATTTTGGACGGACAAAGTTTGGCCTTGGTATCCACTTTTGGAGATGATATTAAATCTGACAAGCGTTATAATAATTTTTACACATGGCATTATGTAAATATGCCTTTTAGTGTAAAATATGAAGATTCAGAAAAGAACCCAAATGGTGATTTGGTATCAGGAATAGAGAAATGTAAAGCGATTATTTTAGATAAAAATGCTTCAAAGGATGATAAAGCATTTTACTTAAAATTATTGGTTCATTTTATGGGCGATTTACATCAGCCAATGCACGTTGGCAGGGCAGAAGATAAAGGGGGAAATACCATACAAGTTCAATGGTTTAATGATGGCACAAATTTGCATTCAGTTTGGGATTCTAAAATGATTGACGGGTTTCAAATGACTTATACCGAAATGGCGGCGAATGCAGATAAAATTTCCAAGGAACAAGTAAAATATTTACAACAAGGAACTACTGCTGATTGGGCAAATGAAACTCAGACATTTGCAATAAAAGCCTATGCCTCAACAGAGGTTGGTGAAAAATTAAGCTACAATTATATGTATGAAAATTTTGGGTTGGTGCGTTCTCAACTACAAAAGGGAGGTATTCGTTTGGCGAAAGTATTAAACGATTTATTCGATTAATTACAAGTTATACATTTCCCAACGTCTTTTTTCGCGTTGAAGTAAGGATTCAAATTTGTGAGGAACGGGTATTTTAAGTGTAATTTCTTTGGAAGTTTTTGGATGCAGAAATGAAATTTCTAAAGCACATAAAAAAAGTCCTTTTCCTTTATGAAGCATTTTTTCTTCAACATATAATTTGTCACCAAAAATTGGATGGCCAATACTGGTCAAATGAATTCGTATTTGATGTGTTCTCCCTGTTTTAGGAAAAACATTTAGAAAACACAAATGCTTGTATTTTAGAGAATTTACCACATTAACAACTTCAAAATTTGTTTCAGCAGCCTTGTCTTCAATGGGTGTTTTAATTGGGCTGTTTGAAATGACCTTACCAATTACAACAGCTGCATATTTTTTTTGAATCGTGTGATCTTCAAACTGAATTCCCAATTCAATTTGTGCGGTTTTTGTCTTGGCAATCAACAATATTCCAGAAGTCTGATTGTCTAGTCTGTGCACTGGTGTTGGCCAGGGAAGTGCATCGGGTTCTGAACTTTTTTCCAAATTAAAGGGCAACGAATTGTAAATCGTTTTATAGGCATTTCCGCTGACTGAAAATCCGGCAGGTTTATGAATTGCAGCCATATAAATGTCTTCATATAAAACTTCTAATTGAAGTTCAAATATTTTGGGTTGTGATTGCGGTGTTTCAAGTAAATCGATAACCTGACCAAATTGCACATAAGTTCCTGTTTGGGCAATTTCACCATTGATTAAAATCTGTCCTCGTTTAATGGCTTTTTTTATGCCGCTGTTTGAGGGGATAAAACTATAAAATATTTCTGGAGCATAATTTTGCAGTCGAATATTTTCAATGCCTTTCGGGACAATATGTGTATGAATAATTTTAATAATTCTTTTATAGTAATTGGCGATTCTTGTAAAGAAATTCAATAATTTCTCGATAATCAAAAGACAATTTAAGTTGTGATGCATTACGAAATGAAAACCAATCGTAATCCAATACCTCAAGTTCCTGAATTTTTATTTTTCCGCTCCAGTTTCCCAAAAACCGATAATAGTATCGGTCTTGCCATATTCCTGTTTTAATAATTTCAGTAGGCGTAAAATCTAAATTGCATTCTTCTTTAACTTCCCGTATCACATTTTGTTCTGCAGTTTCTCCTTCTTCGGCTCTTCCTCCAGGGCAACCCCAATATTCCGGATAATTTTTTGTGTAATTGGAGCGTTGAAGCAACAGTATTTTTTTTTCTTTTAAAATAATACCGGATGCTGCTAAAATCATGGTTTTTTATTTTTTAATAATGCCAAGTGTGGCAGTTTCTCCGGTTGATAAATGCCATTCTTTAGAGGAGATTATATTTCCATTGGCGTCATAAACAATCATCTCGGCGGTATTCGGACCAGAATACCCTTGGTTTAAGGCTTGGAAATCTATTCTGTTGTAGCCTTCTTCTAAATTGAGATACACTACAAAATAATTTCCTTTCAATCCAATATTAGCGCTCACAATAGTGTTGTTTAAGAAAATTTGAATACGGTCTCCATCAACCAAACCAAAGTCCCTGCACTCAATTTTAACTGTTTTTGTGGAGCTTTTAACGGTTCCTAAACTAAAATTACTTTCCAGTTTCTTATGGGTCACATCTTGTCCTTTCCAGTATTTTAAGCCTATAATATCTTTGTCTTCTGGCAATGTTTCCATCAAAAAGTTATGATTTTTTGAAGCTGATTTGTTTTCTTCTAAATTTTTATCAATGGCGCTTGTATTTAATTTTTCATCCATTTTTAAATTGAAATTTGGAGATGAAGGTGCTGTTTTTGTGTTTTCGAAAGTAGCTTTTATGGGGGTTTTGCTTTTAAGCATGCTGGATTCATTATCCATTTTTTTGGATTTAGCGGTATCGCTCTGTGAAAATGAATTAACTGAAAATAAGTTAATTAAAATGATAAGAAGTATTAATTTCAATGAGTTGTTCATTCTCAGTTTTTATTTTATAGATAGCTGCAATAAAAATGCCAAGTATTGCAGATTATAAATCCGCCGATAAAAGTACTAAAAAATGCCCCAAAAACTATTGAGGCATTTTATTAATTGTTTGTTAAACTCTGAAGTGAAGTTTATTTAATCAATTCAAAACTTCGCTTAATAAAATTTGTCAAATCCTCACCGTGTAATAAGTTTTGGGAAAGTTTTGCCAAATCAAACGCTTGTTTAATTAAAGCTTCCTGTTTCTTTTTGGTTTTTGTGGCTAAAATTTTGACAACCAATTCATTGTTGGTATTTACAACTAAATTATACATTTCCGGGAAATTACCCATTCCCATAAATCCGCCGCCACCTGTAGCTTGCATTTCTTTCATTCTACGCATAAATTCAGGTTGTGTAATAATAAACGCATTTGCATTTGAATCCATTGCTTCTAATTGAACCGTATAGGTTTTTTCAGGAATTACTTCTTCAATAAGCGGTTTAAGCGTTTCTTTTTCAGCATCAGAAAGTTTACTTATTTTAGTTTCATCTTTATTGATTAAATTATCAATATTATCTGCATCTACGCGGGCAAAGTGTATATTTTCCTTTGAGCCTTCCAGTTTTTGAATCAAATGCGAAACAATTGGAGAATCTAACAATAAAACTTCGTATCCTTTTTCTTTTGCGGCATCAATGTAACTGTGTTGTGATTTTACATCAGAAGCATATAAAATAATTAGCTTATTGTCTTTATCCGTTTGAAGCGGCTTTATTTTTTCTTCTAATTCTTCAATAGTAAAATAAGTATTGTCAACGGTTGGATATAATGCAAATTTGTCAGATTTTTCAAAGAATTTTTCTTCGGAAAGCATTCCGTATTCAATAATAATTTTAATATCGTTCCATTTTTCTTCGAAAGCTTTACGATCATTTTTAAATAAACTGATGAGCTTATCAGCCACTTTTCGCGTAATGTAGCTCGCTATTTTTTTAACGGCGGCATCGCTTTGCAAATACGAACGGGAAACATTTAAAGGGATATCCGGTGAATCAATAACACCGCGAAGCATTTGTAAAAAGTCGGGTACAATCCCTTCCACGTTATCGGTTACAAATACCTGATTTTGATACAATTGAATCTTATCTTTTGCCTGATCAATATTTTTTGTCAGCTTTGGAAAATATAAAATTCCGGTTAAATTAAAAGGATAATCAACATTTAAATGAATATGAAATAAAGGCTCTTCAAATTGCATTGGATACAATTCTCTGTAAAAATCGGCATAATCTTCTTCTTTTAAATCGGCCGGAATTTTTGTCCAAGCCGGATTCGGATTGTTTATAATATTGTCGACCGTAATTTTTTCTGGTTTCGCATCTTCAGGAGCATCTTCAGCCAAAGGCAATGTTTCTTCACGTGTTCCAAATTTAATTGGAATTGGCATAAACTTGTTATACTTGCTTAACAGTTGGGTAATTTTGCTTTCTTCCAAAAATTCTGTGGAATCATCGGCGATATGCAATACTATTTCTGTTCCACGTTCCGTTCTTTCAACTTCTTCTAAAGTATATTGTGGACTCCCGTCGCATTCCCAACGTACTGCTTTTGCATCATCCTGAAACGATTTTGTAAAAATCTCCACCTTTTTGGCAACCATAAAAGAAGAGTAGAATCCCAATCCGAAATGACCGATAATTCCGGTATCTTCCATTTTGTCTTTGTATTTTTCAACAAATTCTTCAGCGCCTGAAAAAGCAATCTGGTTGATGTATTTTTTTACTTCATCACCAGTCATTCCAACACCTTGGTCAATAATTCTGATTTCTTTTTTTTCTTTATCAACTTTTACTTCAATAATTGGATTTCCTATATCACCTTTAATTTCGCCTAAAGTGGATAAATGTTTTAATTTCAAAGTAGCATCTGTTGCATTGGAGATCAGCTCACGCAAAAATATTTCGTGATCTGAGTACAAGAATTTTTTAATAATGGGAAAAATATTTTCAGCCGTTACTTTAATACTTCCTTTTGCCATATTTTTTTAGGTTTTAATTAATTTTATCTTCTTTTAATAATCAAATGTTAGTCAAAAAAAATACCAAAGTGTTAAAGGTGACAAATTGGCAAGACAATAAATATTGAATAGGGATATTTATGTATATTCGTTCTTATAATTTTAAGAAAATTACAAAAGTGGCAGAAGTAAGCCATAAATATTTCAGAAATTTAAATTTTCAAATTAAAAAGAAATGTCACAACTGGATTTTGATTACGTGATTATTGGAAGTGGATTTGGTGGGTCTGTGAGTGCCTTGCGCTTGTCAGAGAAAGGTTATAAAGTTTTGGTCATAGAAAAAGGAAAATGGTTTAAAAGTGAAGATTTTCCTAAAACAAATTGGGATTTAAAAAAATGGATTTGGGAACCTAAATTGCTAATGAAAGGCTTTTTTAAAATGACATTTTTGAATCATGTTACCGTGCTTTCAGGTGTTGGTGTTGGTGGAGGTTCTTTGACTTATGCGAATACATTGCCAATTCCCAAACAGCATTTTTTTATTTCTGGAAGTTGGGCTACATTAAACAATTGGGAGGAAGAACTCAAACCACATTATGATACTGCTTATAAAATGTTAGGTGCGGCAACCAATCCAAAATTGCATGCAGCGGATAATGTTATTAAAGAAATAGCCAAAGAAATTGGGAAAGAAACTCATTTTGAAGCTGCAAAGGTAGCTGTGTTTTTTGGGGAAGCAGGACGTACTGTTGCGGATCCATATTTTGGGGGAAAAGGACCGGATAGAACGGGCTGTACACATTGTGGGGCGTGTATGACAGGTTGCAGGTACAATGCTAAAAACACATTGGATAAAAACTATTTGTACATGGCGCAACAGTTAGGGACTGAAATTTTGGCTGAAAAGGAAGTGTACAACGTTTCAGTTATTGGGAACGAAGATGGTTCTGATGGCTATAAAATTGAATTTAATTCGAGTATTGGGAAGAAGGAAAATAGTAGTTTTACTGCAAAAGGTGTAATTTTTTCAGGTGGTGTTGTAGGTACAGTTCCTTTGTTGTTAAAGCTTAAACAAAAATCATTGCCAAATTTATCGGAAAAGGCGGGTTGCAATATTCGCACAAATAATGAATCTTTATTGTTGGTGACTTCAACAGAAAAACATTCAAAAGATTTTTCAAAAGGATTGGCAATTGGAGCTGTTTTGCATACCGATGAAAACAGCCATTTGGAGCCTGTTCGTTACGGAGAAGGTTCAAGCTTTTTTAGAATGCTTACCATACCTATTATTCATCATAAATTTGCAGCGGTTAGGGTGTTAGGAATTTTGGGGTTGGTTATAAAACATCCAATAAAATTGATGAAAACCATTTTTGTCAAAAATTACGCAAAACGAACTACGGTTTTATTATTTATGCAAACATTAGACAGTACGCTTCGCGTTAAACTTGGTAAAATAACCCGTATGAAAACAGAAAAGGAGGAAGGGCAAAAACCGAATGCATTTATTCCGGAAGCGTTAACATTAGGGAAAAAATTCGGCAAAATTGTAAATGGAATTCCTTTCGCTAATTTTACAGATGTGTTGCTTGGTACTCCAACAACTGCTCATATTTTAGGAGGTGCTGTTATGGGGGAGGATGCTTCAGAAGGTGTTATAGATAAACATTGTAACGTATTTGGGTATAAAAACATGATGATTTGCGATGGTTCTATGATTTCGTCAAATCCGGGTGTAAATCCATCGCTGTCGATAACAGCAATTACGGAATATGCCATGAGTAAAATTCCACTAAAGGAATCTTAATTTTTATAAATGATGAAAACAGACGATTATATTTTAATTGACGGACATAAGCATATTAGACATCAGCAAGATATTTTTTCTGAAGATGAAATGATAAGCAGGTCCAAAAAGTATTATGAATGGTTAAATAAACGCAGATCTGTTCGTCATTTTTCAGATAAATCAGTACCATTTGAAGTTATTGAAAATATTATAAAAGCAGCATCAACAGCTCCGTCAGGAGCAAACAAACAACCTTGGACTTTTTGTGTTGTTAAAAATGCTCAATTAAAGAAAAAAATTAGAGAAGCTGCTGAAGAAGAAGAACGAAAAAGTTACAGTGAGCGAATGAGTGATGAATGGTTGAATGATTTAAAACATTTAGGAACCGATGCTAATAAACCTTTTTTAGAAACTGCACCTTATTTAGTTGTCGTTTTCAAACGCCCTTTTGAAATTGATAAAAATGGGATTAAGCATCAAAATTATTATGTAAATGAATCGGTTGGTTTGGCATGTGGGTTTTTAATTTCTGCCATTCACAATACTGGCTTGGTTACTTTAACGCATACACCAAGTCCTATGCGTTTTTTAGAAAAAATATTGAAAAGACCAAATAACGAACGGGCTTTTTTATTACTTCCGGTTGGATATCCTGCTGAAAAAGCATACGTTCCTGATATTCAAAAAAAGACACTTCAGGAAGTTATAAAATGGTATTAACCAATTCATAAATTAAACGGCCATTTTCCGCTTCTTTAAATTAGAAATGTAATTTTTGAATAAATTTCTTCTTGTCTTCTTTACTTTTGTCTACTTCTTTTTCAACAAATGTTAACAACATGATCATTTGATCTTAAATCAAACAAATCATTTAAATTGAAGAAGGATAATGCTAAATTAGGTGTTTTAGCTGAGTTGTTAGTTTAGCTTTTGGTTTGGTCATTTTTATTTTTAGTTGAATATCGTATTTTGAACAATTTATATCTAACAGTTATGTTATTAATAATAAATCAGTTATATTTTATATTTTATTTAAAATCAGCAATAAAATAGTTATGAACATCGTAAAATTAATGTTGTAAATAGTTTTTGATTTTAGTAAGTTTGATAAAAATATAGTTTTAAAACTTAAATTATGTATAATTCTAAAATAACGGGTCTTGGTTTCTACGTTCCTGACAATATTGTTACGAATGATGATTTATCTAAAATGATGGATACCAACGATGAGTGGATTCAGGAGAGAACGGGAATTAAAGAACGAAGATGGATTCCGGAAGGAAGTGAAGATACGTCTGCTGTTATGGGCGCAAAAGCTGCAAGAATTGCGATTGAAAGGGCCGGACTTACAAAAGACGATATAGATTTTATAGTTTTTGCAACGTTGAGTCCAGATTACTATTTCCCTGGATGCGGCGTTCAATTGCAGGAAATGCTTAATATGAGAACAATAGGTGCACTGGACGTTCGAAACCAATGTTCTGGTTTTGTTTATGCGATTTCTATTGCTGATCAGTTCATTAAAACCGGAATGTATAAAAACGTATTGGTGGTTGGCTCTGAATTCCATTCGGGCGGATTGGATAAAACAGACAGAGGCAGAGGCGTTACGGTAATTTTTGGTGATGGAGCAGGAGCGGCAGTATTATCCAGAACAGAAGATAATAACAAAGGGATATTATCTACTCACTTGCATTCTGAAGGAAAACATGCCGAAGAATTAATCGTATCGGCTCCGAGCATTAAGCATTGGGTTCCCGAAATTTTAGCGGCCAATGACGAAAATGATGAGTCATACTTCCCATATATGAACGGAACTTTTGTTTTTAAACATGCGATTGTTCGTTTTTCGGAAGTTATAATTGAAGGTTTAGAAGCAAATAATTTAACTGCTTCAGATATTAATCTATTTATTCCTCATCAGGCGAATTTGCGGATTTCTCAGTTCGTTCAGAAAAAATTCAGGTTGCGTGATGACCAGGTCTATAACAACATTATGGAATATGGAAATACCACTGCGGCATCTATTGCTATTGCATTAACCGAAGCTTGGGAAAAGGGAGAAATTAAAGACAATGATATTGTAGTTTTGGCTGCATTTGGTAGTGGATTTACTTGGGGAAGCGTAATTATTAGATGGTAAAAAGCCCCCTAACCCCCGAAGGGGGGATTATGAAAATATTAAATATTAGAAGTTATTAAAAAAAGGCAATTATTAAAGACATCAAATATTTTTCTGTCAAGGTTAAATCAAACTCCCTTTCCTTCGGAAAGGGCTGGGGATAGAAAAAAATAAAAGCCTCTAAAATGCAAGTTTAGAGGCTTTACAAAAAGACTATTAATTAACCAATTCAAATAATTATAAATATCCCTTTATTATCTTACGGCATTTGCATGCTTTATATTATAGTATTAATTACAATTGCAAATTTATTGCTTTAAGATATTTAACGCGTTAATAATTAGTTAATTAAATGTAAACAAACTCTCAAAGTTTTTTATATAAATCCGCCACTTCCTTGTGCTTCGTTGTTATCTCTTGATTTACGACTTCTTGCTTTATTTTTTCCGCCACCAAATTTGTACATAAATCCAACGTAAGCCGTTCTGCTTTCCCAGTTAAATTCTCCAGACTGCGGATAAGGATTTTCTGAATCAAATTTGAATTTCATTCCTTTAAAAATATCATTTACTCTTAAGCTTATTGTTCCTTTTCCGTCCAGCACATTTAAACTGGCGCCAGTATTTATCATCCACATTGGGTCTACTTTAAACTGAATGGATTCTCCGCCGCCTCTGTACATTGCAAATAATTGAAAGCGTAGATTTTTTGTGGCTGTAAAATTGTTGTTTACCCTAAAATTTATGGAGTTATTGGTTATTTCGAGCTGTTGTCCATTGGCAAAACCGCTCTCTTTTTGGGTATATAAATCGAAACTCGAATTTACTTTCCACCATTTTGTAATTTTATGATTACTAGATAATTCTACACCATATCTGTTGTTACTTTCCGTATTTGTATAAGACAATTCAACTTTATCTTCATCCAAAGGATCAACATTAAGAATTCTGGTAATATTATCATTTACCCTTCTGTAGAATGTCCCGAAAGTAACGGAGCCTTTTTCATATTGACGTGTATAATTTAACTCATATGAATTGGTGAATTGTGGTTTTAAGTTAGGGTTTCCAACAGAAGTAATTGTTGGGGTACTCCATTCTCTAATTGGATTTACCTGTCCAATTGACGGACGGTCAACCCTTCGGCTGTAACTTAACTGAAATTGATTTTTATCACTTGCGTTATAGGTAAAAAATGCGGAAGGATATACAGTGAAAATTTCATCTTTATAAAGTGCAGTTACTGTATTTTTAACAAAAGTGCCGTTTACCTCATATTGTTCCAATCTAGCGCCAAGTTGCATTGATAGTTTGTTAAAAGTTTGATTGTAGTTTGCATAGGCTGAGTAAATTTCTCTGTCATACTGGAAAGAGGAATTACCCTTTGGTGTTGTTTCAAACCAACCATTTCCATCGTCAATTAAATTACCGTTTATGTCATAAATAAATTCATGTTGGTTGGTAATATTATTATTTTTAGTATCATCCAATCTTGCTTCCAAACCAACTTCTACTTTTGCTTTTTCTGAAATTGGGTTTGTGTAATCTAAGTTAATCAGGGTTGTTTTTCTGTCGTTTTCAATTATATCATTGTAATTTGAAGTCAAATCATTTGGGTGAATTGTTTCCTTATACAAAGCATTTTCTGGATTGTCGGAGTTAGAAAAATTTGCTTCTAGCTCAAAATTATGTCCTTCTTTTTCAAAATCATGGGTGTAATTTAAGTTATAGGCCTGGGAGGTATCTTCAGATTTAACCAACATTGGACTGTTGCTGTCGGGAACATCATTATAAGAAACCATCGTATTTCCATTAAATTTTGTATCTGAGATGTTTTGTGTGGTATAGAATGAAAAGGTGTTTTTGTCATTTAAATACACATCTGCGCCCAGTTTAAGAAGGTGAGAAGTTCGATCATCTTTAAACAAAAAGTTTTGAACTGCATTATTATCGTATCTGACAACTTTCCCGGCATTTTTACTTTTCCCGTCATTCACTCCGTAATTTGAAAAGAAATTTACTTTTCCAGTTTTAAAATTCATATTCAATGAGCCGTTAAATCGATTATTTATGCCGGAAGTGACTCCGGTATTAACTGTCGCATTAAATCCTAAATTTGAATTTTTATGCAATACAATATTAATAATGCCGCTCATACCTTCAGGATTGTATTTGGCTGAAGGATTGGTAATTAACTCAATACTTTTAATGGATGCTGAAGGAATTTGCTTTAACAGTTGTGCCGTGTTAATATTTGACGGTTTGCCATCAACCAACACCCTTACATTGTCGTTGCCGCGTAAACTTATGTTACCGTTTTGGCTGTCAACAGAAACAGATTGAACGTTGTTTAACAACTCCGAAGCAGTTGCTCCTGCAGAGGTTAAATCCTTTCCTACATTAATCACCTTTCTGTCAATTTTTTGAGTCACTGTTGAGGTTTCGGCCACAACAACCACTTCATTCAATTGGGCAGCCTCTTCTTTTAAAGAAATAGTTCCTAGATTTATGTTTGTGTTGGATTTGGTAATGTTTATTTTTTTTGTTTCGGTTTTATATCCAATAAACTGAATGTCAACATTGTTTTCGCCTTCTGGAATTTGTTTTATGGAAAAATTCCCATCTGCATCAGTGATTCCCCCAGTGGTAGATTTGTTGCTGGCATCTTTAACAACAATGCTCACATAAGGCAATGCCTGTTTTGTTGTTTCATCTATCACTTTTCCGGAAACTTGACCGGTTCTCGGATTACCGTTTGAAGGAAGTTGCGCAGTTATTGTCAGTGAAATGAGCAGACTACATAGTAAAAGTATATTTTTCATTTAGGTTAGTTTAGAAAGTTGTTTTAATTAAAGTTTTTTAAAATTTGAACTGCGTTAAAACAGCATATCGTCTTCTGCTATTCCAGTTTATGCGTTTATTATTGTTTAACAATTCAAAATTTGATTTGGTTGTTGTGGCGTTTGCTGTTTTCATTTTTATGTTTTTTTTTTGTTTAACAGGACAAAACTATATTTTATTTTAGTACTATGCAAAACAAAGTACTATTTTAAGAATTATTTAACATTTAATTATGAATTGCCCATTTTAGTTTTTTGAAACCTTTTGTTTTTTAATAGACTATAAACTTTAAATTATGTTACAGTGTTCCCTAAACTTTAGCTAATTTTGGTGGATGATAAAAAAAACATTGGTTATTGGAGCCTCAACAAATCCTAGCAGATATTCTTTCAGGGCAATCCAGCAGTTAACCATTCATGGGCATCCAGTATTAGCGATAGGAAATAAAGAAGGGGAAGTTAGTGGCGTAAAAATCTCAAAAGAAAACGTGTTGTTTGAAAATATTGATACAGTGACATTGTATTTAAACAGAAAAAATCAGGTAAGTTATTATGACTATATCTTGGCTTTAAATCCGAAACGCGTGCTTTTTAATCCGGGAACTGAAAATGAGGAACTGGAAAATTTACTGACAAAACACCACATCGCTTTTGAAGAAGCGTGTACCTTGGTGTTGCTTAGCACCGGGCAATATTAATTTTACTGTCTGTTGTCTTTCCAAATAAGTGTTTTTTCAATGGGCTCCTTAAAATCAGGGCAGTTTCCATCACCTAATCCTGTTATTCCACCATCTGGAGCGCAAATTACATCACAATTATTGTTATAAAGATAGTTATATTGGTCGCAGCAGTCTGATGTTATGTAAAAATATGTTTGTCCATCTACTTCCCATTTCCAAACTTGTGCTGGAGGGTTTCGCACTTCTTCAATTTTTATTTTTTTAATTTCATTTTGAACACAATTCGGTGCATCAATATTTAAATTTGATTTTTCGCAACTTGCATTCAGAAAAAACAGTCCAATTAAAATATAAACTGAAGATAGAAAAGGATGTTTTATTGTTGTTTTTATTTTCTTCATTTTTAATTTTTAAGTCTTCGCATTGGTGTTTTTTAGTTAATTTAAATTTCAGCATTTATAATTTTCAGGAACAATCACTAAAGGAATTTTAAGGTTGCTGAGTAGTTTTTTTTCTATGCTCCCCATGTACAAATGTTCAAGAAAATGATGCGTGTGGTGGCCTATAATAAATAAATCGGGTTTCGAATTTTCAATGGACTTGTTGATTTCAGTAACAGGAAAACCGATGGGTTCTATATCGATAATTTTTATCTCCGGATGTTGGTTTTTAATTTTTTCAACAAATTCTAAAGCCCTTTTTTTTTCATATTCCTCAATTTTAATACGTAAAATTTTTGAGTCAATATTTCCAGTAGAAAACCTGATTACATAAATAATTTCTAATTCAGCCTGAATTTCTTTTGCCAATTTAATGGCATAATTTGCAGCATTTATGGCAGAATCACTTCCATCAATTCCAACTAAAATTTTGTGAATCATTTGCATACAGCTATTTATTTTACAATTAAATTTACTGACTTTAGCATTCATTTGCAAATAAACAAGGAACTTTAAAAGGGAGCGATTTTGGTTTTATAAATAACAAATTTACATCCCAAAAATAAAACCTCTTTAAATTGCTTTAAAAAGGTTGTTATTTATTTAGATTTAAGTTTATGTAGTTATGTCGCGGTTGTGAAACGACTACTTTATGATTTTGATGCATCACGAACTGAGATAGGGAATTTAAGAAATCAATTAAAGCGATTCTATAAACTTTGCCAATTCTTCTTTGGTTTTTCCAAGTTTTACTTGAAGTTTTCCAAGCATTTCATCTTTCTGGCCTTCATCATACATGAGGTCATTGTCTGTTAAATCGGCATACTTTTGTTTCAATTTGGCTTTCTGAATATTCCAGTTTCCTTTTGCTTCTGTTGTGTTCATGATATTAGATTTTTTACCTGTGAATTCATTTTCACACTTCAAAGGTATTTCCATTAATCATGGAAGGCGTTACACAATTACGGTGATTGTTTACATGATTCACACACTCTGTCTGTTAATATTACGGGATGTTTAGTGCAAATTTATATAGGTATACAATCCGTAAAACACCATCAGCACAATGATAATAATTACATTGAAGAGGTACACCAAACTGCTTTTGAAAGCGGAAACCATATGGGATTCACCATAAAAACGACGGTGTGCTGGAAAGAAATAAAACAACATCCAAAGAACACCAATCACTTTGATGATAAGATGCACCCAGCCTAAAACTGGCCAGTCAGATAATGCAAAAAGTTTGTCGATGAAAAAGAGTATTAATATCACCAAAAGCAGGAATGAAAAAAAGTGCAGGGTAAAAATACCATGATCATAAAAATACCATCTTTTTTTATCGTGAAAAATCCATAAAAGCAGGGCGAAAATTGGCATATATATGAACAATACCTTGGGTAAATTTTGTTCAAATGACTGGCTAAATTTTTCAACAATTTCTTCGTTGCTATTCTCTTCTTTTACGGAAAGCCACTTTTTGAGGAACCAATATTTTGTTTTGCTTACTTTTGCCCCTTCTTTACCGTTTTTTTGGACCCATTCGAGTTCTTTGGTGCTTTTGTAGCCAAAATCGGTGATGTTTTTTGGGTCAATGTCTTTTGTTACCTTCAATATTTTTTTAAGCGTATCATTTTCTTTTTGGGAGATAACACCAATTTTAGTAAGTCCGTCTACACCTTTTTCATCAATCTTTAAAGAGTCTAATGTGGGAACAACTTGTTCTACCTTGTTTTTAACACTGCCTACCGTAATTTTGGCATTTTCAGCAGGAAATAAGGATATCAGTAAAAATGTCACAAAACTGGTAAAAATATACAGCCTCATCGGTGGTAAAAATGATAAACGTTGTCCGGAGGTATAGGCCTTCGATACAGCTGCTGGTTTAAAAAGCAGGTAAATAATTGTCCGCCAAAAAGAATTGTCGTAATGGGTTAAGTCTTTAAAGAAATGGGTAAATAAGTGATGAAAAGTTACTTTAATCTCAGTATTTTGCTGACCGCAATTAGGACAATAACGTTCCTTAACCTCATGATTGCAGTTTAGGCAGTTGGTCTCTAATCGTAATTTTTCTTTTGACATTAAGGTATTTTTTAATTCATTTTGACAATTTGAAATTGATAGTTTCAACATTTTAAATCAAACTCAATCCATCAGCAAAAGCTCAACGGTATCATAAACGACGCCAAAACGCTACGATTTGTATACCTGCCAAGGAAATCCGTAAATCCCTTGGTGGATAAGACATTTTACAATACCTCTTAAATTGATTTAATAGTTGCAATGAATTTATTAAGCTGGCTATTAAAGTCATAAGGATTCTCCAAGTTACTTAAATGACCCGCATGTTCAATAATTCTTAATTTGGAACCTTTTATTTTACTTTGCATGAAACGTGCCGCATCTATTGGCGTGATGATATCTTCTGTACCAACTATGATAAGAACAGGTGCTTTTATTTCTGAGAGTTTTCCACAGGTTTCTTTGCGCTCAGCTAAAGCATGCAAACTATTATATAGTGATTGTGTCGATGTTTTCGCAATCATTTCCCTTACAGCTGGAATTTCTTTTAAATTTCTTTTAAAAGATTCAGCCGCAAATAAATTTGGGATTAAATCATTGGCAAGCTTTTCTACACCATTTTCCTTTATGCTTTTAATAGCATTCATCCTTTTTTCCTTACCTGCATAAGTATCGGCAGTACAATTTGTGTCACTTAATATGAGCGCACTAAAACGTTCTGGATGGTTTTCAATGGCGTTTAAGGCAATATAACCACCCATGGATAAACCACAAATTATTGTTTTTTCAATTTTCAAAGCATCCATAAAACGCAACAAATCTTTTACAAAAAGATCAATCGAAAAATCGATGGTTCCTAATTCGGAATTTCCATGCCCGCGAATGTCATAGGCAATTACACGGTAGTTATCCATTAATGCATTCAATTGGTTGTCCCACATGGATTTATTCAATGGAAAACCGTGAATGAAAATAATAACTGGAGCATTGTCCGAACCTTCATCATTATAACTAACGGTGATGTTATTTACTTTTATATTGATATTTTTTCCTGGCTGTCTCATAGCATTATATTTTTATTAGTGTTCTATTATTTATAACCTGAAGGCTGAAGAAGGGAGTTCGAAGTTAAATTCACCCATAAAACTCCGTCTAACATCTTCTGTCTCCCTTCTTCCGTCTTCGTTTGTATTTCTTTTGTTTATTTTCTATTTTGAGTTACATAAAATTGACAACCTCATTTTTGCTCTTTTTTTAATTTATGAATAACTCATAATATTCAAACGCGTAAAGTTCCTGACTTTGACAAGATTAGGTGTTACATAATTTTTTAAAAATGTTACATATTTCACACCCTTAAAGCTAAAAATGAAATGACATGGCTGTGAAAAATTAGGGTTGCAACTAGGTTTCTATTTTCTGAAAAATGTTACAGTGCTTTTAAACTAAAAACTTAGGGTATTTGGCCTTATCTCATAGTTGTTAGGGAACTTAAATCGACTTTTTTATCACATTAATTTGTCTGCATAATAAAAATTAGCAGGAAACCCGCCGGTATGCCAAAAGAGGACAGTTGCGTTTAAAGGAATTTTTTCTTTTTTTAAATAATCCATCATCGCATAAAAAGCGCGACTGGTATAAACCGGATCCAAAAGAATTCCTTCACTTTTTGCCAGTTCTTTTATGGCGGCTTTTTCATTTTCGGTAATGACTCCATAGCCTGCTTCATTATAATCGTGATTGATTTTCACATCTGCCAAACAATACTCTTTTTTAATTTCCAACAGGTGTTTTCCTTCATTTAACATATTAAAAACGACTTCTTCAAGGCTCATTCCTTGTGCTTCGCTCTTGTCAATTCCAACGGGAATCAATTTCATATTTAAATTGTACAAATCATTTCCCAATATTAATCCGGCTTGTGTTCCACCTGAACTGGAAGCAAAAAACAAATAGTCAATTTTAAGGTTTTGAGCAATGAGTTGCGCTTTTAATTCTTTCACAGCATTCACAAATCCGAGCGCTCCGGTAAGATTGGATCCTCCATAGGGAATTACAAAAGGTTTTTTTTCTTCCAATTCCAACTTTTGTTTTAAACTATCAATATTTTCTCCTTTTCTGTTTTCTCCCGTAAAATGAATTTGGGCGCCCAATAAATGGGAAAGCAATAAATTTCCATTATATTTTTGAGGAACTGTTCCGCCAAGCAGCAAATGACATTTCAGATTGGCAATAGCACAAGCAGCCGCTGTTTGCCTACAATGGTTGGATTGTTGTGCACCGGCCGTTATTATAGTGTCGCATCCATTATCCAAAGCTTCCTGAATTAAATATTCAAGTTTTCTGGTTTTATTTCCGCCGGAAGCGAGTCCGGTTTGGTCATCTCGCTTGATGAAAATATGGTAAGGGGAATATTTTTCCGAAAGGTTTTTTAGGTGATGCAATGGCGTGGGCAAAAAACCCAAATCAAATTTTTTGTTGAGAATCATATCTATATTATACCAGTACCCTGAATTAAATTTTGTTTGGAATTGCCCTTGAAATTTCTAATATTTAAAACCCTTAACATCGATGTTAATATTCTTTAGTTTCTCTTTCAATGCTTCATATTCTTTTTCTGTAATTACATTTCGCTCTTTCAGAAAGTTTAAGTTTTCTATTTGTTTTTCAACAGGTAAATCTAAGTCAATAACAGCATATTTTTCTTTCAGGTATGCAAAAGTTTTTGTTTTTAATATTTCCAGGAATTCATCCACGGCTTCCTCATTCGGTTTTTTATCATAAAAATCAATTAAATACCCACTTAATGTTGTGATGTACAACATATGTTTTCTGCTAAAAATTGTCAGTATTAAAAAAAACATAAAAAACAATCCTGAAAAAGACACCAATACCATGTATACTCCAAAAGGAATTCTAAAAATATCCCATAAGGCCAGACTAAAAATTAATCCTAAGATTATTGTAAACCAAAGGAATAACCTGCTGGTTCGGGTTTCTCTGGTAATGGCGTCAGGGATAATTTCATCGAAAGGAATAAAAATTTCTTTGGCGTTTAAAAAATTTCCTGAATAATAAGAAATTCCGTCATTTTCAAATTCAACTCTTTTTGAATTAAAAAATCTTGATTGCTTAAACTCTTCCATTTTACGTAATTTTAGTTGGTGCCTTTTTATCCTAAAAATTAGTTTTCATAAAACCGTAACCTATTTTTCATGGTAATCATTTCATTTTCCAGGTTATCTATTTTTTGCAATAAATTAAAAACAATATCAATTCCTTCAATATTGAGGTCCAAATCACGGTGTATTCTTATCATTTTTTCAATGTCATTTATTTTATCCTGATGAACATAATGTGATTGCTCAATAGTGGTGATTTGGATTAGGCCAATCTCGTTTAAATTGCTGAAGAATGACATCTCAACTTGGTAAAGTTCACATAATTTATGAATTGGTATGAAGTTTTCTTTGCTCATGATGGTCTTAATTTAGCAAGTTCCGTAAACAATTGTTTTTCCTTTTCAGTCAGGTTTTCAGGCATTTTTATTTGATACGTAATATATAAATCACCATATGCTCCTTCTTTTTTATAAACGGGAAATCCTTTTCCTTTCAGTTTTACTTTGGTGCCATTTTGTGTTTCTGGCGCTATTTTTAACTTTACTTTTCCGTCAAAAGTATCTACGGTGATTTCTCCTCCCAATATTGCTTTATAGAAGTCTAAGTCAACCGTTGTGTGTAAATTGTCTCCATCCAATTTGAATTTGGTGTTGTTTTCGATGGAAAACGTGATGTTCAAATCACCTTTCGGACCTCCATTGATACCTTCGCCGCCGTGGCCTTTAATTTTAATGACCTGCCCGTTTTTAACACCTGCAGGAATGGTTAGTCGAATATTTTTTCCATTGATTGTTAAGGTACGTTTATGAGTTTTATAAACATCTCTTAGGTTGAGGTGTAATCCAGCATTCAGGTCTTGCCCTCTAAATTTTACGCCGCCACTGGTTCGTCCTCTCGAAGACGAACGACCGCCAAACATAGATTCAAAAAAGTCTGAATAATCCCCGCCGCCAAAATCTCCAAACGGACTTTGTTGTCCGCCTCCTTGGTATTGTCGTTGCTGTTGTTTTGCTTTTTGAAATTCATCGGCATGCTGCCAGTCTTTTCCATGCGCATCATATTTTTTCCGATTCTCGGGATTGCTCAAAACTTCATTGGCTTCATTAATTTCTTTGAATTTCCGCTCAGCTTCCTTGTCGGATGGATTTAAATCCGGGTGGTATTTTCTGGCCAATTTTCGATAGGCTTTTTTAATATCAGTTGCAGAAGCACTTTTAGCAATACCCAATATTTTATAATAATCTATAAATGCCATTTTTTTTGTTTGAGGAAATCTATCTAAATTTACGAAAAAATATTTATTAATTAGCCAATATGCCAATTAGTTAATTAGCCAATGTATTGATTTTATTAACTGTTTATTTGTTGTTAATATGCCAATGAGTCAATTAGCCAATTAGCTAATGTGTTTATTTGTT
>NZ_JBFFKM010000038.1:0-23759 GCF_041555395.1 Lutibacter sp. | reverse complement strand
GCTCACGCATTTGCAAAACACGGACAAGAACGTATGACCAGTGCTTACGGACAGCAATTGGGAGGCGTTGCAGTTGCAATTAGCACAAACAATAAAGACCCAAAAACTCAAAACTTATGGAATACTATTTATGGTATTGGTTCACAGGTTGGGATGTTAGCTTATAGCAGAACCCACGAGACAGAAGCGGATAAATTAGGGTTGGTGTTTATGACTATGGCAGGATACAATCCGCAAGAGGCCATCAATGTTTGGATTCGTATGGGGCAAATGGCTACTGGAGGTGCACCACCAGAATTTTTAAGCACGCACCCTTCTAATGAAACTAGAATAAAAAATTTAAAAGCATATTTGCCTACGGCTGTTAAGCTTGCAAAAAAATACAATGCCCAATAGTTAAATTGTGTTTATTTCGAATTAAAAAATAATTATAGTATATTGTCCACCGTTCTAAATTTTTTAGAGCGGTTTTTTTTATGACAATATGTTAAAAAAAGGAGATAAGAAACTTATCAATGCCTGGGCGTTTTACGATTGGGCAAATTCAGCCTATTCCTTGGTGATTGCTACCGCAGTTTTTCCAATATATTATAGCAGTTTAACGGAATCATTTGCATCAGTTGAAGGAAAAATAACTTTTTTGGGAACATCTTGGAATCCAACTACTTTATACGATTACACATTGGCGTTGTCTTTTTTATTGGTCGCGTTTATGTCGCCAATTCTGTCAGGGATTGCCGATTATACAGGAAATAAATTGAAATTTTTAAAATTCTTTTGTTTTCTAGGATCATTTTCGGTAATGAGTTTGTTCTTTTTTGAAGGAGAAAAAACACTTTGGGTTGGTTTGGTTTTTACGATTTTTGCCAGTATCGGATTTTGGGGAAGCATTGTTTTTTATAATGCCTATTTGCCTGAAATTGCGCATCCAGAGCAACAGGATGACGTAAGCGCCAAAGGATTTATTTTTGGATATTCAGGTTCAGTGCTTTTGCTGTTATTTAGTTTGGTGATGGTTAACAATCCAGAAATGTTTGGATTGCCGAATGCTGCTTTTGCTTCTCGCCTTACCTTTTTGCTGGTTGGAATTTGGTGGTTGGGATTTGCCCAAATTACTTATAGTTATTTGCCAAATAACATTTACGACAGAAAACCACAAAAGGATTTTATATGGAAAGGATTACGAGAATTAAAAGTGGTTTATGATGAAATGAAGCAACATTCGGAACTGAAATTCTTTTTATTATCTTTTTTTATGTTTAGCGTGGGTGTACAAACCATCATTTTAATGGCAGGAATTTTTGGCAGCAAAGAACTGGGCTTGCCAACAATGGATTTAATTGCGGTTATTTTGTTGGTGCAAATTGTAGCCATTTTTGGCGCATTTTTATTTTCAAGAATTTCAGACAGGATTGGCAATATTACCACTTTAAAAATAACAATTTCTATTTGGGCACTAGTTTGCGGTGTCGCCTTTTTATTAGACAAATCACAACCAAATGTTTCTTATTATTTTTATGGTTTGGGAGCGCTTATTGGTTTGGTTATGGGTGCAATTCAATCTTTGTCGCGTTCAACATACTCTAAATTATTGCCCGAAACAAAAGACCACGCTACTTATTTCAGTTTCTATGACGTTACAGAAAAGCTGGCTATTGTATTTGGCATGATTGTTTTTGGCTTGTTAATTTCTATAACGGGTTCTATGCAAATGAGTGTATTGTTTTTGGCGATTTTCTTTATATTATCCTTTGTTTTGCTGAACTTTGTTGGAAAAACAAAACATGTCCAATAAAGCAGATTTTATTGTTGTCGGTGCCGGCATCGTCGGACTCGCCACAGCCTATAAATTACAATTAAAATTTCCCAATAAATCCATATTTATATTAGAAAAAGAATCCGAAATTGGTTTGCATCAAACCGGGAGAAATTCTGGCGTTATGCACTCTGGAATTTACTACAAACCGGGCTCTTATAAAGCAAAAAACTGCAAAGTCGGAAGTGCGCAACTGATAAAATTTGCCATAGAAAATAATATTAAACACGATGTTTGCGGAAAGGTAATTGTTGCTGCTTCAAAAGCGGAATTGCCAGTTTTGGAAGATATTTATAACAGAGGAATTCAAAATGGAACAGAAGGGATTTGTTATTTAACTTCCGATGAAATAAAGCAGAAAGAACCTTTTATTGAAGGAATTAAAGGAATTTGGGTGCCCACGGCAGGAATTATCGATTATGTGGCAGTTTCAAAAGCTTTTGTAAAGGTAATAACAACCATAAATCCTCAAAGTAAGTTAATCAAATCTTGCGAAGTGATCGATGTAATTGCTGAAATCGATTCCACAACTTTAAAAACAAATCAAGGAAACTTTATTTCCGAGAAGGTTATTTTTTGCACTGGATTGCAATCCGATAGAATTGCGGCAAAAGATCAATTAAAACTCGATTTACATATTGTGGGTTTCCGGGGTGATTATTTCGAGTTAAAGCCCGAAGCTGAGCATAAAATTAACAACTTGATTTATCCGGTTCCCGACCCAAAATTTCCGTTTTTGGGCGTTCATTTTACACGAATGATTCATGGCGGAATCGAATGTGGTCCAAATGCCGTTTTTACCTTCAAAAGAGAAGGCTATAAACGAACAAGCTTTAATTTTAGAGACACCTTTGAAGCCTTAACTTTTAAAGGAACATGGAAATTGTTCGGGAAACATTGGAGAAAAGGAATTGATGAATATAAGAGAGCTTTTTCTAAGCGTTTGTTTGTAAGAGCCTTGCAAAGAATGATGCCTACAATTACGGAAAATGATGTGCGATCTGCAAGAGCCGGCGTTAGAGCGCAGGCGATTGATTTTGAAGGAAATATGATTGATGATTTTAAAATTATGAAACACAAGGGCAATATTCATGTGTTAAACGCGCCTTCACCGGCAGCAACTTCTTGTTTGGCGATTGCAGATGAAATTGTGAGTGTTGTTTTAAACTAAAATTCATCTTATTTATTTTGATTATAAATAGTTAATTACCTGTTAATAATTGAATTTCAAGTGCGCTTCTATGCGTAAATTTTTGTGTTAATTTTAGCAATTAATTTTAGAAATTCAATAACCATGAAAAAAATCATCACAATTATTACATTTTTTATTGCAGTCACAGTTAGCGCGCAGAACTTGCAATTGCACAGAGATTTTGAAAGAGGCCATTTTACAACAACCTTTGAGCTTTTTAAAGTTGATAAATATGGAAATACGTTCACTTTTGTCGATTTTGATTACAATGCTGCAACAGGAACAAGTTTAGCTTATTATGAAATTGCACGTGTTTTAAAAACTGAAAAAATGCCTATTGGGGCTCATATTGAGTACAATGCTGGTCATACTAATGGTTTTACATTTCCGGAAGCATGGATTTTTGGAGCAAACTACTCTAAAGGAAATGCTAAATGGGGATTCTCCACCTATGCAGGTTACAAAGCTTTTACAGGTGCTGGAGAAGGTAACTTTCAAGTTACAGGAACGTGGTATGTGAATTTAGTTGAAAATAAATTAACTTTTTCCGGATTTGCAGATTATTGGTCTGAAAAGGGAGATTTTGCATTTGGATATACTGATGTGAAAGTATTTCTAGCTGAACCTCAATTATGGTATCATTTAAACAAAAGTTTCTCAGTAGGTGGGGAATTAGAAATTTCTTCAAATTTTGCTGGTGGAAACGATGCTATTAAAGGAAGGCCGACTTTAGCAATAAAATGGAATATTTAACCAAATACATAAATTATGTTAGACAAGTTTTTTAAAATCACAGAAAATAAATCGACTTTAAGAATAGAGATTACTGCCGGGATAACCACTTTTATGACGATGGTTTATATCTTGGCCGTAAATCCGAGTATATTAAGTGCCGCAGGAATGGATAAAGATGCCGTATTTACGGCAACCGCATTATCTGCAATAGTTGCAACCTTAGTGATGGCTTTGGTCGCTAAATTACCATTTGCTTTGGCGCCTGGCATGGGCTTAAATGCATTTTTTGCTTTTACCGTAGTGCTGGGAATGGGCTACTCCTGGCAGTTTGCTTTAACAGCAGTTTTTTTAGAAGGTATTGTATTCATCATTTTAACAGCCTTTAATATTCGGGAATTAATTGTAAACTCAATTCCTTTAAATCTCAAACATGCCGTTTCTGTAGGTATTGGTTTGTTTATTGCTTTTATAGGATTAAAGGGCACAGGATTAATTGTTGACAATCCCGCAACATTGGTTGGTTTGGGCGATATGAAAAATCCAGCTGTTTTGGTTGGTTTGGCCGGCGTTATCATCATAGGCGTTTTATTGGCTAAAAAAGTAAAAGGAGCCATTTTAATCGGAATTTTGGCTTCCACTATCATTGGTTTTTTTGTTGGCATAACTGTCATTCCGGAAAACTTTAGTGTGGTAAGTTTACCCCCATCAATTGAGCCAATTTTCTTTAAATTTGATTTTTCTCAGGTTTTTACTTTAGATATGTTAATTGTTTTATTCACATTTTTATTCGTTGATATGTTTGATACCGTGGGGACATTGGTTGGGGTATCGTCAAAAGCAAATATGTTGGATAAAGATGGAAAAGTGCCAAGAGTAAAACAAGCGTTGTTTGCTGATGCAATTGGAACTACCGTTGGCGCTGTTTTAGGAACTTCAACAGTAACAACTTATGTGGAAAGTGCTGCAGGAGTTGCTGAAGGTGGAAAGACGGGAATGACCGCGCTCACTGTTGCAGGAATGTTTATTTTGGCTTTGTTTTTTGCGCCAATATTTATGATTATACCTGCGGCGGCCACTGCTCCGGCTTTAATTATTGTTGGATTGTTTATGATATCGCCAATTATGAAAATAGATTTGGATGATTTTACGGAATCTATTCCGGCTTTTTTTACCATCATTATGATGCCATTGACTTACAGTATTGCGGAAGGAATTGTATTTGGGATGCTTTCTTTCGTGATTTTAAAATTGCTCACCGGCCGATATAAAGAAGTGAAACCAATCATGTATATCATCGCAATTTTGTTTATTATTAAATTTTATATTTGATAAAATGCGAAATATATAGCATTAAAAAAAAGCCTTTTTGAATTTTCAAAAAGGCTTTTTTTAATTTTGGATAAGTTAGTTAACTTCATCAATACTTTCTTTGGTCGAGCTTGCTGTTTTTGGCAAAATTAAGTTTAAAATAACGCCAATCACTGAAGCCAGTCCAATTCCGGCCAGAGAAAAATTGCCATAACTCATTTGTGCACCTCCAATGCCAATAGTTAAAATAATGGAAACAATGACCTGATTTCGTATGATGGAAAAATCGGTTTTTGCATCAATTAAGGTTTTAATCCCGATACTTGCAATCATGCCAAAAAGCAACAACATGATGCCTCCCAATACTGCTTGCGGAATTGTTTTTAAAACAGCGCTTATTTTACCTACCAATGAAAACACAATTGCTGTAATTGCTGCAATTCTCAAAATTCTGGGATCCGTAATTTTAGTTAAAGCCACAGCTCCGGTAACTTCAGAATAGGTGGTGTTTGGCGGGCCACCTAAAAATCCTGCAAATGCAGTGGCAATTCCGTCTCCTAACAAAGTTCTATGTAATCCGGGATCCTTTACAAATTCTTTTTCGGCAACACCTCCAATAGCATAAATATCGCCAACATGTTCAATAATTGGCGCAATAGCTACCGGAATCATATATAAAATTGCTGCCCAATTAAATTCCGGAGTTGTAAATTTTGGAAGTGCAAACCAGGCAGCTTCATTTACGGAAGAAAAGTCGACCAATCCGGCAATAATTGATATCAAATAGCCAACAATAATCCCAATAAAAATCGGAATCAATTTAATCAAACCTTTTGTGTATATAACAATGACAATGGCCGTAACTAAAACAGAAATCGCAATCGGCCAGTTCGATTTTGCCATATCAACACCAACAGAGGCTAACGACAATCCAATAATCATAATAACAGGTCCAACCACAACGGAAGGAAATATTTTTTCAATGACTCTTAATCCCCATAATTTGACAATAAAAGAAACCACGCCATAAACCAATCCAACCGCTATAATACCTCCCAAGGTTCCGGGATAACCGTATAATTTAGTTGCTGCAACTATTGGGGCGATAAAAGCGAAACTGCTTCCTAAAAAAACAGGGACTTTCCCTTTTGTGATTACATGAAAAATAAGTGTTCCAACACCTGCTGTAAACAATGCAACAGAAGGGTCAATATCAATTAATAAAGGAACCAATACCGTTGCGCCAAAAGCAACGAATAAAAATTGAATACCGACAATAATCCGTTTAAATGGATTTTTAATGTCGGTTGAGTTTGGGTTTTGAGAAGATTTCATTAAGGTGTTTTTAAGTTTAAATCGGGCTAATTTAAGTATAAAAATAAAACAATCTTAAATTAAAACTTTAGATTGATTTTAAATTAAAATGAATTTGATTTAAGGGCTAAATATTTTAACCCTTTTAATTCGAACTTATATTAAATAATAAAAGATGCTGTTTTATGCGATGTTTGAGATTATTACAAATTAAATTTTACACCGGCTATAAAATTTCTCCCAATATTTTGAATGCCGTCTGCTTTTAAACGCGACAGGTGCGCTATATAATTTTCATTAAATAAATTATTGCCGTTTAAAGTAAGATCAAAAATCGTTTTTCCAAATTTAACGGTACCTCCAAAACCAATATTTACCAATGAATATCCTTTAGTAGCAGTTTCAAATCCGCTGACATTATTTTGTTTGAAGGTGCTGGAAATATTTAAAGAAGCAAATCCATCGGACAGCCAATTTTTAATATTAAACTCAGTTCTAATGGTATTGTTCCAATTGTTGGCAGGAATTAAAGGCAAATAATCACCGTTTTGTTTTTCTCCCGTAACCGTTTCAAAACTGCTTTCTAAATGCAGCCAATCTAATGGATGTGGGTGAAAATGAACGCCAATTTCACCACCATACAATTTCGCGTCATTTTGAATATATCGGTAAACATCATTGTTTTCAAGCGTTTCACCGGTTGGCGACGTGTAAATATAATTGTTGACGTGATTGTAAAAACCGTTCACAAAAAACTCAAAATGATCAGTGTTGTATTCCATATTTAAATCGGTTTGAATATTTTGTTCCGTTTTTAAATTGCTGTTTCCTATTTCATATCTGTTGGTTCCTTCATGAACGCCGTTAGAGGTAAGTTCCGCTAAATTAGGGGCTCTAAATCCGGAAGCGGCATTGATTCTTACAATCAAATTATCACCTAAATTGGTTTTGTAGCCTAAGGAGGCATTAAAACTATTGTACGATTTGTCTATGGCAACAAAAGAACCTTCTTCTCCAACTGCTCCAAAAGCTTCCGCAGAAATGGTTCTGTTGTCAAAACGCAATCCTGCTAAAATTACATTCGATTTCCATTCATAATTACCTGTCCCGAAAAAACCGACATCATTAGTTACAGCATCAGGAATTAAATATTCTTCCCCTGAATTTTTGTTGCTCTGGTTCATTCCCTGAAACCCAAAAATGGTTTCTAATTTGCCTAATTTTGGCAAATAGTATTTAGCATCATAGTTAAAAGTATTCAGATTCATTCGTAAAACCGGAATATTGCTGTCTTCAAACTCGCTTCTTTCATTTGAAATATAACCGAAATTCATATCCATTTTTGATTTTTTAAAGAATATAATATTGTTAAAACTTAACAAATGATTAAAAACTCCTTGCTTTGGATATGCAGTTTTTTTGGTTGTAGTTTGTTCGGCAATTCCTTCTTCCGGAATTCCCAAATCAAGTTTGTTATAATTGTACCTAAAAACACTGGAGATTTTTGAATCGCTATAGCCAATTCCCGTCTTAAAATCCGTTTCGTTGTAGCGTGTGTTTGTGACCCCGTTTTTATTGGGGGTTTTATAATCGGAATGGGTATTGTAACTTCCTCTGGCCAAAAATTTCCAATTGTCAGTGGAGGTTTTTAAACCTAAAGAAGAACTGCTTCCTAAAGTATTTGAAAATAATTTCTGGTTAATATTGGCGACAAATGTATTGGCTTCCGCAAACTTTTCGGGAATAAAATACAAAACGCCACCTAAGGCATCCGAACCATATAGTAGGGAAGCCGGACCTTTTATCACTTCCGCGCTTTCTATTCCTGAATCGTTTAAGCCCAAACCGTGTTCGTCGCCAAACTGCTGATTTTCAATTCGTACACCTTGGGAATAAACCAAAACTCGGTTTCCGCTTAATCCGCGAATTACGGGTTTTCCTATGGAAGTTCCGGTTGAAATTTGTGAAACTCCCGGAATGGTTGTGAGTCCTTCAATTAATGTGGAGGTTCCTTTCCGCTGCATGGTTTTAATGCTTTCATGTTCCACCTTCATCACATTTTGGGATTGTAATTTATTAAAGGCGGTTGAAACAATAACTTCATCCATTTTAAAAACAGCCTCCTCCAAAATGAAATCTAGGGTCTTTTCTTTTTCTATTAAGGCAATAGTTTTTACTTGGGTTTTATAACCAATGTATGCAACAGTAATTTTAATGGTATTATTGGGTAAATTAAGCAATTCATAGTAACCGTTTTCGTTTGTTGAAGTTCCTTTTTGCAGCTCTTCAATATAAACTTCAGCCCCTGTCAATACTTCATTTTGGCTATTCGTAATTTTACCGGATATTTTGTTTTGAGAATACGCAATTAAGGAGAATCCTATTGTAAACAGGAAAAATATATATAATTTCATTTGTAGTTTGCTATTGGTTTTTTAATGTCAAATGAAATTCGCATTTTTTCCTCGGTATTTATATCGAGTTTTTGATATGCTCATTTCATGTGAGTTTTTTTATTGATAAATAATGGCAATGCTATATTATGTCAATAAAAATGGAGGGGCTCTGGAGGATTTATATTGAATTTTTACTGGGGAAATTTGTGCTTCAACAGATAGTATTTTTTCTTCATTGTATGGTTTTTCAGCAAGGTGAATTTCTGATGAAAAATCAATTCTATGATTGTTTATTTTAAAATGAAAAACGGAACAGTCAATTTTATGAGTGTCAAAATGAATAATGTTTTGAGCCTTACAAGCTGAATGCTCATGTGATTTAAAGGAATGATTGAACTGCACTGCAAAAGGAAGCAGTACAGTTGTAATCAATACAAAAGAGATAATATTTTTTAAAATTACTTTAATTTTGTCCTAATTTAATAGGCTAAAATACAAAATTAAAACTAATCTTTAACGCCCAATTTTCCTAAAATGACTTCTAATAAGCACCATTTCGTAATGGAAGATTGCAGCAAGTTAGCACCAACAAATACTGTAAACCACAACCAGTCAACATTTACTTTTATGGCTAGCAGTAAACTGATTAATATAAATGTGCCGGCAATACCTCTTACAATTCTGTTTTTCATCTTTTATAATTTTATTAATTTGATTTTTCAATATCTAAGACCACAACATGAACTTTCGACATTGTTTTTTGTTTTGCGTTAAATTCATCGGCCCTTGCAAAAAAATCATCAACATTTGTTTTTTTTACAAAAGCAAAGAAAATAATGGATTGGCTTTCATCCATTTCACTGGCAAACCAATTGCTTTCCACCGATTCTTCAGACAAATCTCTAAAACCGTTTACGTTCTTATAAGAATAGATATTAATATTTGATTTTTTTAGCATGAGTTTTATTTCTTTGGAAAACTCTTCTATCGCGGTTATGACTAGTAATTTCATGATTCTTCTGATTTTAATTTATCGTCGTTATTCGAATTATTTTCCCATTTCTTTTTTTCGGTCATATAGTAAATCATTGGAACCACAACCAGCGTTAACATTGTTGAAACTATGGCTCCCGCGACTAATGATATTGCCAAACCTTGAAAAATTGGATCAAACAAAATGATGGAAGCTCCAATAACTACTGCTCCAGTGGTAAGTAAAATTGGTGTTGTACGCACTGCACCAGCATCAATAATGGCTTGTTTTAAAGGAACCCCGTCATTCAACCGAATTTCAATAAAGTCGATAAGCAAAACCGAATTCCGAACCATTACGCCCGCCAAGGCAATCATACCAATAAATGAGGTTGCAGTAAAGAAAGCACCCAATAACCAGTGGCCTAATACAATGCCTATTAATGAAAGTGGTATTGCCATCATCATGACCAACGGTGTTTTAAAATTTTGGAACCAGCCAACAATCAGCATATAAATGATGATAATCACCACCAAAAATGCTGTTCCTAAATCTTGGAAAACTTCTAAAGTGATTTGCCATTCTCCGTCCCATTTCACTGAAAAATCACTTTCGTCAGAAGGTTGATCCAGGTAAAGTTCATTGAGTTTGTATCCTTTAGGCAGCTCAATTTTTTGTAATTTTTCTTTCATTCCCAATATGGCATATACCGGACTTTCCAATCCGCCAGCCATATCTGCTGTGACATAAACCACTCTTTTTTGATCTTTTCTGTAAATGGTTTTTTGTAAAGTATCTTTTTTTATACTAACCAAATCACTTATTGGAATAACATTGCCCTGATTTCCTTTAATCTTTATATTTTGAATGTCCTGTAAGCTGGTTTTATCGGCATCACTTAAAGCCAAAACAATGTCAACCTGATCAAAAGAAGTTTCGTCATATAAATAAGAAATTGGATATTCTTTTAAAATATAGGTCAAATTTCCAACTATTTGTTGCGGCGCAATTCCGTTAAGCATTGCTTTTTCTTTATCAATTTCCAGTCGGTATTCGGTTTGGGCATCTTCAACCATCCAGTCAATATCAACAACATCAGCAGTATTTTCCAAAATTCCCTTAACCTGTTCAGCGACTTTAATTTGCGCTGGGTAGTTTGGTCCGTAAACTTCTGCAACGAGTGTCGATAATACTGGCGGTCCCGGCGGAACTTCTACCAATTTAACATTGGCGCCATATTTCTTGGCGATTTTCTTAATTTCCGGACGCACTTTTTTAGCAATGTCATGACTTTGTAAATCCCGATCTTCTTTCAGTAACAAATTCACCTGAATGTCGGCCATATTACTTCCCCCACGAATGTCGTAATGACGAACCAATCCGTTAAACGTAATAGGAGCAGAGGTACCTATATAATTTTGGTAGTTTACAACTTCTGGTGTTGTCGAAATATATTGTGCAATCTCTTTTGTTACTGCTGCAGTTCTTTCCAATGTAGTTCCTTCGGGCATATCTATTACCACCTGAAACTCATTTTTATTATCGAAAGGCAGCATTTTTACGGCTACAGATTTTGTAAAGAACATCAATACGGAACCTGCCAATAAAAACAAGGTAATTCCAATGGTTAACAGTCGTTTTTTCCGACTGTCTAAAAGTGGCTGTTCCAATTTTTTATAGATTTTGTAAATCATTCCGGCTTCCAGTCCCTGTTCTTTTTTGTGTTCTTGCGAATCTTTCTCCCGCAATAAATGATAGCCCAAATAAGGCGTAACGGTTAAAGCGACAAAAAGTGACAATATCATGGCAATAGATGCGCCAATAGGCATCGGACTCATATATGGTCCCATCATTCCCGAAACAAAAGCCATAGGCAAAATAGCGGCAATCACAGTAAAAGTGGCCAAAATGGTTGGATTTCCTACTTCATTGATGGCGTAAATAGCAGCTTGCTTAAACGGCAATCGCTTCATTTTAAAATGCCTGTGCATGTTTTCAGCAATAATAATACTGTCATCAACCACAATTCCCACCACAAAAACCAAGGCAAACAAGGTAATTCTGTTTAGCGTATATCCTAATAAATAATAGCTGAATAAGGTTAAGGCAAATGTTAATGGTACAGAGAAAAACACCACCAATCCGCCACGCCAGCCCATGGCCAACATCACTAAAATGGTAACGGCTAAAATGGCTACACTTAAGTGAAGCAACAATTCACCCACTTTATGCGAAGCGGTTTCCCCATAGTTTCGGGTAACATCAACATGGACATCTGAAGGGATTAAAGTTTGTTTTAAGTTTTCCACTCTTTCCAAAATCTTTGCCGAAATTTTCATGGCATCAGCTCCTTTTACCTTTGCTATTGAAAGCGTTACGGCATTGTATTCGCTAGAATTGGCAGTGAATTTTTCATTCGCTTTTCCGTAACCGAAAGACACATAGCTATTCGGGGTTTCCGGACCGTCTTGTATGGTGGCAACCTGTTTTAAATAAACTGGCATATTGTTATAAACGCCTACAACCAAATTTTCTACATCTTCTGAAGAGGTCAAAAATTTTCCTGTGGTAATTAAATATTCTTGGTCATTTTTCACAAAGCTACCGGATTGTGAACTGCTGTTGTTGGCTTGAATCATTTGCATAATTCCAAGCGCGTCAATGCCGTTTTCGGCCATTTTATCCTTGTCCAAAATCACTTTCAGCTGACGGTTCCTTCCTCCAATTACTTTGGTGATAGAAACATCTTTAACCTTTTCTATTTCAGAAGTCACTTCTTCCGCAATTTGGCGAATTTGAAAATCGTTATAATTCTCGCTCCAAAAAGTCAGTCCAAGCATTGGAACATCGTCAATAGACCTTGTTTTTACCAAAGGCTGCGTAACGCCGGGAGGAAACATTCCCTGATGGCGCATCAGCTCATCGTACAATTTCACATACGAGCGTTCGGTATCTTCGCCCACATAAAACTGCACAATAATCATCGATTGTCCGTTCATCGCAATGCTGTGCACGTGTTGCACCCCTTTGATGTCCGATATAATTTTCTCCAACGGTTTAACTACACGGCTTTCAACCTCTTGCGGACTTGCGCCGGGATAACCAACCAAAACGTCGGCCATAGGAACAATAATTTGCGGTTCTTCCTCTCTTGGAATGAGAAATGAACTATAGATGCCAATGGCCATCAAGGCCACCATTAACAAAATGGTTAGCTTAGAATTGATGAATATATTGGCTATTTTACCTGAAATTCCTTCTTGCATTTTTTAAAGTTTAAAGTTTAAAGTTTAAAAGTTTAAAGTTATTTTAGAAATACTGAAAACTGCGACTAAAAACTGATGATTGATTAGTGATTATTGAATACTGTAAATTGAACATTGCTTACTGAATACTCACTTTCGCACCGTTAAATAATTTTCCTTCGGCAGAAACAATAAATTGTTCATTTGCAGCCAATCCCGACAATATTTCAACTTTATCGCCAAAGGTTTTTCCTGTTCTTAACCATCTTAAAATGGCCGTGTTTTCATGGCCAATCGTATAAATTCCGATTAACTGCCCTTGTTTAATCAAAGCGCTTTCAGGAATTAGAATAAGGTTTGTTTCTTTTGTGCTTTCTACAGGGAATTGTACGGAAGTATACATGCCTGTAAGCAATTTTACATCGGTTTTGTCTAAAATTACCTTTACCAAATATTGTCCGCCAGTATTTTTTGCTGAAGAACTCACTTCAGTTACATTACCGGTTAAAAGTTGGTTTGTGGATTTTACCAGAACATTGGCGGTTGTTCCCGATTTAATTTTTGTAATTTCAGCTTCCGGAACTAAAGCAGTCACTTGAAATTCACCAGGAGTTTCCATGCTTATCAACGGCATGCCCGGATTTGCCATATCACCTTTGCTTATAAATTTCCCGGTTATAACGCCACTGAACGGCGCGGAAATATTTGAGTAGGACAGTTGCGCATTTACCTGATTTTTCATTTGATTGGCACCTTCCAATCTTGCTTTTGCCATTTCATAATTGGCAGTGATATCATCCATTTCTTTTTGGGAAACGCTGTTTTGTTCTTGCAATGCTTTAAAACGGTTGTAATCTTTTTCGGCATTTTTAAAAGCAGCTTTGGCTTCCGTAATTGAGGCAGTTACCTGTGCGCTTTGTGCTGAAATATCGGCACTGTTAATACGCAACAATAATTGCCCTTTGGAAACTTTATCCCCAACATTTACGTAAGTTTCCGTTACGTAACCCATCATACGGGTGCTTAAGTTTGCGTTTTGTACTGCTTCAATTTTGCCGCTTGCCGATAAAAACGTACCGTCTTCAGCTGAAGGCGTGCTAACTTTTACAGCTACAGCAGGAGTGTTATCCGTGGATGCTGCCTTGTCTTTGCCACAACTTGCAACTAAAATTAAGGTTGCTAATGCGAATATTGTTATATGATTTTTCATTGATTTCTATATTTTTAGTGTGGTTTTGTTTTTTGCCGTTTTTGGCTTATTTGGTTAAAAATGCTACGTAAGCTTTTGTGAAATTATAATTAAAAACTGTTTGCAGATATTCAAGTTGTTTTTGCATATACTGTGTTTCTGAAATAAGCAAATCAGAAGTTTTTTCCAAACCTTGTTCAAACCTGTTTGTTCTTATTCTTAAGGCTTCTTTCGATTGTTCTGAAGCTAAATTTGTTAGATACAATTTATTTTCTGCATCTTTTAACTGGCGTTTGGCAGTATTGTATTCTAAATTGCTCTGATTTTTATATTGTTCCAAGCCAATCTCTGCTTTGTCAAGTTCTGCCTTACTTTTTTGAATTTTACCAATGCGTTTATAGCCGTCGAATACATTCCATGACAATTGGGCGCCAACCAAATAACCTTTCGCATCTGTGCCAAAAATTTGATTGTCGTACATTTCATAACTTCCAAAAGCATTTAAATTTGGTAAATAGCTTGTTTTGTTGGCTTTATACATATTGTTGTATGCTTCAGTACTTTGCTGCATCGCATCAATATCAGCCCTGTTCAGGGAAAGGCTTTCGTTATAAATGGAAAAATCCAGTTCTGCTTTTAGTTCTGTACTGGGTTTTAAAACGGACTCATTTTGCTCACCCATTAAAAATTTTACGTTTTCTGAGGCATTTTGAACACTGCTTTTTGCGCTTAACAACTGATTTTCAACTTCGGTCATATGAACTTCCACCGATAAAATATCGGCTTTTTGCATATAACCTTGTGCAAACTTATTGTCGGCAATTTTTTTATTTTCAAGAGCAGCTTCTTTCGCTTTTTCCAAAACAGCAACCGCTTTATAAGCAACTTGTAATTGCATATAAGCTTTGGTAACTTCCAATTTTATGTATTCTTTTGTTCTTTCCGACTGCAATTCCACAGCATTCATTTTTGCTTTTGCCGCTTTGCGCATATACAATCCGTCAGCATTAAAAATAGGTTGCTGAATTTCGATTTTAGTGGCGAAATTTTTGATTTCATTCGGATCATTCAACATCGCCGGATTAAAATCTGCTTGTGTCAATATTTCCTGGTTTAATTTTGAACCAAATGCCATTAACGGATTTGTAGTTGCAATTGCCGTATGGGAAATGGAGATATTTGGTAAAAAAATGGAATTTGTCTGGTTAAAATCCGCTTTGGAAATGTTATAATCTTCTTCTGAAATTTTAATTGAATAATTGTTCTTTTCAACTTTTTCTAACACTTCTTCAAGAGAAATTATTTCTTGTTGCGCGCTAATGATTAATACGTTAAAAAGAAAAAACAGAATTAATAGACTTTTTTTTAGTTGCATATATTTGTTTTTTTGTTCGACGCAAAAGTAATTGAGATTGAAACGTAACGCAGTCGTAAACGTTACAGAGATATGTAACATTTATGACACGAAGTTACATGGTAACAACCTACAAGTTGAAGTTACTAAAAGAACCTTAATAATAAAATGATTTTTAAATAAAAGTTCGTGTAATTAAGAAAGTAAACTGGCAATAACCTTTGTTTTTGGGAATTTTTCCAAAATAATTTTGATAAACACTGTTAAAGGTATGGCCATAATTAAACCTGGGATTCCCCAAATATATCCCCAAAGCATAAGCATCACCAAAATGGCAATAATGTTGATCGAAAAGGACCTTCCCATAAATATAGGTTCTAAAACACCGCCAAACAAAACTTGCACACCGGTTATTGAAAGTACAAAAAAGAATAAAAGACTTGTGGGATCAAGTTGTACAAATGCAAAAAGCGCCAATAAAATAACGGTGATAAAAGAACCGACCATTTGTACGAAATTGATTATGAAAGCGAACAACCCCCAAAATATCGGAAAATTCACGTCAAAAAACACGCAAGCTAAACCAGTGCAGATTCCTGTCAAAAGGCTTACTAATATTTTTACTTTTATGAATGTCCTTAAATCTTTTTCAATTTTCATGAAGGTTTTTACGGAAGCGTACTTTTGTTTAAGGATGGTATTATTCAGTAATTTTTCAAAATTGATAGACTCTGCAAGCCATAAAACAACAAAGAAGGCTGTCATTAATGTTATAGAAAGCGTTTTGCTTATAAAGTTTGCTATAAAACCGAAATTTTTTTGAAGTGTTTCTTTCCGAAGAAAATTTGAAAATACATTCTCACTTTTATTAACATATTCAACGCCGAAAAAATTCTCCACTGTGATAAGTAAATCAGAGACTTTCATTTCCGCTTTCTTTAAAAAAAACTTGTCAGTTGCTAAAATTTCTTTGCTGGACAGTTTAACCAATTCTCCGCCAATTTTAAACAATATGCCAAAAATGAGGATGATCACAAAAATACTGATGAATTTTGGAACCCTTCTTCTGTTAAACCATCTCATTAACGGTAAAAACAACAATGCAATAAACATTGATGCTACGAGAGGAATGAAAATAAAGGACAATATTTTCAGCAAATAAAAAATAAACGGAATTACAATAATCAATAAAAGGATATTTGTCGTTTTTTTATCTTCCATAGTTTCTAATTAAATAAAGTGATTTTGTGAATCATTATAAAAGCTACTGCTACTTGCCCTTTAAGTTTTTACCCTTCAATTTTTCATCATCTAAAGTTGGGTTGCTTACATGGATGAGGCGTTTTCCTTTTCTTACCTTCATGTTTAAAGCTTCAACGCCTAATGAGAATGCGATGGCAAAATATAAATAGCCTTTAGGGATTGCGCCAACTTGCTGATTGAATATTTCTGCATTAGACAAATGGGCACCTTCTGTAATAAGCATAAAACCTATTAAAATTAAAAAAGACAAGGCCAGCATTTGAATAGTTGGGTGTGCATTTACGAACCTGCCAACAGGATTGGCAAAAACCATCATGATAACCATGGAGATTACAACTGCGGTAACCATAATAATTAAAGCACCCGGTATTCCATTGGTCATGCCAACGGCAGTTAAAACAGAATCAAACGAAAAAACGATGTCGATCATCACAATTTGTAAAATCACCCCCTTAAGTGTAGCATGCTTTATTTTATTTGGACTGGTTGTGTCATTATGCTCCAGTCCTTCAACTTTATCTCTAATTTCGCTGGTGCTTTTATACAATAAAAAGAGTCCGCCTAAAATTAAAATGACGCTTTGCCCTGTTACTCCGAATTTTAACCAGGATAAGTCAACCGAATAGAAAGGGTTTTTCATTGAAATTAAAAAGGAAATTCCAAATAGCAACCCAATTCTAAAGAACATTGCCAAAACCAAACCAATTCTGGTAGCTTTTTTAATTTGGTTTTCAGGAAGTTTAGCCGCGGCAATTGAAATGAATATTATATTGTCTATCCCTAAAACAATTTCTAAAAAAGTAAGTGTCAACAGCGCTATCCAGGCATCTGGATGTAAAAATATTTCCATAAAAGTTTAGTTAGATTTTTTTGTAATTTCACCTTTTTGTACATAATTGGAATTACCAATCACAGCCTCAAATTCATAGGAATCTTCCTTAATACTTGTTATTTTTATATGAATGGGATCTTCATCAATGGCTGTTTTTGGATTTAACATTTTAAGGGTATAGTTAAAATTGTTTTTCCAGGAAATGGAAAGCGTGTCAATCCTGTCTTCATATTTTTCAATTTGAATTGAATCTTGTCTAATGACAATGGTTTTTTCATAGCCTTGACCGGCAGGAATTTCAAATATTCCCGATTTAAAACGATCAGCACTTGACACTGTTTCCGATTTAGTAGTATCTGAATTTGGTGCTGCATTTTTATCTTTACAAGAAAATAGGGCTAAAAGCAACAGAGGTAAAAGTATTAATTTTTTCATTAGATTCCGGTATAATTACTTGGTGTGATGGCTTTCAATTCTTTTTTTATGACGTCTGAAACCGTTAAGCCATCAATAAAATCGGCCATTGATTTTTGGGTGATTTTTTCATTGGTTCTTGTCAGTCCTTTTAATGCTTCATACGGATTTGGATACGCTTCCCTTCGCAAAATAGTTTGGATGGCTTCCGCAACCACTGCCCAATTATTTTCTAAATCTTCGGCAAACTTTTCTTTGTTGATGATTAATTTTTCCAGTCCTTTTAAATTTGAATTAAAGGCAATAATGGTGTGCGCAAAAGGAACACCGATATTTCTGAGGACGGTCGAATCGGTTAAATCGCGTTGCAGTCTGGATAAAGGCAATTTGGCCGATAAATGTTCAAAAAGCGCATTCGCAATTCCTAAATTTCCTTCAGAATTTTCAAAATCAATCGGATTAACTTTATGTGGCATCGCAGAAGAACCCACTTCGCCTTCTTTAATTTTTTGTTTAAAATAATCCATGGAAACATAGGTCCAAATGTCTCTGTCAAAATCAATTAGAATTGTATTGATACGTTTTAAAGCATCAAAAATCCCTGCCAAATGATCATAATGTTCAATTTGTGTGGTTGGAAAAGAATGGTGTAATCCCAAAATATTTTCCACAAACCGGGTTCCAAAAGCTTTCCAGTCTGTTGCTGGAAACGCTACTTTGTGGGCATTAAAATTTCCTGTTGCGCCACCAAATTTTGCAGCATAAGGAATGTTTTTCAGCTGTTTTAATTGTTGCTCAATACGTTCAACAAAAACGGCGATTTCCTTTCCCAAACGGGTTGGAGATGCCGGTTGTCCGTGCGTTCTTGCCAACATTGGAATTTCTGCCCAATCGGTTGCCAATTGATTCAGTTTGTATAAAAGCAATTTCAATTCCGGATAATAAACATCCTCAAAAGCATCTTTTAAAGATAATGGAATTGCAGTGTTGTTGATATCCTGCGACGTTAATCCGAAGTGAATAAACTCCTTATATTTATGAAGCTGTAAAGCATCAAATTTTTTTTTAATAAAATACTCCACGGCTTTAACATCGTGATTGGTAATTTTCTCAATGTCTTTAATTTTTAGCGCATCTTCGGTAGAAAAATCAGTATAAATTTTTCTTAAATCCTTAAAAAGGGAAGCATCAAAATCGGCCAACTGCGGAAGCGGAATTTCACATAAAGCAATAAAGTATTCAATTTCAACTTTTACGCGATATTTGATAAGCGCTTCTTCTGAAAAAAAGAGCGCTAAAGGTTTAACTTTGTTTCGGTATCTGCCGTCAATTGGCGATATGGCATTCAAATTGGTTAAAGACATTTTTTGGTTTTGTTTTGAAAAGTGTAAAATTAATGAAATTAATATTAGGAGAAAGAAAAAGTTTAAAGGAGAAAGCTAATAGCCAATAGGCAATAGGCAAAAGTAAAAAGTTAAACGAATCAAATTCCCCATCTTGAGGGGGCTAGGGGGTGTTTTTTTTATGGATGTTGAAAGCTGAAAGCTTCTAAGAAGAAGTTTAAAGGCAAAAGGCAAAAAGGGTCATTGGCAGTGATTATTGAGTATTATTGAAATGTACCTGAATTGAAACAATTACACAATTCAACAAATAAACAATTCAACAAATATTGGTATAAAACCAAAAATTTAGAATTTCCATAAAAAAAATTATTATAAATTTACAAAAAGATTAGCATATCTTTAATTTTTTAAATTTACAGATTATGAGGGCTACAATTTTAATACTTATCACGATTTTATTCAGCCTTTCAGGTGTTTCTCAACAAGTTTATAATAAAAAACAACCATTTGCGCATACTTTTTCCATTGTTGCCAGAGATACAATTACGGGTGAAATGGGCGTTGCGGTGCAATCGCATTGGTTTTCTGTAGGCAGTTTGGTAACTTGGGGGAAAGCAGGTGTTGGCGTTGTGGCAACACAATCATTTGTAAATCCGTCTTTTGGTCCAAGAGGTTTACGTTTGCTGGAAAATGGTTTAACGCCAAAAATGGCTGTAGAAACTTTATTGGAACTGGATGAAGGCAGAGACGTTCGTCAATTGGCAATATTGGATGTTCATGGAAATGTGGAAGCATATACCGGAAAAAATTGCATTGTGGCTGCCGGACATATAGTTGGTGCTCAATTTTCTGTTCAGGCGAATTTAATGGATAAAAATACAGTGTGGCTTGCCATGGCTGAAGCTTTCAAAAAATCAACTGGAAGTTTGGCGGAACGTATGTTGGCGGCCATGGAAGCGGCCCAAAATGAAGGCGGTGATATTCGCGGCAAACAATCTGCTGCAATTTTGGTTGTTAAAGCTAAAAGCACAGGAAATAGCTGGGAAGATAAAGCAGTGGATTTACGTGTGGAGGACAGTGAAAATCCGTTAAAGGAAATGCGCCGGTTGCTCACCATTCATACTGCTTATGATTTTATGAATAAAGGCGATTTGGCGGTAGAAGTTGGCGATAATAAATTGGCGAAAGAACATTATATGAAAGCCCAGGAATTAAATCCGGATAATTTGGAAATGAAATATTGGTATGCCGTAACTTTGGCAAATAATGGAGAGTTAAATGAAGCCAAGGCTATTTTTAAAAATATCTTTAAACAAAACAACAAGTGGAAAGAATTAACGCCAAGATTGATAAAACCTAAATTATTAACGATTTCTGAAGAACAATTACAAGAAATTTTAAAGCTATAAACTATGAAAAGAGTATTATTCGTAATTTTAGCAGTATTCATTTTAATTCAATTTATACGACCTGCAAAAAATGATTCAAAAAACGAAACCAATGCAATTTCCACGGTAATGGAAATTCCTATTGAAGTGAATAAAATGATCCAAACATCTTGCGCCGATTGTCATACAAATTCAACAAAATATCCTTGGTATAATGAAATTGCACCCGCATCCTGGTATTTGGCCCAACATGTTAAGGAAGCAAAAGAACATTTGAATTTTTCTGAATGGACCACTTATAATAAAGACCAGAAAGAACATATTTTAAAAGATTTAAAAGAAGTTTTAAATGAACGAAAAATGCCTTTGAAAAGTTATTTATTGATTCATAAGGGCGCAAAATTGACAGAGAATCAATACCAAATACTGTATGATTGGGTAAATAACATAAAAGTTGAATAAATATATCAAGATGAAAAAGCTGCATTTGAAAAGTCTGTTGATTTTTCTGATAGTATTTGTGTCAGGAACTGCAATGGCACAAGAAAAAATAAATCAGTTGGATGCGCAGGGAAGACGCACCGGCGTTTGGAAAAAATATTATGATAATAAGAATATTCGTTATGAGGGCCAATTTGAGGCAGGCAAGGAAATAGGTGTTTTTAACTACTATGGCGAACTGAATTCCAAACAACCTATTATTGTTAAAACATTTTCTGAAGCAAATGATATAGCGCAAGTAACCTATTTTTATGATGGTGGAACATTGCAAAGTGAAGGAAGTATGAAAGGCACAAACAGGATTGGTAAATGGCTGTATTACAACACCGATGGAAAAACGATTATTTCAGAAGAAAATTATGAAAACGGATTGCTGAACGGCACGGTTACAACATACTTTTCAACAGGAAAAATCACTGAAATTTTAAATTATAAAAATGGGGAATTGTACGGGAATGTGCTTCGATATTCCTCAGAAGGGATTTTATTGGATGATTTGCAGTATGAAAACGGAGAATTGCATGGGCCCGCAAAATATTATGATGTGGCCGGAAAAATTCTGCGTAAAGGCTTATATAAAAATGATGAAAAGGTTGGAAATTGGGAATATTTTGAAAATGGAGAACCAATTACGCCGGCTAAAATAAGGGAATAATTTAAAAAATAAAACAAATTGGACATCGAAAAAATTTTTAGCAACAATAGAAAATGGATTGAAGAAAGGCTCCAAATTGATGAGAACTATTTTAAAAACTTGTCTACCGGCCAAAAACCCGAAATTCTATATATTGGCTGTTCAGACAGCCGTGTTTCCGCAGAAGAGCTGATGGGCGTTCAGCCTGGCGACGTGTTTGTACACAGAAATATCGCCAATATGGTTCCAAACACCGATTTAAATGTGATGTCTGTTATCAATTATGCGGTAACCCACTTAAAGGTAAAACATTTGGTGATTTGCGGCCACTATTACTGCGGGGGTGTAAAGGCGGCTATGCAATCGGAAGATTTGGGAATTTTAAATCCTTGGTTACGGAATATACGTGACGTTTACAGATTGCATAAAAGCGAACTTGATATCATAACCTGTCAAGATGAAAAATACAACAGGCTGGTCGAATTGAACGTACAGGAACAATGTGTAAATGTTTTAAAAACAGCTGATGTGCAAAAAGCTTTGCTTGAAAAACGAATCACCGTTCATGGTTGGGTTTTTGATATTCATTCAGGGGAGTTAATAGATTTAAAAATTGATTTTGAAAAAATACTGCAGGATATAAGAGAAATATATCGTTTGCATTAATGAGCTGTTTTAATATCAATTTTATATGAATTTAAACCCGATTATTTCGGCAAAATGGCTTTTTGAAAATCTGGAAAATCCAAATCTTGTTATTTTAGACGCCAGTCCGAGGGAAAATAAATCCAATTTAATTCCTGAATTTACGAATATTAAAATTGAAGGTGCTCACTATTTTGATATGGAGGGGGTGTTTTTAGATAAGGAAAATGCCATTCCAAATATGATTCCCAATGAAAGGGTTTTTGAAGAAGAATGCCGGAAATTAGGGATTAATAATGACAGTTTAATTGTTGTTTATGATAATTTGGGAATTTACACAAGCCCAAGAGTATGGTGGTTGTTTAAGGTGATGGGACATGCTGAAATTACTGTTTTGGACGGCGGATTGTCAGCCTGGAAAAAGGAGTATTACCCAACAGAATCAATTGCTAAAAACGAAATTTTTTCAGGAAATTTTACGGCAAAATATCATGCTGATTTGGTTGCTGACGCCATTACTTTGTTAGAAAATATTGATTCAAAAAAGATGCTGGTTGTTGATGCCCGTTCCCAAGAAAGATTTGGTGGTCTTATCCCTGAGCCAAGAGAAAATATGTTGAGCGGTCACATTCCAAATTCCATAAATCTTCCTTTTGAAAAAGTATTGAATAATGGAAAAATGAAACCTGAAAAGGAACTGAAGAAAATTTTCAAAAATTTAAATATTGAAAATCAACCTTTGGCTTTCACTTGTGGCTCCGGAATTACTGCCTGCATTATTTTGTTGGCAAGTGAACTGATTTTAGAAAACAAAAAGGTTTTATACGATGGCTCTTGGGCAGAATGGGGACAATTGGGGAAATTTCCTGTAGCAAAATAAAAAGCTTTCTTTAAATTTAAAGAAAGCTTTTTAAGTATTTGTAATTAAATTAGAAAAAAAGTATTAATTCAGATCTGGCAATATGACTTTGTCAATTGCGTGAATAACGCCATTTGAAGCTTGTACATCAACAGCAATAATATTGCTGATTCTTCCATTGGCATCTGTTAATTTTGCACCTCCAGTAATGTCAGCTGTAATATCGCCTCCTAAAGTAGTAACCGTCATAGCATCAGAAAGCATATCTGCAGTTACATTGGCGCCACCAACTACATGAAGGTTTAAAGTTGCAGTTAGGGTAGCTGTATCAATATCAGTTAATCCACCAGCACCCAAT
>NZ_JBFFKM010000037.1:0-24547 GCF_041555395.1 Lutibacter sp. | reverse complement strand
GAAATCAATTATTTTATTTCAAAAGGAAATATCAATTTTCCTGATGAAGTTTTATTTGGAAATGCCTTGGCTAAAATATATAAAACAGCCAAACCAATTGCTACAAAAATATCAAAAACAGTTATTGATTTAGAAGCAATTAGAACAATAATTAAGGAAGCAACCAACGGCTATTTAGAGCCTCAGCAAGTAAAAGAATTGTTAACCGCGGCAAAAATTCCAATTGTAATTGAAACCATTTGTACAGATATAAACTCTTGTATTGTCGAAGCAAAAAAAATGGGGTTTCCTGTGGTGATGAAAGTGGTGGGGCCCATTCATAAATCGGATGTTGGCGGCATTGTTTTAAACATTAATTCTGTTGAAAAACTGACGGCGTCTTTTGAGAAAATTATGCAAATTAACGGTGCAAAAGCCGTGTTACTTCAACCGATGAAAAAAGGAATTGAACTTTTTATTGGGGCTAAAAAAGAGGATGATTTCGGACATATGGTTTTGTGTGGTTTGGGTGGCATTTATATTGAAGTTTTAAAAGACATTAATGTTTCGTTAGCGCCTGTTTCAAAAACAGAAGCCTCAGAAATGATTCAAAATTTAAAATCGTATAAAATAATTCAAGGCATAAGAAATCAGGAAGGCGTAAATGAAAGTCTTTTTGCAGAAATTATTGTAAAAGTTTCCGATTTATTAATGGCTGCTCCGGAAATAGCAGAATTGGATTTAAATCCGCTTTTAGGAAATTCTACAGAAATTTTTGCTGTTGATGCCAGAATCAGTATAGAAAAAAACAACTAAGTCGTTTGAAATTATAAAGATTTTTCAAAAGGAATTCTGTTCACAATACTTCTGCCTAAAGTAACCTCATCGGCATACTGAAGCTCATCACCTACCGCTATTCCTCGCGCTATGGTTGAAGTTTTAATATTTAGCACTTCTAATTGTTTAAAAATATAAAAGATTGTAGTATCTCCTTCAATGGTAGAGCTTAGCGCAAAAATAACTTCTTTTACCATTCCTAATTTTACTTTTGTAACCAAACTGTCAATGGTTAAATTATGAGGCCCGATGCCTTCAATTGGAGAAATTTTTCCGCCCAAAACGTGATACAAACCCTTATATTGGGAAGTGTTTTCAATAGCCATGACATCACGCACATCTTCAACAACACAAATAATTTCTGAATTTCTGGACAGATTTGCACAAATTTCACAAACCTCTACATCAGAAATATTATGGCATTTTTCACAAATTTTTATTTCATCTACTAATTTTGTAAGTCCTGCCGCCAACTGATGCGTTTGTGATGCCGGTTGCTTTAGCAAATGCAAAACCAATCGCAATGCGGTTCTTTTACCTATTCCGGGCAATTGAGAAACTTCATTCACCGCATTTTCTAAAATTTTTGAAGAAAAGTTCATGCCGCAAATATACAATTAGGAAAGATATTCTCAATAATTTTACTTTCTTTGTTGAATCTAATATTAAAATTAGTTAATGAAGCCAATTTATATTCTTTCACTCATAGCTGTTTATTTTTGTATACTACTTTTGATAGCCTATTTAACGGGAAAAAACGATAGTAATGAAACCTTTTTTAAAGCCAACAAAAAATCACCTTGGTACATTGTTGCATTTGGAATGGTTGGAGCTTCCCTTTCCGGCGTAACCTTTATTTCGATTCCTGGCTGGGTACAAAGCTCGCAATTTAGCTATATGCAAATTGTATTTGGTTATTTATTTGGCTATTTAGTGATTGCTTATGTGCTGATTCCTATTTATTATAATTTACAGGTTACTTCAATTTACGAGTTTTTAAAACATCGTTTTGGGCCAATTACCCATAAAACAGGTGCTTTTTTCTTTTTTGTGTCCAGAGTTTTAGGCTCTGCTTTCAGATTATTCTTGGTTGCTTCAGTTTTACAGTATTTTATTTTTGATGCTTGGAATGTTCCGTTTGAAATTACCGTTATTCTTTCAATTCTCTTAATTTGGATTTATACCTTTAAAGGAGGAATTAAAACAATTGTTTGGACTGATACTTTGCAAACTGCTTTTATGCTTTTTGCTTTATTTGCTACCATTTTTATAATTCTGAACAAATTAAATTGGTCTGTTTCAGATGTTTTTGCTTCAGAAGAATTCAAACATTACAGTAAAATTTTATTTACCGATGATTTTAATGGCAAGAAACATTTTGTAAAATCATTTTTAGGCGGAATGTTTATTGCCATTGCAATGACTGGTTTAGATCAAGACATGATGCAAAAAAACCTGACCTGTAAAAACACCAAAGAAGCACAATGGAACGTAATTTCACTGGGACTAGTGCTTATCGTTGTCAATTTTATATTTTTAACTCTAGGCGCTTTGTTATTTATTTATGCCGAAAAATTTGGCATTGCAATTCCGGTTGTTGATGGTGCAATTAAAACCGATTTATTATTTCCCGAAATTGCGCTTAAAGGCGGTTTAGGAATTTATATTGGTGTCTTTTTTATTTTGGGTTTAATCGCAGCAGCGTATTCAAGTGCCGACAGTGCATTAACTGCCTTGACTACCTCCTATTGCGTCGATTTTTTGAACATTGAAAATAGAGAAAAATCAAAGCAAACAGCCATTCGAAAAAAAACCCATATTGCAATTTCCATTGTTCTGATTATTGTAATCATTATTTTTAGATATGTACTCAAAGAAAATGTAATCAGCAGCGTTTTGCAAGTTGCGTCTTATACTTACGGCCCCCTTTTAGGATTATTTGCTTTTGGAATTTTTACAAAAATCCACATAAAGGATTCTTTGGTGTGGATTGTGGCTGTTGTATCGGTGCTACTCACCTATTTTTTAAATAGCTATTCAACCCAGCTTTTAAATGGGTATGTTTTTGGCTACGAGCTTTTAATTGTAAACGGATTGCTTACCTTTACGGGCTTGCTTTTTATAAGGAAAAGTAATGAAAACATTGCCGAAAAATAAACATTTAAAGATTTTCTAATTTTGATATATGGAAAGCGATTTAAGCAATTATAGGAAAAATTACCAAAAAAGCGAACTTTCTGAAGAAGGAATTACGGACAATCCTATGGAATTATTTCAAAAATGGTTTTATGAAGTCGAAGAATTTGGCGGTGATACGGAAGTGAATGCTATGGCAGTTTCAACAATTGGTATCGACGGATTCCCTAAAACAAGAATGGTACTTCTAAAAAAGTATACATGGGAAGGTTTTATCTTTTTCACCAATTATGACAGTGAAAAAGGAAAGGCTATTGCATTAAACCCAAATGTTTGTGTTTCTTTTTTCTGGCCCAATATTGAGCGACAAATTATTATAAAAGGTGTTGCTGAAAAGCTTTCCGAAAATTTATCCGATGGTTATTTCGAATCCAGGCCTGAAGGAAGTAAATTAGGTGCCTGGGCTTCAGACCAAAGTGAAGTGGTGCCGTCTCGTGATTTTTTGGATGAACGCTTGGCTTCCTTTGAAAAAAAATTCGAAAACAAGGAAATTGTTCGTCCAAAGTATTGGGGAGGCATTCTTGTAAAACCAGTTAGCATTGAATTTTGGCAAGGACGTCCAAATCGTATGCACGACAGAATCAGATATACATTACAAGAAGATTATAATTGGAAAATTGAGCGATTGGCTCCTTAAATATTATCTTTGAAACTCAATAAAAAACAAAATGAAAACACTTTATATTGTTAGGCACGCAAAATCTTCTTGGGAATATAAAGGCGTTAAAGATATTGACCGACCTTTGAAAGAACGCGGAATTAATGATGCCTATTTGATTTCAAATGTGCTTCAAAAAAAGATTTCGACTCCAGATGTGTTTATCGCAAGTTGCGCAAACAGGGCATTGCATACGGGCATGATTTTTTGCTATACTTTTAATTTTCCGCTTGCAAATCTTAGAATAAGCAAATCGTTATTCAATTTCAGTGATGGATATTTAATAAAAACCGTAAAAGCATTGGATGATGGATTTGATTCGGCCATTATTTTTAGTCACGATCATGGCATTAGCGATTTTGTAAATAAATTTGGAAGTATTCATTTAGACAATGTGCCAACTTGCGGGGTTGTAGGCATTAAATTCGACACCAATCATTGGAAAGACATTAAATCAGGAAAAACCTTTTTAACAGAATTTCCTAAAAATTATAAATAGCACTATTTTGAAAATTGAAAAACTTGCCGGTATTGATATTGGTTCTAACGCCATAAGATTGTTGTTAATGAATGTCATAACAGAACAAAATCGTAGCCAAGAACCAAGTTTCAAAAAATCGGCATTGGTTCGCGTTCCAATTCGTTTAGGGGCTGATACTTTTCTTAGTGGAAAAATTTCAGAAGAAAATAAAATAAGAATGATAAAGGCTATGGAAGCTTTCAAATTATTAATGGAAGTTCATGGTGTTCAAAAATATAAAGCCTGCGCTACATCAGCTTTGAGGGAAGCTGTCAATGGAAATGAGGTTGCCAATGAAATTTTTCAAAAAACTTCTGTTAAGATTGATATCATAGATGGAAAAAAGGAAGCTAATCTAATTTTCGGAACAGATTTAAGTACTATAATAACTATTCATAATTCCTATTTATATGTTGATGTAGGAGGCGGAAGCACAGAAATAACGCTTTTTTCTAAAGGAAAAATCATCAAATCCAAATCATTTAAAATAGGCACCGTGCGTTTATTAGACGACAGCAAAGAATTTAAAAATATTTGGAAAAGCATTGAGCTTTGGATTAAAGAAAATACTAAAAATTTAAAAAAAATAGCGGTAATTGGTTCAGGAGGAAACATTAATAAAGTTTTCAAACTCTCCGGAAGGCCAACAGGCAAACCATTGTATTTAAGCTACATAAAAAACCAATTAGAATTTTTAAGTAATTTAACATACGAAGAAAGAATTACAAAACTGGATTTAAATCCAGATAGAGCCGATGTAATTATACCGGCAACCAAAATTTATTTATCGATAATGCAATGGAGTGGCGCAAATAAAATATTTGTTCCAAAAATTGGTCTTGCCGACGGTATTGTTAGAAATTTATACTACGAAAATTCAGAAGTGAATAAAGAGTATTGAAATTTTAGAAATTATTTCCTTTGACCTTTAATCTTTTATAAATTCCTCTACCAGCTTACCCACTTTTTTCTCTGCAATTTTTGCTACTTTTTGAACTTCTTCGTGTGAAACGGCTTCAACAATTCCTTCAACACCCAAATCTGTAATCACCGAAATTCCAAAACAAGTCATACCCATATGTTTTGCAGCGATAACTTCAGGCACAGTTGACATTCCAACCGCATCTGCGCCTAAAATTTTTACCATTTTATATTCTGCAGGCGTTTCAAAAGTTGGCCCCTGCAAAGCCAAATAAACGCCTTTATGAACTGGAATATTCAGTTTAAGCGCTATTTGCTCCATTTTAGCAATCATTTTTTTGCTGTAAGCTTCGTGCATATCAACAAATCTAGGTCCAAAACGTTCGTCATTTTTACCGTGCAAAGGATGCACGGGCATAAAATTAATATGATCTGTTATGATCATAATATCACCAACTTTAAAAGTCGGATTCACACCGCCTGAAGCATTTGAAACAATTAAATTTTCAACGCCCAAAAATTTCATTACGCGCACCGGAAAAACAGTTTGTTCCATAGTCCACCCTTCATAATAATGAAAACGGCCACGCATCGCTATCACTTTTTTAGTGCCGATTGTCCCATAAATCAATTCACCAGAATGGCCTTCAACTGTTGAAACAGGAAAATTAGGAATCTCTTTATAAGAAATTGAGAATTCAACATCAATTTTCTCTACTAAATTTCCCAATCCTGTTCCTAAAATAATACCGTAATCTGCTTTTGAAATTCCTTTATTTTGTAAGAATTTTACTGTTTCCTGAACTTTGTTCCACATAATTTTTTATAAGATTGTCAAACTCATTTTTATGAGTTATAAATGTTGTTTTTATTGAGATGTAATGCAAGTTTTTTAGTTTTCCAAAAATACGGACATAATCCTTCTCGGTTGTTAAAATTATTTTATTTTTTGAAGTTAACGAATTATATGCTGAATTTATTTCAGCAATGTCATTTAAATTAAAATAATGATGGTCAGGATATTCCAAATGTTTAAAGTTAAGCATTTTACTATTTAAAAACTCAGTAAATGGCTTTGGATTTGCAATACCTGTAACCAATACAATTTCAAAATCAGACAATTCGCTTAAATCCAAAGTTGATTTGCCTTTTAATTGCATATCATAAGTTATGGTCGTAAAAAATACCTGCTGATAGTCTTTCGGGTGTAACTTTTTAATTATTTCTGTTTGCTCATTTTCGGAAAGATCAACTGGACATTTAGTGACAATAATAGCTTGTGCCCTATTTGCTCCTGAGGCTTTCTCACGTAAATTACCTGTTGGCAACATCATATCGTTTACATATAAATGAGCATACGTGGTTAACACCATATTAACCCCCCCCCGTACTTTTCTATGTTGAAAGGCATCATCCAGCAAAATAATTTCCGGCGGATTTTCCATTTGCTCCAATTGATTAATTCCGTTAGTCCTATCGGCATCAACACAAACAATTATTTCAGGGTATTTCAAATGAATTTGAAAAGGTTCATCACCCATCATTTCAGCAGTAACTTTATCATCGGCCATTAAAAAACCTTTGCTTTTTCTTTTATAGCCTCTGCTTAAAATCGCAATTTTGTGGCCATCTTTCAGTAAATCGATTAAATATTCTATTTGCGGGGTTTTACCAGTTCCGCCAACGCTTAAGTTTCCGACAACAATAGTCGGCGTTTTAAAATGCGTAGATTTTAAAAAAGTAACATCGTATAAATAATTACGCAAACTTGTAATTAATCCATACAATATTGAAAACGGATACGCTATTTTTCTTATAAAGTCCACCACAAGCGAAAATACGAACAAATCGCAAAATTTCTGTATAAATCCTTAAACTTTCTTTGGTAAATTTTATCTTTGTTTCCCTAACACTTTTGAAACTATGAAAATTAAAGATATTGCAGCGTGTATTGAAAAAATTGCGCCTTTGAATTATGCTGAAGATTTTGACAATGTAGGTTTGTTGGTTGGTGACTTCAACACTGAAGTAACTGGAATTTTAGTAACACTGGACACTTTAGAAACCGTAGTTGATGAAGCCATAGAAAACAATTGCAACTTAATAGTCAGTTTTCACCCCATCCTGTTTTCCGGACTTAAAAAACTAAATGGCAAAAATTATGTGGAGCGCTCTGTGATTAAAGCTATTAAAAATAACATTTCTATTTATGCGATGCATACGGCTTTAGATAATTCAATTGAAGGCGTAAATGCAAAAATTTGTGAAATGTTAGGTCTGAAAAACAAAAAAATATTGATTCCACAAAAAAATACGCTTAAAAAATTGACTACTTATGCGCCAATTGCAGCGGCTGAAAAAGTAAGGCAAGCACTTTTTAACGCAGGTGCAGGAAATGTTGGAAATTACGATAATTGCAGTTTTAACACAGAAGGTTTTGGTACTTTTAGAGGAAACGAAAATTCCAATCCATTTGTTGGAGAAAAAGGAATATTACATACTGAAAATGAAACCTTAATTGGGGTCGTTTTTGAAAAACATAAGGAAAAAAATGTCGTTTCCGCGTTATTTAAGTCACACCCTTATGAAGAAGTTGCCTATGAAATTGTTTCGTTAGAAAATGCAAACCAGGAAATTGGATTAGGAATGATAGGTGAATTGAAAGAAGAAAAAAGTGAAATTGACTTCTTAATTTTCTTAAAAAACACCATGCATACAAAAGGCATTCGCCATTCGGAATTATTAGGGAAACCTATTAAAAAAGTTGCTGTTTTAGGCGGATCCGGAAGTTTTGCCATTGAGAAGGCCCTTGAGGCGGGTGCTGATATTTATGTAACCGCCGACCTAAAATATCACGATTTTTACAAAGCCGAAAATAAACTGGTTATTGCAGATATTGGTCACTATGAGAGTGAACAATTCACAAAAAATCTTTTAGTTGACATACTTACAAAAAAATTTCCTAATTTTGCAATCATTTTATCGCAAAAAAACACAAATCCAATTTATTACTTATAATATGGCTAAAAGCAAAGAAGTTACTGTTGAAGAAAAGTTAAGAGCTCTTTATGATTTGCAATTAATTGATTCAAGAATTGATGAAATTAAAAGCGTAAGAGGTGAATTACCTTTAGAAGTTGAAGATTTAGAAGATGAAGTTATTGGTTTAAATAAAAGACTTGTTAATTTAGACGAAGAAGTAGCTGTCCTAAAAAAAGAAATTACTGACAAAAAGTTGGTGATTGATGAAGCAAACACATTGGTTAAAAAATATACGGAACAACAAAAGAAAGTTCGTAACAACAGAGAATTCAATTCAATAAGTAAAGAAACTGAATTTCAAGAACTTGAAATTGAACTTGCTGAAAAAAGAATTAAAGAGCACAGAGCTAAAATTGAGCAAAAAAACGAAGTTATTGAAGGTACAAAAGTAAACCTTGCCAGAAAAGAAGAATTGCTTAAACATAAGGCAGCTGAGTTGAATGATATTATGAGCGACACCGAAAAAGAAGAAAATATTTTGGTCTCAAAATCTAAAGAATATGCTCAATTAATTGATGACAATTTATTAGCGGCCTACAATAGAATCAGAACAAATGTTAAAAATGGTTTAGCGGTTGTTTCCATTGACAGAGGCGCTTCAGGCGGGTCATTTTTTACAATTCCACCACAAAGACAAGTTGAAATTTCAAGTCGCAAAAAAATAATTACTGATGAATACAGCGGAAGAATTTTAGTTGACGGCGCTTTGGCTGAAGAAGAAAGAGAAAAAATCGAAAAACTTTTAAAGTAAATTCCATAAAAAGGCTTCCAAATCGGAAGCCTTTTATTTTTTAGTTGCTTTTATGGAATAGAGCAACGGGAATAATTTTTCACCACCATTTTGCACAAACATTCCATCTGTTGTCTCCATCATTTCCGGAAAAATATGATAAGGCGATTTTTTAAATTCATGCAAAAATTCAATATGAAGTCCGGCGGCTGTCAAAGCTGAAACAACTTCACCCAAGCCGTGATTCCAACCATATTCTTTACTAATTATAGCTGCATCTCTATTGGTATATGTTCCTTTGTATTCCTCATAAATTACTTCACTATTCTGATAAGGATATTTTAGTTTTGACGGCGTTTGCAAATAATCAAACATCCAAACAATAGGATGAAATTCAATCAAATAAAAAACACCTCCATGTTTAAGTTTTCCGGCAATAATTTCTCCCCATGTTTTTAAATCGGGCAGCCAGCCAACAACGCCATACGAAGTGAAAATAATATCAAATTCACCTTTCACATTTTGGGGCACATCATACAAATTGCTTTCAATGAAAATCGCGTCTAAACCCAATTCTTCATTTAGAAATTTCGCGTTTTTTATCCCTTCATTAGAAATATCAATGCCTGTACATTTAGCTCCCAGCCTGCTCCAACTTAAAGTATCCTGACCGAAATGACATTGCAAATGCAATAACGACTTTCCTTTCACTTCACCCAACTCTTCCAATTCATATTTGTTTAAGGACGTTTTTCCATTTATAAAACCTTCAACATCATAAAATGCTGATTTAATATGAATGCCCACTTTTTTGTTCCAAGTGTCTTTATTCACTTCAAAATACTTTAGGTTTTTATTTTCCATAAAATTTAATTTAAATTATTAAAATACACTAAAAACCCAAACCAAAATATAGGTACGGATTCTACCCAAAAACTCGTGTAATACCGAGATCTTTCTGGCGAGGAAAACCACAAAAAAAGTCCCGAAATCATTAAGACAATAAGTAATATCAGCAAACCAATGTACGTAAAATTTTCTTTGAAAATTTCCAATAAAACAAATCCAAACAACAATAAAGTTCCCAAAACTTTCGAGTTGGTTATTCCCAAAATTTGAGGCAACGTTTTTAACTCTTTTGAATCTGCCTCAACATCACGAATATCAAAAGGAATTGTAATTGCCAAGAGTATAAAAAACCGTTGAATAAATTCCAGAAAAACTTCGGAAGTAAATTGGTAATCCGCTTCATACAATGGAAAAAATACAGAAATACCTGCCCAAGCTACGGTAATACTAAAAATCTTTATCACAGGAAAATTTCTGAATGAAACTTCCAATTTCCCAATTTTAAATAATGGTATTGCATAAAACAACGTCATAAAAGCAAAAGGAAAAAGTATGAAAAACGATTTTAGGTTAAAATCGGCAAAAAAAGAAATATAACCCAATCCCAAAATTGACAAAATCGAAAGCATGGTTATTTTATTAAAATTCTCAAAAAACCAGCTTTTAAGCCAATTCAATCCTTGTTTTTTAATTTCATAATAACGAATAAAGTTATAAACTAACAGTATAGAAAAAGCCACAAAAAATGGCGTTAAACGACCCTCTATTCCAAAGTTAATCAGCGTGATTTTCGTTATTGAAAATCCGGCCAGCGCCACATGAATATTGCTAAAAATATAAAAATCAAGTATTTTTTTTAATAACCGCATGAAACAAAAGTACTTATTTGCAATTATAATAAATTTCTTGGTTAACAAAATATTATAATAAAGTAATCTGAATGGTATGTTCATTCTATAATTTTCATTAAATTTGGAATCATTAAAATAAAAAAACACCAAAACATACATGAGAACAGATTCCTTTGTTTTAAGACATATTGGACCTCGAAAAAATGAGGTGAAAGAAATGGTTGCGACTATTGGTGTTCAATCATTAGATGAATTAATTGACAAAACAATACCAACAGATATTCGATTGGCTCATGAGTTAAATTTACCAAAAGCGATGAGTGAGTTTGAGTTTTCAACATTCATTCAAAAACTTGCCAATAAAAACAAGCTATTTAAAAATTATATAGGCTTGGGGTATCACCCAACCATTTTACCTGGAGTTATTCAACGCAATATTTTAGAAAATCCGGGATGGTACACTTCTTACACGCCTTATCAGGCTGAAATTTCACAAGGCCGGTTAGAAGCTTTGATCATTTACCAAACAATGATAAGTGATTTAACAGGATTAAAAATAGCCAATGCATCATTATTGGATGAAGGAACAGCGGCTGCAGAAGCTATGTTAATGCTGTTCAATTCAAGATCCCGCAAGCAGGTAAATGCCAATGCATCAAAATTCTTTGTTTCTAATGAAGTATTGCCGCAAACTATTGATGTTTTAAAAACGCGATCTACCCCATTAGGTATAGAACTTGTATTTGGAAATCACGAAAATTTTGAATTTACCAATGAAATATTTGGGGTGCTTATTCAATACCCAGGAAAAAGCGGACAAATTTATGATTATACAAAATTTGTTGAAAAAGCTAAAGCTGTTGATGCCAAAATAGCTGTAGCGGCTGATTTATTGAGTTTATCACTTTTAACGCCTCCAGGAGAATGGGGTGCAGATGTGGTAGTTGGAACTACACAACGATTTGGAATACCAATGGGCTATGGTGGTCCGCACGCAGGTTATTTTGCAACAAAAGAAGAATACAAACGTGCATTACCAGGGCGAATAATTGGAGTTTCTGTGGACAAAAACGGAAACCGCGCCTTGCGTATGGCTTTACAAACCAGAGAACAACACATAAAGCGTGAAAAAGCAACGTCAAACATTTGTACTGCTCAGGTTTTATTAGCTGTTATGGCTGGTATGTATGGTGTTTACCATGGACCAAAAGGAATAAAATATATTTCAACCAACATTCAAAACTTAGCTTCAACCTTAAATAACGGTTTAAAAGATCTAAGTTTAAAACAATTAAACAGCACCTATTTTGACACTTTACTTATTGAAGTTTCAAGTGCTGCAAAGGTTAAAGAAATTTCAGAAAAAAATGAAATAAATTTTTATTATCCCTCAAAAAATCAAGTTAGTATTTCTGTGAATGAAACTACTAATTTAGCAGATATTAATGAAATACTTGCCATTTTAGCAGAAGCAGAAGGTAAAAAACCAATAGTTTTAAATTCCATTTCTGAAAATACCATTCCTTCAAAATTTGCAAGAACTTCTTCATTTATGGAAAATGAAGTTTTTGAAAATTACCATTCAGAAGCCGAAATGATGCGTTTTATCAAAAGATTGGAAAGAAAGGATATTTCATTAACACATTCCATGATTTCATTAGGCTCTTGTACTATGAAATTAAATGCCGCTTCTGAAATGTTTCCGATAAGTTCACCAAGTTGGGGAAATATGCATCCATTTGTGCCTAAAGAACAAGCGCAGGGTTATCAGGAAGTCATCAAAGGATTGGAAGAAGCGCTAAATGAAATAACAGGCTTTTACGCCACTTCATTACAACCAAATTCAGGTGCACAAGGTGAATATGCGGGATTGATGGTTATTAAAGCATTCCACGAATCAAAAGGAAACGGTCACAGAAATATTTGTTTAATTCCTTCATCAGCTCACGGAACTAATCCTGCTTCAGCAGTGATGGCCGGATATAAGGTGATTGTTACTAAAACTAACGAACAGGGAAATATAGATGTAGATGATATTCGAGAAAAAGCAGCATTATACAAAGACAGTTTGGCTGCTTTAATGGTCACTTATCCTTCTACACATGGTGTTTTTGAAAGTTCAATTAAAGAAATTACTAAAATTATTCACGATAATGGCGGACAAGTTTATATGGATGGTGCCAATATGAACGCCCAGGTTGGATTGACAAATCCGGCTACAATTGGTGCAGATGTATGCCATCTTAACCTGCACAAAACTTTCGCAATTCCTCACGGCGGCGGAGGTCCAGGCGTTGGACCAATTTGTGTCGCAAAACATTTAGCGCCTTTTTTACCTTCAAATCCAATCATTAAAACTGGCGGTGAACAAGGAATTACTGGCATTTCTTCGGCCCCCTGGGGCTCAGCTTTGGTTTTGCTGATTTCTTACAGCTATATAAAAATGTTAGGTTCAAACGGATTAAAACAAGCTACGATGTATGCCATTTTGAATGCCAACTACATGAAATCTAGGTTAGAGAAACATTTTAAAATTTTATATACAGGAGAAAATGGATTTTCAGCTCATGAAATGATTGTTGACTTTAGAGAATATAAAAACTTTGGAGCCGATGTTACGGATATTTCGAAACGATTGATGGATTATGGATTTCACGCCCCAACACTTTCATTTCCGGTTCATGACACCTTAATGATTGAACCTACAGAAAGTGAAGGAAAACAAGAATTAGATCGTTTTTGTGATACCCTTATTAGCATAAAAAGTGAAATTATGGATAACGATGGCGTTTTAATTCCTATGTTAAAAAACGCACCTCATACGGAAAGTGTGATTACGGCCAATGAATGGAATAATTCTTATACTCGTGAACAGGCTGCTTTTCCACTTCCATATATAAGAGAGAATAAATTTTGGCCATCTGTGGCAAGAGTTGATAATGCGTTAGGTGATAGAAATTTAATTTGTTCTTGTAACCCTATTGAAGATTATATGGAAGCATAAACAGAATATTATGCCATAACACTAAAAAAAAGTCTCGAGAAATCTCGAGACTTTTTTGTTTCTGATTGTGTACATCATAGTAATAATATTTGTAGTCCCCACAACTGTAGTATATTATTCTTACTTTTTAATCTACATGTCAATCAGAAAATTAACTCAAAAACATAAATTAAAGAAATCATCGTCCCCACAACTGTAGTGTAATCTTTAATTTTATCTTTATATAACGGACAATTTTAAAATTATTGCCTTATTGATCTATATTTAGATTAATTACCAAAAAACATGGAAAAATTATAATGACGTCTTTAAAGCAATATTTTTCTGTTTCATGTCTTTTTACGAAAACATTATAGTAAAAAAAATAGAGGTTTGCTTAATTACTAATCTGCAAAATAGTATTTTTGCAGTTCGACCTTAACTTATATTTTTTATAAATGAAAAAAATAACGAAAGAAACCTACATCAACTGGTATAAAGACATGTTGTTTTGGAGAAAATTCGAAGATAAATTGGCAGCACTTTATATTCAGCAGAAAGTTAGAGGTTTTCTGCATTTATATAATGGACAAGAAGCTGTTTTGGCAGGTGCTTTGCATGTCATGAAAAAAAATGACAAAATGATCACTGCTTATAGAAATCACGTTCAACCAATTGGCTTGGGTGTTGATCCTAAAAGAATTATGGCAGAATTAATGGGGAAAGACACTGGAACTTCACGTGGAATGGGTGGTTCTATGCACATATTTTCTCCTGAACATAATTTTTATGGCGGTCACGGAATTGTAGGTGGTCAAATTCCTTTAGGCGCAGGTTTGGCTTTTGCCGATAAATATTTTGGCGGTGATGGCGTTACCTTGACTTATTTTGGAGATGGAGCAGCCAGACAAGGTTCTTTGCACGAAACCTTTAATATGGCTATAACCTGGAAACTCCCTGTGGTATTTATTTGCGAAAACAACGGTTATGCTATGGGAACTTCTGTTAGCCGAACTTCTAATCATGAAGATATCTGGAAACTTGGTTTGGGCTATGAAATGCCTTGTGGACCTGTAGATGGAATGAATCCGGTTAAAGTTGCTGAAGCTATGGATGAAGCTATTGCGCGCGCCAGAAGAGGCGACGGCCCAACGTTACTCGATATAAAAACATACCGTTACAGAGGTCATTCTATGAGTGATGCTCAGAAATACAGAACCAAGGATGAAGTTGATGAGTATCGTAAAATAGATCCTATTTCTCAAGTACTGGCTGTTATTAAAGAAAAAAAATACGCCTCGGATAAAGAAATTAAAGCTTGGGATCAAAAGGTGAAAGATAAAGTGGAGGAATGTGTGCAATTTGCTGAGGAATCTCCATATCCTGATAAGCAATTATTATATGATATTGTTTACGAACAAAAAGATTATCCGTTTTTAAAACATAGATAAATGGCAGAAATTATAACAATGCCGCGATTAAGTGATACAATGACTGAAGGGGTTGTAGCACAGTGGTTAAAAAAAGTTGGCGATAAAATTTCAGAAGGCGATATTTTAGCCGAAATTGAAACCGATAAAGCAACAATGGAATTTGAATCTTTTAATGAAGGCACACTTTTATACATTGGTTTAAAAGATGGCGAAAGTGCTCCTGTAGATTCATTATTGGCTATTATTGGCGAAGAAGGTGAAGATATTGATGCTATTATAAAAGAATTTAAGGTATCTGCACCAAGTATAAGCAAAGCTACTGAAGATACAAAAGCTCCAGAAAAAACAGCTGAGATTGCTGAACCTATTAAAGTTTCTGAAACGGTACAAGCGCCAGTTTCAATAAATGCATCGGGAAGAGTTATCGCATCGCCTTTGGCAAAAAAAATAGCGGAAGAAAAAGGAATAAATCTGGCCACCGTTTCCGGAACTGGGGAAGGCGGAAGAATTGTAAAATCTGATGTTGAAAATTATGTGCCGACAGCAGCTTCTGCTGTTTCTGCAGTTTCTGTTCCGATTGTTTCTGGAAAAGAAAGTTTTGAAGAAACTCCTAATTCTCAAATGCGCAAAACCATTGCGCGAAGATTGACGGAATCTAAATTTACCGCACCCCATTACTATTTAATGCTGGAGATTAATATGGACAATGCTATTGAATCACGCAGACTTATTAATGAATTGCCAGATATCAAAGTTTCTTTTAATGATATGGTTGTAAAAGCAAGCGCTATGGCCTTGAAAAAACATCCTAAAGTAAATTCACAATGGTTTGAGGACAGAACGCGCATAAACCACCACGTGAATATTGGCGTTGCTGTTGCTGTTGAAGATGGATTGCTTGTGCCAGTAACTCGTTTTACAGATCAAAAAAGTATGACTCAAATTGGAGCAGAAATAAAGGATATGGCAACAAGAGCTAAATCTAAAAAATTAACGCCTGCAGAAATGGAAGGAAGTACTTTTACAGTATCTAACCTTGGGATGTTTGGAATTTCAGAATTTACTTCTATTATCAATCAGCCAAATTCTGCAATACTTTCAGTCGGAGCAATTATTGAAAAACCCGTTGTAAAAAATGGCGAAATTGTGGTTGGAAACACCATGAAAGTTACTTTGGCTTGCGATCATAGAACCGTTGACGGTGCTACCGGCTCGGCATTTTTACAAACCTTGAAGCAATTTATTGAAAATCCGGTTACGATGTTAGCCTAACATATTTATTGATAATTCATAAAAAAAACCATCACTAAAAGTGATGGTTTTTTTATAAATTAGATTATTTGAAATCTAAGAATACTCCTGTTTTTACTCTTTTATAACTAAAGGAATAGCATCTAAGGGTTCTTCAAAAGCTATAAATAACACACAGGGTCCTGAATTTACACATTTCGCTGTATGAGGTTTTGTTGGCGGACCATAAGCATAGGATCCTGCTTTCATAACCTGAGTGTTTTCACCTTCATAAGTCACATGCAATTCACCTGAAATTAAAATCATACGTTCTGCAGAATGATGCCAATGATTTGGAATATCTGAGTTTGCCGGGACTTTAAAAAAAATATCTAAATTTCTTTTTGAAGGATCCCCATGTAATATGGCAATAGAACAGCCTTCAGGCATAAATGGCGGACAAGGGCCCCATTGTAAATCTGCATCTTTATGTGTAATTAAAACAGACATTTCACCATCATTACTTATATTTTGCTGAGCAAAAATAGTTGACATTACTAAAAATATCGAAATGACTAAAGTTATTTTTAGATTTGATTTAATAGCTAGTAGTTTCATAATTATTTATTTAAGGTTTAATATTTTGATTTACACGGAATAAATTATTAGGATCATATCGATTTTTAATTTTCACTAGTCTTTCATAATTGTGCTTGTAACTTGCTTTTACCCGATCTTGCCCTTCATCCATCATAAAATTTGAATAAGCGCCACCAGAAGAATAAGGGTGCAATGCTTCCCAATAATCTTTACACCACTTTGTAATTTTATCAGAATCTATAGGGTTTGGAGAAACACCAACAATTACTCCTGCATATTTTGCATCTCGATAAGCCCATGGGGTTTCATCCTTGGCAACCCTACTTGCAGCACCACTAATTGGATATAAATGCATTTGAGAAAGAGGTGTAGGAATTTTAGAGCCAAATTTTAAATGTTGCGCTCTTACTTCCTGTCCTAACTCGTTAAAAAAGTCAGCCCTCCAATACCACTGCAAACCTGGGGGCATCAATCCATCGAAGAGTGTTTGAATAGCTGGATAAGGCATTTCACCCACATGTGCAAATAAAGGGTTTAAAGCTAAAACTGGTTTAAATATTTCATCGAATTTAGATGGCTCTCCTGTATAGCACCAAACAATACCACAAAATTGCTTGTTATGTAAATGCTCTGGAAATGGCGCTCCAGGAATAACCATAGTCGCAATAAAACCGTTTAAATCGTCAGGAGCATTATTAATAAACTTGTGGTACCATTCCATTATTTCTTCTGTTTTTTCAATAGGCCATAAAGTTGGACCTCCAATTACGTTTTTAACTGGATGTGCTTTAAATTTAAAAGATGTAACAATTCCGAAGTTTCCTCCACCACCACGAATAGCCCAGAATAAATCGGTGTTTTGTTTAGAACTTACAGTCACAAAACTTCCATCAGCCAAAACCATATCAGCTTCTAACAGATTGTCAATTGTAAGTCCATATTTTCTGGATAAATGTCCTACTCCACCGCCAAGAGTTAAACCTCCAACACCTGTTGACGAAATTATTCCTGCAGGAACCGCCAATCCAAAAGGATGAGTCGCATGATCAACTTCACCCCAAAGGTTTCCTCCTCCAACCCTCACAGTATTATTTGAAGTATCTACACGAATAAATTTAATTCCTGATAAATCAATTACTAGCCCATCATCACAGATTCCCAGTCCACCGCCATTGTGCCCGCCGCCTCTAACAGCAACCAACAAATTGTTTTCTCTCCCAAAATTTACGGAATTAATGACATCAGCCACATCCACGCATTTCACAATTAATCCTGGATGTTTATTAATCATTGCATTGTACACTTTGCGTGCATCATTATAATTTGAATCTTGAGGAAAAACTAATTCACCTCTAATTGTAGAGGCAAATGTCTCAATAGTAGATTCATTCAAGTCTTTTACAGATGTTGACATAATATTTTGATTTTTTTAGTTAGTATTTTTTATAGAGGTTTGCAAAAAATAGCTCTAAGAAACTCAAAACTAAACAAATAACTTAATAACTAAGTCAACAATTGGTTCAAATAATCGCAATTTTGATTCAAAACTATTCCGAATGAAGTCTAAAAAATTTTAATTTAAGCTTTGTTGATTGATTCTTTTGTGAAATTGGAAGGAAGAATTCCAAAGGTTTCTTTAAAACATTTTGAAAAATAAGTTGGGCTATTAAAACCTGTTTTAAATGCAATTTCAGAAATATTATCTATTTGCTTATTTAATAATTTTAATGCCATATTTAATCTGTATTCCTTAATAAAAGTATTTGGCGATTTACCGGTTATAAATATCATTTTTCTATACAATCGTGATTTGCTATATCCTAACTCTTTACAAAAGTCATCCACTTTTGAATCAGTTTTATTCCAGTTTTTTTCAGTATAACTCATTAAAATATTGAGAAATTCTTCATCAGAGGACTTTAAAACATTGATAAATTTATCATCAATAAATCTATTAGAATTTTCGCTTTCATATAGGTCTTTAACTTCATTTGTTATAACAACGCGACCTTTAGTGTATTTATATATCAATTCAACCAATTCAATGGTATCTTCAAAAAGGCCTTCCTTTTCAGCAACAGGAACACCGGCTCCAAGGGCAATTTTTAACTTCAAATTAGAATCTTCTATTTTAAAAGTAATTTTTTTATATTCTGATTGAAGCTCCAATGCACACAAAACAGCTTTGGTGACAGAAACAAACGACACTAAAAAACAATTAGCGCTTTGTTTTACGATTCTTCCATCAAAGATTTTAATTGTTTCAATAAAAAGATTACTTAACTGTTGTAATAATTGATCTGTTTTATAGGAAATCGATTCTTTTAAAAAAATTTTATCTAATCCTGCAATCATTATTGTTCTAAAAGCAGGATCATTTATAATATTTAATTCTGTTTTCTTTGCTCTCACAGGATCTTCAATCCTACCCAAAAATGATTCTACAATTGAGTCATCAACTTCTATTATTCTATGTGGCACCTCACCATGAGCTTGGTCATGCATTTCTTTTATAGCTTCTTTATTGGGTGCTTCAATTAAACAAAATGCAGTTTTTCTGTTTTCATCAAACCAATACGTAAGTCCTCTACATTTAAATTTATCTTGTATCTTTAAATCCGCCTGATGTAATTGCGCTACGTTTTCCGCAGTAACAGTTTCAGAGACATTATGACGATCCATATATATAGGCATACTAAATAGTTTTCATATGCAATATAGTGATTTTTGCCAATACAAAAATTTTAACAAATTATGTGTCAACACGATGCCCAATATAATACCAACCAATATCTTGACTATAAACAAAAAAATCCCCAACTTTCGTTGAGGATTTTCAATATTTTAACATTGCTAATTATTTACTAAATTTAGCATATTTAGTTTTAAACTTATCAATACGTCCTGCAGTATCAACCATTTTAGTTTTACCGGTGTAATATGGATGTGAAGTTCTTGAAATCTCTAATTTTACCAAAGGGTATTCAATACCATCTACTTCAAGAGTTTCTTTAGTGTTTACTGTTGAACGAGTCAAAAACACATCTTCATTAGACATATCTTTAAATGCTACCATTCTGTAATTTTCTGGGTGTATACCTTTTTTCATCGTAACCTCGTTTTAATTGTGTTTTTATTTTTAAGACTGCAAATTTAACTATATTTTTGAAACTTCAAACAAATAATTTATTTTATTTACATAAATAATGCATAAAACTCCTATTTTAGTTATGTCTTGCAAATCATTTTTTAGTTTTTTTATATTCATGGCCATATTCTCTTGTAAAAGCGAACATAAATTTATTATAAATGCCCCGAAAAAAATACAGACGAATAAGGAATTGACCATTTCTGTATCAGAAAAAAACAACAAGCCTATTGATTCCGTCCAATTTTTAATAGATGACAAAAAAATCAATAATGATGCCAATACCGTAACTTTAAAAATTAACGATTATAAACTTGGAAAGCATGTAATTACCGCTATTGTTTTTTATGAAAATAAAACCACGAAAGTTGCGGAGACTGTTTATTTTTTGGCTGATTCAGCTCCTGACATTTATACCTATAAAATCATAAACACCTATCCGCACGATAAAGATGCTTATACACAGGGATTGGAATTTTTAAACGGCTTTTTATATGAAGGCACGGGAAGAAAAGGAAGTTCTTCCATTAGAAAAGTTGCGTTAAAAACAGGAAAGGTATTACAGCAACAAAATTTAGACGCACAATATTTTGGAGAAGGAATTACTATTTTTAACAACAAATTATATCAATTAACCTGGCAAGGCGGAATTGGTTTTGTGTATGATTTAAATACATTTGAGCAAGAAAAAACGTTTAATTATACTAAAAGCCGTGAAGGATGGGGATTGTCTCATAACGGTGAAAAATTAATTAAAACTGACGGCACGGAATATATTTGGTTTTTGAATCCGGAAACGCTTGTTGAGGAAAGTTATATTGAAGTATATACCAATGAGCGGAAAGTTGAAAAACTAAACGAACTGGAATTTGTAAACGGATTAATTTACATAAATATTTGGCAGCAAAACACCATTTTAATTGTAAATCCGAACACCGGAAAAGTTGAAGGCGTAGCCAATTTGAACAGCTTAAAAACCACTATTGAAAAAGAACAGAAATTAGACGATGCCGATGAAGTGCTTAATGGTATTGCTTTTGATAAAGAAAACAACCGACTTTTTGTGACCGGAAAACATTGGAGTAAATTGTATGAAATCGTATTGGTTAAAAAATAATATGCTGTAATTTATTTTTACCTTTACAAAAACAAACCGAATGCGTTATTATTTAACTTTATTATGTGCGCTAACGTTGCTGGTCTTTTCTTCTTGCAGAAAAGATTTTTCGGCGGAGCTAAGTTCGGGCAACCTTTCATTTTCAAAAGACACGGTTTATTTAGATACGGTTTTTACCAATATTGGCTCAAGCACTTACAATCTAAAAGTTTATAACAAAAGCAATAAAAATATCTCCATTCCATCTATTTCGCTTGGCAAAAGCGAAAGTTCATTTTACAGACTGAATGTTGACGGAATTCCGGGTAAAATTTTTGAAAATATAGAAATTTTAGCCAAAGACAGTCTGTATATTTTTATTGAAACCACTATTGATTTTAGTCAAGTCTCAAATCCAATTTATACAGATTCCATTATTTTTGATAATGGCGAAAACTTACAGGATGTTAAATTGGTTACTTTGGTTAAAGATGCCCATTTTTTATTTCCTTCAAAAAATGCAAATGGCTTTATTGAAACAATTTCTATAGGAACAACATTGGATGGGGAAGATTTGAATGTGAACGGATTTTATCTTGATGACAATACCAGTTTTACCAATGAAAAACCATACGTTATTTATGGGTATTGCGCAGTTCCTGAAAATAAAACACTGACCATAGAAGCTGGTGCAAAAATTCATTTTCATGCAAATTCAGGGTTGATTGTAAGTAAAAACGCAACCTTGATTATTGATGGCGAATTAAATAAGGAGGTTTTTATTGAAGGTGACAGGCTTGAGTCGCAATTCAGTGAAATTTCCGGACAATGGGGCGCTATTTGGTTACGTGCAGGAAGCAAAAACAACAGCATAAAAAACACCATCATAAAAAATGCATCCGCAGGAATTATTTCAGATTCTATCGGCAATAATGATACTCCTACTTTAACTATTAAAAATAGTCAGATTTACAACAGCTCCAACTTTGGCATTCTGGGTCGCGAAACCAATATTTATGGGGAAAATTTGGTGATTAACAATAGCGGGCAATCGTCTTTGGCCTGCACTGTTGGAGGGACATATAATTTTGTTCATTCAACATTTGCAAATTTTTGGAATAACAGTTTTCGACAAGCTCCAAGTGTTTTAATCAATAACTTTTTCACTTACAACAAAAACAACACCCAAGTTGTTGAAAAACGAAATTTGCACGCAGCAAATTTCACCAATTGCATTATTGATGGAAATAGTACTATTGAATTGGTGATTGATAATGTTGAGGGAACTGTTTTCAATTATTCCTTCAAAAATAACCTGATTAGAGTTAAAGATTTTAATGATCCTATTCATTATATTGACAACATTTATAATGGTAATCCAAATTTTAAATCTCCTTCAGCCAACGAATTGATTATTGGAGAAAAATCTGAAGCCATTCAAAAAGGAAGTGAAGAAGGACAATATTTAGTCCCAAATGATATTTTAGGTGGCATAAGAACCAATCCTCCAGATATTGGAGCGTACCAACACATTATATTTAATTAATATGAAAAATATTATTATTACCGGAACAAGTCGCGGAATTGGATTTGAACTTGCACAACTGTTTGCCAAAAACAATTACAATGTTTTTGCCTTGTCTAGAAATACAAAACCGTTAGAAAATCTAAATCTGAAAAATATCACTACAATTTCTGTGGATTTATCAAATGAAAACGACTTGAAAAAAGTGACAGACTTTGTCAGTAAAAACTGGAAACAAGTTGATATCCTAATAAATAATGCAGGAAAATTAATCAATAAATCATTTGAAAATTTAACCTCAGAAGACTTTTTAGAAGTTTATAAAGTCAATGTTTTTGCCGTTGCAGAACTTACGCGATTACTCATTCCATTTTTAGGAAAAGGAAGTCACGTGGTAAATATCAGCAGTATTGGTGGCATACAAGGAAGCATGAAATTTCCCGGATTGGCGGCGTATAGTTCTTCAAAAGGCGCTTTATTAACGTTAACGGAAGTTTTGGCAGAAGAATACAAAGAACATCAAATTGCATTTAACGCTTTAGCTTTGGGCGCCGTACAAACCGAAATGCTTGAAGAAGCATTCCCAGGTTACAAGGCTTCTGTTTCAGCTGAAGAAATGGCAGATTATATTTATAATTTTGCCTTAACCGGAAACAAATTTTACAACGGAAAAATTTTACAGGTGTCTTCAACAACGCCATAATAAACTATGAAAATACTTTCAAAATACATTCCTGAGAACTCAGTTGATTTGGTTGAAGAAATACTAACAAATCATCCTATTCACATAAAAATAGTAAACAACAGGGCAACAAAACATGGTGATTTTAAAAGAAAAATAAACGGCGATTTTCAAATTACGCTAAATAACACATTAAATAAATACCAGTTTTTATTCACGCTTATTCACGAATTGGCGCATTTTATCACTTTCAAAAAACACAAAAGAGTGAAACCGCATGGCAAGGAATGGAAACAAAATTTTCAACATTTAATGTTGCCGTTTTTGCAACCAACTATTTATCCGTCGCACCTGCTTCCCTATTTGGCAAACTACCTTAAAAATCCGAGAGCGAGCACTGGAGCCGACGTCAATTTAACCCGTGCGTTAAACATGTATAATGAAAAGTCGGGAAAGAGTTTTATCTTTGAGTTAGAAAACGGAAGCATTTTTAGTTTCAACAATAAATCTTTTAAAAAAGGAGCCCAAAGAAGAACGCGATTTGAATGTGTTGAAATGGCCAGTAAAAAGGTTTATTTATTTAATCCAAATGCTGAAGTAGAAGCTTATAAAGAATATTAAACAAAAGGGTATCACCAACCAAAATAAATGAAGGCTTGTAGTACCAATAAAACTTATATAAATGAATAAAAATTATTATGCAGTGATTATGGCCGGAGGCGTCGGTTCTCGATTTTGGCCAATAAGTACGCAACAATTCCCTAAGCAATTTCATGATATGTTGGGAACCGGAAGTTCATTAATTCAAAAAACAGTGAACCGTTTTGAAACCTTAATTCCTTCAAAAAATATTTTAATTGCCACCAATAAAATTTATGAAAATATAATAACGGAACAACTTCCAGCAATAACAACAAAACAAATATTGTTAGAGCCCGCTATGCGAAATACAGCGCCTTGCATTTTGTACAGCGCTTTCAAAATCTATAATGAAAATCCGGAAGGAATTCTAATTATTGCTCCATCAGACCATTGGATTGAAGATGAACATGAATTTTTAAATAATGTTCAAACTGCTTTTAATTTTTGTGCTGAAAATGACGCGTTGTTAACACTAGGCATTAAACCATCAGAGCCAAATACCGGTTACGGATATATTAAGTTTAGCCCTTCAGAAAATGCTATAAAAAAAGTAACTGATTTTACAGAAAAACCAAACTTGGAAACTGCTGAACAATTTTTGAAAAGTGGCGATTACCTATGGAAT
>NZ_JBFFKM010000036.1:0-24924 GCF_041555395.1 Lutibacter sp. | reverse complement strand
ACATTTATGCAATTCTCTGCACCGAACATGATGTATTTGTAATTAAAAATGATATTTAATAATTTAATTACTTTCAATTTAGATTATTTTATTAAAAGTTTAAGAATTAATTTATTTTGGTTAAAAATCTTTGACTATTTTACCAAAGAATTTAAACAGTAAATATTAGTATTTGTTTACGAAGGGTTGGATTATATCATCAATATATTATATATCAATGGATTAAATATAAGAAATTTTTTTTAAATCAGGTTCTCGGCACTTCGCATTGTTCTTTTCAGATATAAAACGCAACACCTTTAGACAATCAATTGCTAATGAACAATTGCTTATCCCAACCACCCTTCTCTATCCAAACTTCGGTATTGAATAGCTTCAGAAATGTGAGCTGTAGAAATTTCTGCAACGCCTTCCAAATCAGCAATTGTTCTCGAAACTTTTAAAATTCGGTCATAAGCCCTGGCAGATAAACTTAGCCTTTCCATCGCGTTTTTAAGCAATTCGCTGCATTCCGGTATCAATTTGCAATATTTTCTGATTTGCTTCACATTCATTTGCGCATTGTGATGCACATTTCCATATTCAGTAAAACGATTGGTTTGTATTTCCCTTGCTTTGGTGACACGTTTTCTAATTTCGGTACTTGGCTCACTCAATTGTTCTTCTGAAAGTTTTTCAAAAGGAACGGGATTCACTTCAATATGAATATCGATTCTGTCCAATAATGGTCCGGAAATTTTGCTTAAATAACGTTGCATTTCAAAAGGGGAGGAGGTTTTAGGCGAATCGGGATCATTAAAATAACCGCTTGGAGATGGATTCATACTTGCCACCAACATAAAACTGCTGGGATAAGTCACCGAAAATTTAGCTCGTGAAATGGTTATTTCCCTGTCTTCCAAAGGTTGGCGCATCACTTCTAAAACGGTGCGTTTAAATTCGGGCAATTCATCTAAAAACAAGACACCATTGTGCGCCATGGAGATTTCTCCCGGTTGTGGGTATTGGCCGCCGCCAACCAAAGCGATGTCAGAAATCGTATGATGAGGCGAACGAAACGGGCGTTGGTACATTAAGCCGCTTTCTTTTATTTTCCCGACAACAGAGTGTATTTTTGTGGTTTCCAGGGCTTCTTGCATTGTCATTGGCGGCAATATGGAAGCCAGTCTTTTGCTTAACATGGTTTTTCCGCTTCCTGGAGGGCCGATAAGAATAATGTTGTGTCCGCCTGCCGCGGCTATTTCCATGGAACGTTTTACGGATTCCTGCCCTTTTACATCGGCAAAATCAAATTCAGGGTTGTCCAAACTTTTGTTAAATTCAAATTCAACATCTATAATGGTTTGTTCAAGTTCAGTTTTTCCATCAAAAAAATCAATAACTTCTAAAATATTTTCAACGCCATAAACTTTTAAATCACTGACTATTGCAGCTTCTTTAGCATTCTGTTTAGGCAAAATAAAACCTTTAAAATTTTCTTCAAGTGCTTTAATGGCAATAGGCAAGGCACCTTTAATGGGTTGCAGGCTTCCGTCCAACGAAAGTTCCCCCATAATAATATAATCTCCAATTTTTTCTGTATTTATTTGGTCAGAAGCCGCGAGTATTCCAATGGCTAAAGTAAGGTCGTAGGCGGAGCCTTCTTTACGCAAATCAGCCGGTGCCATGTTTATGGTGATTTTTTTGCCTGGAAATTTGTAATTGTTGTTTTTTAAGGCTGCGGATATCCTAAAACTGCTTTCTTTAATGGCATTGTCTGGCAAGCCAACCAAATGATATCCAATACCCTTGTCAATATTTACCTCAACGGTAATATTGGTGGCTTCAACGCCAAACACGGCGCTGCCATAAACTTTTTCTAGCATATTTTTTAATTTTTCATAAAAATAGATAAAAAATCGATGCAATAAATTAATGAAGTTTCTTTTGTTTAAAATGGACATAATAGGATTAATATTAATAGATAATGTAAAGAATAAAGACAATCATAAGAAGATTCTAAAAATAAAGTTTAAAAAAATTTGGAAAATTAAAATAAATAATTACATTTACTGACTGAGTGATTAGTCAATAATAAAATGAATACAGGAAACTTAAAAAAAAACAAGAAAAACGCCAAGCAACAAATTTTAAATGTTGCCTTAGAAATGTTTGCATCGCAAGGGTATCATAAAACATCAACAGGCGCAATTTGCAAAGAAGCAGGAATATCAACAGGGTTGTTATTTTATCATTTCTCTTCAAAAGAGATTTTGCTGAACGCTATTGTAAAAATGATACTTTCAAAAATTGATAGGACTTTGGATTATCCAGAAGATGACGATCCTAAAAAAGTGTTGTCAACCATAATTGATGTATTCTTTAATTCTTTACAAAATGACAGGAAATATTGGGATTTGTACATGTCTTTATTGTACCAACCTGATACTAAAAATCAAATTGGAAAAGGGGTTTTGGAACATTCAATTAAATATCGGCGAACTATTTTTCATTTGATGGAATCTTTGGGATCGGCCAATCCAAAAGGAGATTCATTTGAGTTTGAAGTATTTCGTGTAGGTGTTTTTGCTTCGTATTTAGCCAATCATAGCGAAGAATTGTTAAAAAAAGCTAAAGAAAAAATGAGATTAAAGTATTTAGAATGAATTATTAATTAACCAAATTATTATTATGAATCAAAAAATTTTAACTTTCCTGTTTGTTTTTTTTATTTCAGGAGTGATTTTCGCCCAAGGCGGAATTAAAGGAACCGTTGTGGATGAATCTGGAGAGGCTATTTCACAAGCCGAAGTTTTTATTAAAATTACAAATCAAGGGACAATCACCAACAACAAAGGTGAATTTGAACTTAACAATGTTAAAAATGGAACTTACTCTGTATCTGTTATTTTCATAGGTTATGTAACGGTTGAAAAAAGTGTAACTATAAGTGATAGTACTATAAATCTAGGGTTAATTACCTTAAACAGTAGTTACCAAGTATTTGAAGAGGTTGTTGTTTCGGGATCTCGAAAACTGGAAAAAATAACCGAGGCACCAGTTACTATTAACGTAATTAGCGCAAGACAATTGGATAATTTTGTAGGTGATCCAAGTGAGTTAATTGCACAACAAAAAGGAATTGATTTTATTAAAACGGGAGCATTTGTGAGCGGATTTAATATACGAGGATTTAACTCGGCATTTAATCCTAAAATGTTACAGTTAGATGATAACCGTTTTTCAACACTTATCGCAACAGGTTTGCCATTTGGGCCATTAACTTCTGTCATAAAAGAAGATATTGAAAGAGTAGAGATTGTTTTAGGACCTTCATCTGCATTATATGGGCCAAATGCCCATAATGGATTAGTGAATACAATTACAAAATCACCTTGGAAATATGAAGGAACAGAAATTGCTTTAGGCGGTGGTTCTTATGATGCTTTGAGTGCTCGTTTAAGACATGCCAAAAAATTAAGTGAAAAATGGGCTTATAAAGTAACTGCCGGATATGCTGAAGGAACTGATGTAAACTGGACAGACTCAGTATACGTGGGTGGAATAGCGAAACCTGAACTGGAACTTGACCGGAAATCGAAATTTTTTAAATCTGAAACATCAGTTTTTTACAAACCAACAACAGACAGTGAAATAAAAGCTATTTATGGAACAAGTAAAAGTAGCTATTTGGCTGTTACAAATGTAGGAAGAAATCAAATTAAAGATTGGGGAATTCAATTTTTACAAGGAACATATACTTCAAAACATTTTTTTGCAAACCTTTATAAAACTTGGAGTTCAACAGATGATACTTATGCAATTACAACGAGAACTGAAAATTACTGGGGCTTAATTGCTGCTGGAGAAACTCATGAGGATGCTTTAGTTAATTCCTATGGTGGTAACAATCCACCCATTTTTGTTGATAAATCAGATCGTTTAAATGCTGAAATTCAATACAATAACAGTATTGGTGGTGTAGATTATATAATAGGAGCACAATATCAAAAAGATAAAGCAGATAGTAGAGATACATATTTGATAGATGCTACTGGTCCAATTGAGATAGAACAAAAAGGATTTTATGGACAATTAGAATATAAATTTGGTGAATCTGGTGTAAAGTTAATTGCAGCAGCTCGTGGAGATGATCATGATTTATATGGATTTAATTTTATACCAAAAGCTGGAATTACTTATACTATGGATAAAGGAACTTGGAGGTTTACTTACGGAAAAGGAATCGCCTCACCAACAATTTTAAATCTAAGCGGTGATTTGTTTGGAGGAATTATTTTAGGTAATGGAGTCGGATTTACATTGTCAGATGGTTCGGAAGTTGCTCCAGTTGAAGTTGAGACAATTCAAACTTTAGAATTAGGTTACAAGGGTTATTTATCAGAAGGTAAATTATTTTTGGATGCAAACGCATACTATAATATGTCTGAAAATTTCTTAAGCCCGCTTACTAATATTGTACCAACGGGATTATCTGGAGGGCCTGTTGTAACCCACCGTGGAGATCAACCTATTGATGAATTAACGGTTGGTTTGGCACCAGGGTTTTATGATGCTGGGGGATATGTTTTAACCTACTTAAACTTTGGAAAAGTTGATACTTATGGATTTGATCTTGGGTTAACCTATTACTTTAATGAGTATTACAACATGACGCTTAATTATTCATTTTTTGACTATAATATGGATAAAAACGATATGGCTAATGATGGGGATAAAAATGGCGTTGTTAACGTGTTGGATTTACCTATAAATACTCCAAAGAATAAAATTAGTTCTGCTTTTAACTTTTCCCGTGATAAATTTTATGGGTCGATACTATCTCGCTATATTCAAAAATATGATTTCTTTTCAGGAAGAAACGTTGCAGCTAAAACCAATGCCGATTTAATAATTGGAGGAGACCCCGTTGTTGAAGGTCAACGCGTGGGGAAAAAATTTAATTACGGTCAATTAGGAGGTTTCTTCTTAAGTGTAAATTTAGGTTATAAAATTAGCGACCATTTTTCTTTAGGTGCTTATGTAAATAATATTTTAGATACCAATAATTATGAGTTCGTGGCTTCTCCACCAAGTGAAAGAACATATGGTGTCGAATTAAAAATAAAATTATAATATTCCATTTATGTTTGTTAATTAAGAACATCGGTCTTTTTTTCCGATGTTCTTTTCTAAAACTTCACAATAACTTTATGACGCATCGCTTCTTAAAAGCCAATGGTATTGTACTTCATTATTTGGAGAAAAACAGCAAACTTAAGCCAACGTTAATTTTGTTACACGGCTTAAGTGCAAATGCCAATTCGTTTGAAAGTTATTTGGAGCTATTGAATAATTACAGAGTAATTTCAGTTGATTTGCGAGGAAGGGGTTTAAGTGAAAAGCCTAACAATGGTTATTCTATGTCAGAGCATTCAAAAGATATTATTGAATTAATGAATGCTTTAAAAATTGAGGAAGCAATATTAGCAGGTCACTCTTTTGGTGGATTGCTGAGTATTAATTTGGCAGTGCATTTTCCTGAGCGAATATCAAAAATAATTTTAATTGATGTAGCCGCAAAAATGCATCCAGAAGTTAGAGAACTGGTAACGCCATCCGTTATGAGTCGACTAAAAAAAACATGGAATACGTATGATGAATACATTTTAAATATGAAAAAAGCACCTTTTTTACAAGGGAAATGGTTACCAGAAATGGAATCCTTTTATAAAGCTGATTGCAAAGAAACTGAAAATGGCATTGAGTCAAGATCAAATTTCAAGCATATTCAACAAGCAGTTGAGGCTGTTTTAAATCCTGATATTCATTGGGACGAACTAATCACTCAAATAAAACAGCCTTCAATTGTTCTAAATGGAACAGACCCTTTTGTAAATAATCAGGTGTTGGTATCAAAACAACAGGCGATGGAAACAGTTAATATGATGCAAAATTGCACTTATGTTGCAGTGGCAGGAAATCACGTAACCATGCTATTTGGTGAAGGAGCGAAACAAACTGTTTCGGCAATTACAAAATTTATAAATTAAAAAAAATGACTTTAGCTTGGATACTTTTTACAATTTATCTAGTGGGAACTTCCTATTTAGGTTGGATAGGTTATAAAAAAACAGATGGTTTTAGCAGTTTTGCCATAGGGAAAGGAGATATGTCTCCAATTGTTGTGGGAATTACCTTAGCAGCAAGCACTGCTTCAGCAGCAACCTTTATTATAAATCCCGGGTTTATTTATGTTGATGGATTATCGGCCTGGATAAATATGTTTTTAGGTACCTACTCTGGATTTATGATTATGCTTATTATTTTATCATTTAAGTTTAGGTCTATTGGCGAAAAAATGAAAGCATTAACAATTCCAGATTGGATTGGTAAACGATATCAATCCAAAGGTTTTTCCTTGTATTTCGCCTTTATTAATTTATTGTCTTTTGCTTTTGTGGTATTGTTGGTTGGCGGAATTTCTATAGTTATGCAAAAACTGCTTGGCGTAAATAATATAACGGCATTATTAATAACGTTAATATTTGTTACAGGTTATGTTTTTTTGGGCGGAACTTATGCCCACGTGTATACCAATATGTTTCAGGGTATTTTAATGATTATAGCCTCTTGCGCAATCTTATGGACAGGAATTGAGCTGATGATGGAAACCCATAATCCCGGATTTTGGGAGCAAATTTCACAGGAAGATGTAAACTTGCTAAAACTTATAAACCCTGAAGGAAAATTGTTTAACGACTTTTTCTCAACCTATATTGCAGGATTTTTTATTGGTGCCGCTTTGGTTTGCCAGCCCCATATTTTAACAAAAGCATTGTATGTAAAAACAAATAAAGATGTACGAAATTATATTATTGTAGTTGGTATTGTGCTTTTGATATTTTTATTGTTGGTTTCTGCTGGTTTCTTCGCGCATGTTGCTGTTGACCCAGCGCAGTTAATAGATTCTTCAACAGGAGAGTTTAGGCAAGATTTGGTAATGACAGTTTATTTAATGAATGTTTTTCCCGATTGGAGCTTTACATTGGTAAGTATCGTAATGTTAGCTGCCGCAATGTCAACTTTAGATGGTTTGCTGGTGAGTATTTCCACAATTACGGCCAATGATTTAGTTATTAATTTAATTGATAAAATCAGTAAAAAGAAAATGCCGGAAGAACAAAAAATGAAACTGGCATTTAGGGCAAGTCATGTGGTACTTGTTGTAATTGCAGTTTTAGTTTTTGCCGTTAACATAAATCCACCGAAATTATTAGGCATTTATGGCCAGGTTGGTGTTTACGGATTGGTTTTGGCAACTTTAGCACCTTTATTGGTTGGCATTTTGCTAAAAAATCCCCACTTAAAACTGGTGTGGACGGCCTCAATTCTTGCTGTAACTACCCACTTTATTTTATACTTTTTCGGAAACGAATTATTTCCGGACTTTGGGTTTACTTATGCAAATCCTTCTGTAACAGCTACATTATCAATAATTATAGTTATTTTTCCTACCTTAGTTATTGCCTGGGTACTCAACAAAAAAATATTAAAAAATGAATAAAAATGTTCACATTATTGGTGCTTATAATACAAAATTTGGTAATCTTAAAGAAGAAACCATTTATAGCTTGTATGAAGAAGCTGCCAAAGGCGCCATTAAAGATGCCGGTATTGATATCACGGAAATTGATGCTGTATTTGTCGGGAATTATAGTGGTGGAAGCTTTAACAATCAGGAACATATTGCGCCTTACGGGGTAAATATTTTGCCAGAACTTCGCTTTAAACCAATGTACAGAGCTGAAAATGCTTGTGCTTCTGGCACTTCAGCAATTCATTTGGCTGAAATGGCTATTAAATCGGGTAAAGCAAAAAAAGTTTTGGTGGTTGGTGTAGAAAAGATGAACTCTTTGGATACTAAAAACACTTCACTTGCGCTTGCCAAAGCTTCATACTGGGAAAAAGAAGGTGCTTTGGGTTATACGTTTCCTGGTTTATTTGCCGAATATGGAAAAGGATGGATGAGCCATTATGGCTATTCGTTGGAACAATTGCAAGAATATTTAGCGGAAATAGCGTCAAAAGCTTATCATTTTGGAAGTCAGAATCCTTTAGCTCATATGCAAAAACCGCGCAGTAAAGAGGAACTTTTAAATTTACCGGAAGAAAAAAATCCAATGATTGCTTATCCATTGCGTTTGCATGATTGTTCGTTGATTTCTGACGGAGCAGCAGCCGTAATTTTATCGGCCGAAAAAACGGATAATTCAGTAGAAATAGTTGCGACAAGTGCAGCAAGTGATTATTTAAATATAGTGGACAGCAAAAGAAACAATTATTTTCTTGATGGTGCTTCCGAAGCAACAAAAAGAGCCTTCCAACAGGCTAAAATGACTATTGATGACATTCAAATTGCTGAGGTTCACGATTGTTTTACCATTACGGAATTGTTAATTTATAGCGCTATCGGATTGACAAAAAAAGGGAATGAATTTGATGCCTTGTTAAATAAAGATGTTTATTTAGGCGGAAGATGTGTGGTAAACCCATCGGGCGGATTAAAATCAAAAGGACATCCAGTTGGCGCAACGGGCGTTTCTATGCACGCGTTGTTGTACAAACAACTCACAAACAATGCCATTGGCGTGCAGGTAAATAATGCCAATGCAGCTTTGGTGTTAAATATTGGCGGCTCAGGAGCAACAAATATGGTTTCAATTTTAAAACGCAGTTAATAAAACTACAAAACACAAATATGAGAAATGCGAAAATAATAGGTTCGGGAATGTATGTGCCGAAAAAGGTAATTTCCAACAGTTATTTCAATGAAATTTTGCAGGAAGACGTAGACACTTGGTTGCGAGAGAATGTACAAATTTATGAAAGACGTTGGTGTGCAGATGATGAATCTACGGCCGATTTATGTGTAAATGCAGCCAAAGAAATATTGAAAAATGCCAATGTAAAAGTTGAAGATTTAGATTTAATAATTATATCGACGGATACGCCTGAATATATTTCACCTTCAACAGCTTCCGTGGTGCAAGACCGATTGGGAGCGGTAAATGCCGGAACTTTTGATTTAAATTCAGCTTGTTCTGGGTTTGTGACTGCATTGGATGTGGCTGCCAAATATATTCAGGCCGATAAAAATTACAAATATATTTTAGTGTTAGGAGCTTATGCAATGTCGAAACACTTGAATAAAAACGATAAAAAAACGGTTACCTTGTTTGCTGATGGTGCTTCAGGCGTCATTTTAAAATCAGATGAAAGCGGTGCCGGAATGTTGGCGTCACAATTAAAAACGAAAGGAGAATACAGCAGTTGGATGGGCATTTATGGAGGGGGAACTTTCAGTCCAACAACAGAAGCAAGCCTAAAAAATGGCAATCATCAATTAAAATTCGTTAAGAAATTTCCGAAGGAACTGAATTCTGTCATTTGGAGTAATATGATTATAGATTTGTGCAAGCGCCTAGATTTAACGCCACACGATATTGACCATTATTTTATTACGCAAATAAATATAAACAGCATCAAAGAAACTTTGGATATTTTAGGCGTTGGAATGGATAAAACAACCACCATTATGCACAATTACGGCTATACGGGATCGGCTTGTATTCCAATGGCTTACCATGAAGCCATTCAAAAAAATAAAATTAAAGAAGGGGATACGGTATTATTCATAGGTTCTGGGGGCGGATTGGCTTTTGCGGGTACAATATTTAAATTATAAATTAATAATGGAAGTTTGGCAACAGGATTGGATGGCAAAGTGGGCGGTTTATTCTCCTCACAAAATTGCTTTAAAGGAATATGAGACCGGAAATACACTAAGTTATGCACAGTTGAATTCATTAGGCAATAAATTGGCCTTTTACTTAACTGAACATTTAAATTTAGCAAAAGGTGACCGTATTGCTTTTGTTTCCGAAAATTGTTTGGAATATCTTTTGTTTTTTGTGGCTGCACAAAAAACGGGTATTATTTTAGTTCCTTTAAATTATCGTTTAACCACAAGCGAATTAAATCATTTAATAGAAATTTCAGATCCGAAATTTCTTATACACGATAATGTTTACAAGGAAAAGGTTTCTCAAACGTTGTTTTCGAAAAATAAATTGGGTGAAGTTTTTGAGATTAGCTATTTTTCTGAAACCCTTAAAAAGCTTGAGAATGAAAAATACAAATCGGATTTTCCCATAAATATTGTTGATGAAAACCATCCAATTTTTATTTTATTTACATCAGGAACAACTGGGATTCCAAAAGGAGCCATGTACACCCATAAAATGTTGTTTTGGAACAGCATAAATACAGCAATTAGTTTGGTCATAAATACCGACACAAAAACCATTAATTGTATGCCGCCTTTTCACACTGGAGGCTGGAATGTGTTGGTAACACCAGTACTTCATCACGGTGGAAGTTTGGTTATTATAAAATCATTTTGCGCTAAAACAATTTTAAATTTAATTGAAGAAGAGCATTTTACTTTGTTTATGGGGGTTCCAACGATGTTAAAAATGATGTCGGAAGAAGCTTCATTTAAATCAACCGATTTTTCAAGTTTAATGTATTTTATTGTTGGAGGTGAAGCAATGCCAATTCCGTTAATTGAAGCTTGGAAAAATCAAGGTGTTTTAATTCGTCAAGGTTATGGTTTAACGGAAGTTGGGCCTAATTTAACTTCCTTGCATCAAGATGATGCCATTCGGAAAAAAGGATCTATTGGCCGACCAAATTTTTACGTACAAACAAAAATTGTGGATGAAAATGGAACTGAAGTCGGAAAAAATCAAAAAGGAGAATTGTTGTTAAAAGGGCCAATGGTTTCACCAGGATATTGGCAAAATAAAAAGGCAACTGATGAATCTTTGATAAACGGATGGTTTTATACCGGTGATGTAGTTATCTGCGATGAAGAAGATTATTTGTTTGTGGTAGACCGAATAAAAAACATGTATATATCAGGTGCCGAAAATGTTTATCCGGCAGAAATTGAACGCGTACTTCAGAACCATTCTGGTGTTTTGGAGGTTGCTGTGATTAGCGTGCCGCACGAAAAATGGGGTGAAGTAGGAAAAGCATTTATTGTGACATCGGAAAAATCGCTTACCGAAAAAGAAATATTGGACTTTTGTCAGGCGAAATTGGCAAAATTTAAAATCCCGAAATATATTGAATTTCTTAAGGAGATTCCAAAAAATGATACAGGAAAAATAGATAGAAAATTATTAAAAAATAAATGATGAATATAAAAAACAAAGTTGCAGTAATTACAGGAGGCGCCAGTGGAATTGGAGCGGGCGTAGCCGTAGAGCTAGCTAAATTAGGCGTTAAAATTGTTCTTGGAGACATGAATGAAGAGGGCTTAAATGCCAAAGTTGAGGAAATTAGAAAAAATGGAGGAGAGGCAATTGCCGTGAAAACAAACGTTAGTCAAGAAGCTGATGTCATTAAATTAATGGATGCCGCGATAGAAACCTATGGCGCCATAAATATTGTAGTGCCTTCCGCAGGAATATTTAGGGATGCATTTATGGTAAGCCCAGATCGAGAAACTGGAAAAGTATTTAAAACAATGAGTACTTCTCAATTTATGGATGTGATTAATGTAAATTTATTGGGAACTTTTTTGACCATCCGAGAAGCCTCCGTCAGAATGATTGATAACAAATGCGAAGGCGTCCTTTTTACCATTTCTTCCATTAATAAAGAAGGACAATTAGGACAGTTAAATTATAGTTCAACAAAGGCTTCCGTGGCATTGTGGCCAAAAATATTGTCCGGCGAGTTCCATGCCAAAAAGATAAAAGGGATTCGTGTGGTTGGGATCGCTCCAGGTTATGTGGAAACACCGCTTTTATTAGGAATGAAGCCCGAAGTGCTGGAAAGTATTGTTAAAGACGTAACCATTGGCAGGTTGGTTAAAATTGATGAAATAGTAAACGCTTTAATTTTCGCAATTCAAAATGAAGCAGTTACCGGCACAACGCTTGAAATTACTGGAGGTGTCATTTCAAAAGGGTTGGTAAAATAAAAAATTTCTTTCTGTAAATTGAAATACAATGATTGAAAAATTTCAAAACATCATCGGGTTAATTTTGTTGTTGACTAGTTTTCAGCTCATTTCCCAAAATAATTTGGTTGAAATCACCGACTTTGGTGCCAACAAAGGAAATTTGGAAATGTATGTTTATAAGCCGATTAATAACGATATGGAAGTGCCTCTAGTGATAGTTTTGCATGGTTGCGTTCAAACAGCAAATGAAATTGCCGACCAGAGTGGATGGAGCACTTTAGCTGCTTCAAATAATTTTATGGTAATTTATCCACAGCAAAAAGTGGAGAATAATTTAAACAAATGTTTTAATTGGTATGAAAATACGGATATTTCAAAGAAAGACGGTGAATCTGAAACTATAAAAGAAATGATACAATATGCTATTCAGAATTTTGATATTGATACTTCAAAAATTTTCATTACTGGCATTTCGGCAGGCGGTGCAATGACCAATATACTCTTGGCAAATTATCCTGATTTGTTTAAGTCAGGCTCCGTTTTAGCTGGAATTCCATTTCAGGCGGCTAATGATTTAGCAACTGCGTACGCTGCGATGCAAGGAAATGTTGAAAAAACAAACGAGGAATGGGTGGCTGCCATAAGTGAGAATAATCCGAACTATGATGGAAAATACCCAGAAGTCGTTATATTTCATGGCATCGATGATCCGTTTGTGAATATCAAGAATGCCGAAATAATTGAAATGCAGTGGAAAGGAATTCATAAAATAGTTACCAAACCAATAATAGTTTCAGAATTTAATGGAAATAGAGATATTACCAAAACTACCTACTTCAAAAATAATTGTCCGATTATTGTAAAATACGAAATTAATAATTTAGGTCACGCAATGGCAGTTGATCCTGGCACAGAAAAACAGCAAGGTGGAAATGTAGCCAGATTTGCACTGGATAAAAATTTTCATTCCACATATTGGACAGCCAAATTTTTCGGATTGATAAATGATTAACCTTTGTTTTTTTAATCTTTATTTTAAAACTTTATAAAAAGTTTTTTTGTTGACTCTCGTTCAACCAGTTTTGTTTTAACTACTTCAGTTTTAATATCGTCAAATTCAATTTTTTCTTCTATTTTATCAATCAATCGTGTTGCTGCTATTTCACCCGTTGTATGTGCAAAGCGATTTACGCTAGTAAGTGGTGGTGTGCTGTAACGTGATAAAATACCATTTGTAAGTCCAACTATGGAGATATCTTCTGGAATTCTGAGGAATCTTTTATTTAAGACTTGTGTCGTAATTGCGCCAGAAGTTTCATCTCCCGTAAAGATTCCATCCACACGATATTTGTCTAACATTTCATTTATTTTCTCTTTGAGTCCCTCTTCACGGTCTTGTATGATAATTAAACTTTTGGCCGGGTTAATATCATGTTTTGTAAGCGCTTTTATATAGCCTTCAAGGCCAAATTTACCAATATTTTGGGTTTCTGAAGTTGAAATAAACGCAATATTTTTGCAAGAGGATTTCATTAAAAATCGGGTAGCTTTATAGGCACTCTTCACTAAATCTGTAACTACCTTATCACAATTTATTTCTTGATGAACACGGTCATACAATACAATTGGAGTGCCTTCTTCCAAAATATCATGAAAATGGTCAAAATTTCCAATTTTTAAAGTTTCTTCTGAAATACAGGCAATAAAACCGTCAATAGTTCCATTTGAAAGCATTTCCATGGTATCCACTTCTTTTTTGTAGGATTCATTTGTGATGCAAGTGATGATGTTGTATCCTTTTTCTGTTGCCACTTTTTCAATTCCTCTAAGTACTCTGGCAAAATAATAATTTAGAATATTTGGAATAATGATACCAATGGTTTTTGTTTTTTTATTTTGTAGGCTTAATGCCAAAGTATTGGGTTTGTATTTATGTAATTTGGCATATTCCTGAATTCTTTTTTTTGTATCATCGCTAATTTCATAACTGTCGTTTAACGCTTTTGAAACCGTTGAAATAGAAACCTGCAGTGCCAGTGCAATTTGTTTTATGGTGATTCTTTTACTCATTTTTTTGCTGAAATAATTAATTTTGTTGAAACCCTTTTAATTTCTTCTTCATTCATTTTCATTTTTCTGAATTCGCCTTTGTTATACATTTCAGCTTGGTCTTTATAATGCTTGCTGAATGGATTTCCCGATTGCCCTGTCGGTAAAATGCTGATGCTGTTTTCAATATCAGAAAAATCTATGATTCTTCTGGTTGATGGCCCTGCGTTTACTTTGTACAATCCAGAGTCGGTATAGTCGAAACCAAGATTGTTAATCACTTCTCTTGCGCCATTTATTGGAAACGGACCCACATTAAAATAGTTTTTTAAGGCGGCCACTTTGCCAAGGGGATGTTCGTGCTCTAAGGTATGAACTTTTCCCCAATTCCAATCCTTTTTATCGTTTCCAAGTTGATTTTCTAAAAAAGCAACGGCTTCAACCAAAGATTTTGACAGGATTTCTTTTCTGGTTTCTGTTTTGTTTTTTGTGGTTATGTCATCCCACCAAATAGAACTGTCCTTTTCAAGTTGCTCGGCAATCACTCTTTTTGATAAATGTGTAGCTAAGAACTGGGTGAACAATTTCGTTCCCATTTCATCTTCAAAAGTGTTTTTTAAATACAGGTAAATCCATTTGTTATAAATGGTTGGAGCCACTTGGTCAGGGGTATTTGAACCATCCCAAAGCTGAAGAATATCAATGGCTTTTTGTTCATTTTTGGAAAAAGAATTGTAATCCATAGTTTTAGCAAATTCTTTGACCAAACCTGGTGATACCGATGAAGTTACATCAGTAATCATAGCGGACATAGATTCTTTATTCCAGTTATTTTTTGGTTCCAGCAATTGCACAATCCGTTTGGCTCTGTCTTCGGATAAATAATAGCCGGGATACAAAATGTTTGCAATAGAATCGGGTTGGTTGTTGGCGGAATACACATAATTCCAAGTCGGGTTTTCGGCCATAGGGTTGCTGCTGAAATCTAAATATTCAATTGGATCATTTTCACCGGAAGCGCCGTTTAAAATAAAATTTCTATTTACGTTGGGATTCAATTTGTATAATTTTCCCGTTGCCCACCAAGCCACATTTCCTTTTGCGTCGCCATACATAATATTGAGTCCTGGCGCGTGAATCATAGAAGCTCCTTTTTTAACGTCTTTCATTTCGGCTGCTCTTGAAATGGTGTGAAGTGCAGCTAAAACTTCTACATCAAATTTGGTATAAATCCACGACATTGCAACTGGCTCGGTTTGTGTAATTGCATCAAGGGCATCATTCATAATGGATCCGTGACGTGAGGTTCTGACGGTAATGGTCACATCAGCCGTATCTTTTACTTTTATGGTTTTGGTTGCTGTTTTATAAGTTTCAAATCCGTTTGGAGTTTTGTATTTGGTGTTGTCTGTTGGGTCATTTTCTTCTTTGTAAAAATCGATATCGTCATTTTCGAACATGGTTAATCCGTAGGCATAATTCCTGTTATGTCCCAATAACGGGAACGGAACACCTGCCAAATGATATCCGTACAATTCGTAATTGGGAGTAATAATATGCGCTTCATACCAAACTGCTGGTTGAGAGAAGCCGATATGCGGATCATTTGCAAAAATTACTTTTCCTGTTGTTGTTTTTTTAGGGGAAACCACCCAACTGTTACTTCCGATAAATGGTTGAATTGGCGATTTTTCCATAACTTCATTTACGCTTGCAACCATTTCCGAAAAATCGGCAATACTTTCTTTGGAGTTTTTTATAAACGTAGTATTTGGACCGATTTCTATGTTGAGTTCCTTCAAATAATCATCACCCAATTTTTCTTTGAGTACGCTTAATAATGGATCGGTTTTTTGCGCCATCGCAAAACTAAAGGACATATATCCCAAAATATTGTAGATGTCGTTTAGTTGATATTTTTCTTTTTCAATTCCTATTAAAGTGAATTCAATAGGTGTGGGGCCATTTTCAATAAATTGATTAACACCGTTTAAATAGGCGACAGCCAATTTGAATACTTCCCCATTTTTATCTAATTTTTCCATGGATTTTCTGGAAGCTTCTTCAATGCCTAAACTCACAAAAAACTGATCGTTTTTGAGCATATCTTTTCCAAAAATTTCCGACAATCTTCCTGGAGCGATTCTTCTCATCAATTCCATTTGCCAAAGTCGATCCTGTGCGTGAACATAACCTAAAGCTGTTGTAGCATCATATTGGTTTTGGGCATAAATGTGGGGAATTCCATAGTCATCAAAATAAACAGTAGTTTCATTCTCCATGTTTGACAAAGTGATATTGCCGGAGTAATCAGGTTTTAGACTGTTAAAATACATATAGCCTCCAATCAAAATTAGAATGATTAGGATACTGATGATGAGTAATATTTTTTTCAGAACACGCATTGGTAAGAAAATAGTTATTGGTTTATCAAATATAATATTTTAAATCATATAAAATTTGAATACCCTATTTTCAATTTAATTGAAGCTTAAAAGGCAAGTGGTTAAAAATATGGGTTTCACAAACCTGTCAATGAAATTTCTTTTTAGATAAAACGATTAAAGATACCGTTCTTTAATGATTTTTAAGTGGTGCATTTGATGCCCTGGAATAATAAAACCCAATGCCCTTACTGTCATATCACTTCCGTTTGCATTCCCTGACAATTGAAGCATTTCATTAGTGAAACTTTTAAATAAAGAGATGCTCGCTCTGCGTGTGCAAGTAAATTCATCCAGTAAATCATTAAAATTTCTGTTGTTGCCGTTTGAATTGTCAACGTACCAATTTTCGTCAAAACCTTGCAATTCAGTAGCGTCATTTCTTGAGAAACGCAAAGCTCTGTAGCTCATAATACGCTCTGTGTCAATTAAATGTTGCAGGAGTTCTTTAATGGTCCATTTTCCTTCATCATACCGAAACACCAATTTTTCTTCCGGTAAATCTTTAATGGTTTCCAATAATTCTTCAAAAGAAGCATTTAAAATTTCAAATAAATCCACATCTCCCAATTCTAAAATGTAATGTTTGTAATGCGGATTGTATTCGTTTTCGTCTAATTGGGATAAGTTCATAATTAGGCTGAATTTCTGCTTGCGTTAATATTTCCGAATAAGGATCGTGTGACCATTTTTTCATAAATCTTGATCAATTCAACATCAGGGTTTTCCTCCTTTTGCAATTTCTGAATTTTAATCAATGCATATTGTTGAATTGTAATTAAAGGCAAAACAATATTTTCACGTATGTCAATTGATGCTTTCCCTACTTTATTATTTTGCATTAATTCGGTATAGTCTGTGAGTTTTAATATTAGACGTTTTGATGTTTGATATTCGTTGTAAATAATTTTCCAAAATCCACCAAATTCCTCATCTTTTTCCATGTATTTGGTTAATTCAAAGAATGATTTAGAAAGAGACATCATGCTGTTTCCAATTAATGCTTTGAAGAAATCAGATCCGTTATAGAATTGCTTTAATTTGTCAAACTCTCCGTTATCTTCGTATTTTTTTAGGGCTGTTCCAACGCCATAAAATCCGGGAACATTTTGTTTTAACTGACTCCAGGAACCTACAAAAGGAATGGCGCGTAAATCAGCAAAATTTAACTCAGCTGAATTTGAACGTTTTGAAGGACGGCTTCCAATATTGGCTTTTGAATAGTATTTTAAGGTGCTCATTCTTTCTAAATAAGGCATAAATTTAGGATGATTTTTAAAATCAACATAAGCCTGGTAGCTTGTTAATGCCAAATCATTCATAATCTCGGTATCATTCTTTGTCATGAGATGATTGGCATTGCTAAATAGTTCGTTTGAAATACCGGCACTTAATAATTGTTCAATATTATATTGAGCAGCATCTTGAGTTCCGAATTTTGAACTGATAGTTTGACCTTGAACCGTTAATTGTATTTCTTCATTTTCAATTGTTGGTCCTAACGAAGCATAAAATTGATGTGTTTTTCCACCGCCACGAGCAGGCGGTCCGCCTCGTCCATCAAAAAATATGACTTTTATGCCATGCTTCCTGGAAATGTTTGTCAGGTTTTCCTTAGCTTGAAAAATGGCCCAGTTAGCCATTAAATAACCTCCATCTTTCGTGCCGTCGGAGAAACCAAGCATAATAGTTTGTTTATTACCTCTGCTAACTAAATGATTCATATATACGTCGTTAGCGTATAATTTATCCATGACACTTTCACAATTGGTTAAATCGTTGATAGTTTCAAAAAGCGGAATAATGTCGACTGTTATGTTGTGTTTAAAACCACAGAGGTTGAACATGGCAAAAGTTTCCATAACATTTAAAGCTGTTTGATTGTTGCTGATAATGTATCGGTTTGCACCACGCTCACCATTATTTTTTTGAATGGTTTTTATAGCTTGTATCGAACCCAAAGTTTTTGAAACCATATCATTTTTAAAAATTGAAATATCTACGGAATCTTCAACTTTAGAAAGAATTGTTATTTGCTCATCTTCAGATAATTTTAAATAATTTTCAGGAAACGATTTATTACCGCCTTTTATTAATGTAGTGACAATTTTAGAAAAAACGTCGTGATGAACCCTGCTGTCTTGTCTAATATCTAACGTGGCAAAGTGATAGCCAAACAGGTTCACTTTATTTATAAAATCGTTTAGTTCCTCTAGGTAAAGTGATTGATGTTTTGTGATTAAAATAGCTTTGATTTGCGCTAATTTATCAAAGAATTCTTTTAACGAAATCATGGTGCCTAATTCAGGATTTACACTATTATCAAATAATAATTTTTCTAATTCTGAAATTAGTTGCTCAACACCGTTAAATGTTAAACGCTTCTTTAAAATTCTAATATCTATATAATAATTTTTTAAAATCATTTGCTTTAAACGTTTCGCAACATTTAAAGTAATTTCGGTTGTTACAAAAGGATTTCCATCTCTATCTCCTCCCGGCCAAAATCCAAGGTTAATAATATCATTATTAACTCGTTCACCGTCATAAATATTATTAATAATATAGTTGTAAGTATTTGAAACGGAATGATAAAAAACATTTTCTAAATACCAAATTAAACTAATTGCTTCATCAAAGGGTGATGGTTTTACGTGTTTAAAAAATGGTGTTTTTCCTAATTGAGCAAGTAATTTATTTATTAAAAGCAAGTCATTTCTTTCAATGGCACGAGCCAAATCTGTAATAATTCCTAAAACTGCTCCCGGATAAAATTGTGTTGGATGTGCTGTTAAAACAACCCTAACTTTAAAGTCTTCTAAATACTTTTTTAAAGCTTCTTTTTTGTTTTCTTGGGCCGCAGTTTCTTTACTGTTACGCATAGTTCCAACGCCATCCATATTATTTACAATGGGAAAAGCCGCGTCTTCAATTGCATCAAACAACACTACCTGACGTTCAATATATTGTATAAATTTAAATAGTAAATTTATTTTTTCTTTTTCTGTCGGATTTTGTTGGTAGGCTTTAAAAAAAGCGTCAACAATTTCAGTTGGATTTTTTTCGTTGGAAAACCCATTTTCACAAATCTCATGAAAAAGCGGTAGCAAAACACCCGTTTTAGAAATCGCATCAAATGGAAGCGTCATAAAAATACTGTTATAAATACGGTATTTTGCCAGTACGTTTTCGTTAAATCTCTCAAGTTTTGGTAGTTTGTGCATAGTTTAAAATTCAGAAGTTAAAATTACAAAAGCTAAATCAAATGCGTGTGTTTAAAATGCTAATTTAACGAAATCGATTTTTTTGTGCAGCAATATAAAGGGCAATCAAAAGTTTATTTTTAAAATTTTTGAAGTGGATTTTGTAACTTTAAATCGTTCGTCTAATCGTTTTCCAACCACCCAAACAATGTCATTTTTGGAGCACAACAGCCAAACATTTTCTTTATCGGTAAGCGATATTTTTTCATCTTTAAAAAACTTGCTTACTTTCTTTTTTCCATTTAAACCAATAGGGAAAAAGAAGTCGCCTTTTTGCCATTTTCTGAGGATTAAAGGGAATTCAAGTTTGTCGTAATCAATTGAAATGGAGGTGTTGTCATCAAAAACAAGTTCCTCCAAAACTTTATTCGGATGATTTTTCGTGTCGAAAGGGGTATCGACTGTTTCAAGTTTCAGGGCAATGGGAATGCTAATTTCAGAGGTGTCTTTCGGAATTTCAAAGTGTTCAATTTCTTCTTGTTGAAGTATTTCCGATAAAATCAATACGTCTCTGTCTTTTAACAAACGATGTGTTTTGCTAAAAACCTGCTTTCCGCTTTGGCAGTCTGTCAAATCGGCAACATCATTCCATGCTGTAAAGCCATATTCTTTTAAAAGTTCAAACAAATAGATTTTAGGATTGCTTAGTTTTTTTATTTCAGGAATGCTAAAATGCAATTCGTTTTTATGGAGTTGGATAATTTTTTCTTTAATATTTTGAATACGATCTTTTACTATTTGCTGAGTTTCTTTTAAGTTTTCGAGCGTGTTGTAAAAAGTATCCAGCAAATTCGGATTTAATTCTTTTAAAACAGGAACAACTTTATGCCGAATTTTATTTCTCACATATCTTATGGAAGAATTTGTACGATCTTCTCTCCATGGTATCTTTTTTTTGGCGGCGTACACTAAAATTTCGTTACGTGAAAACAGCAAAAACGGACGCACAATATTTCCTTGAATTTCGGGAATTCCCAATAAGCCGTCTAAACCGGTTCCGCGTGTTAAATTAATTAGGAAAGTCTCTAAAACATCATCTTTTTGATGCCCTGTTATAATGTAATCGATATTATTTTCTTTGGCAATTTTTTGAAACCAGTCATAACGCAGGTCACGAGCTGCCATTTGGGTTGAAATTCCTTTTTCTTCGGCATACGCTTCAGTGTCAAATTTAATGGAATAGGTATGGATTTGTAATTTTTCACCTAATTCTTTCACAAAGGCTTCATCTTCATTGCTTTCTTTACCACGCAATGAAAAATTACAGTGCGCCAAGGAAATCGTAAATTTTAACCTATGAAATAAATGCGTCAAAACAACACTGTCAATACCGCCAGAAATGGCGATAAGCAGATTTTTATCATGTAAAAATGAAAATTTATGATTGATATGTTCTTGAAGTTCAGCTTTCATAAGTTTGTAAATATAATTATTTAACATTGAACTCGTTTAAACTTTTTTCAATTGGCTGCAAAATGTTATTTTTCATTCACTTTTTGTCTTTTTGGAACTCCGTAGCGATGCTATACAGTTAAAAAAAGCCTTCAATTGAGCAAAAAATTCCTATTTTTCGCTTCAATCAAAAAAGTTTAAATCAGTTCATTTAATAAAACTTGTTTCATTGCTTTCGCTTTCAACAAACATTCTTCATATTCTTTTTCCGGAATTGATTGCGCCGTAATGGCGCCTCCAACCGAATAGGAAACGTATTTTTTTGCGGCACTGTATAAAATACTTCTTATAATAACATTAAAATCAAAATCGCCATCAGGTATAAAATAGCCAACCGCGCCCGAATATAACCCCCGTTTTGTTTCTTCTAATTTCTCAATGATTTTCATGGCCGAAATTTTTGGAGCTCCGGTCATGCTTCCCATTGGGAAGGTGTTTTTTAAAATATCAACAGGGTGGATGTCGTTTTTTACAGTACAGGAAACGGTAGAAATAAGCTGATGTACCTGCTCAAAAGTATAAACTTTGCAAAGCTCATCAACTTTTACGGAACCTTTTACGGCAAAACGGGAAAAATCATTTCGTACCAAATCCACAATCATAATATTTTCTGCACGTTCTTTCGGATTTTGTTCCAATGCCGCAATTAATTTTTCGTCTGCTTTTTTTGTTAAAGCTCTTTTTTCAGTGCCTTTAATGGGTTGGGAGATTAAGTGTTTGCCCTCTTTTTTTAAATAGCGTTCGGGGGAAGCAGAAAGTAAATAGTTATCGTTCAGTTTTAAAAATGTCGCAAAAGGCGCTTTGGAAATTTCATTTAAGTTCTGATAAACTTCCACCGGATTGATTGTAGAATTTTCACTGTAAAATTCCTGGCAAAAATTGGCTTCATAAATATCACCTCTGTGAATGTGATTTAAAAGGGTGGTTAATTTTTTATAATAATCATCTTTATGAATCCGAAGCTTTATTTGAATTTGGTTGTTGGTTGTAGGTTGTTGGGTTTTGGTTGAAGTAATTTCTTTAAAATCGGGTTCAATTTCATTTTCAAATGCTGAAATGTATTTTATTTCAACCGTGTTTCCTTTAATAAAAAATAATTTTTTAGGCTGAAAAAAGAAGAGGTCGGGAAAATGCAATCCGTCGAAATTAGAAGAAGTCAATGCTTCTACGTCATTTTTCAAATCGTAACTGAGATAGCCAAAAATATAATCGTTTACCTCAGATTGATATTTTTTTAATTGCTTGAAAGCATTTTCAGATGAAGTTTTAATTTTTGAAACAGCATCAACAGCCAAAATAGCTTCAAAATTTGAATATTTTTGGTCGTAATTATTGCTGTCCAGCCACACCGCTATTTCAAACTGTTGCGCCCACTGTAAAAGCCGCTTTTTGAATTCGGAAATATCTTTTACTTTAAATTTATAACTTGTTCGTTGCACTATTTTATATTTAAAAAGCTTGAAAGTTAAAAGTATATAAGTTAAATAGTTAGAGTATTATACTTTTATTGACAATCAAAAATCAAATAACAATTGTCTTTTCTCTCTTCTCTCTTTTCTTTCCGACATTTCAAATGCCAAAGCTCCATCTGGCCCATTCGCTAAAAATGTATACCATACATTTTCTTTACGCTCCGTCCTCCCTTTGGGGGTTAGGGGCCTAACTATGAATTGCCCTATCATTCACTGCCATACAGGCTTCTTTAAATGCTTCGGTATAGGTTGGATGTGCGTGTGATGATCGTGCAATATCTTCTGAAGATGCTCTAAATTCCATGGCAATAACCGCTTCTGCAATCATATCAGCTGCTCTTGCACCAATCATATGAACGCCTAAGATTTCATCCGTTTTGGCATCAGCCAATACTTTTATCATGCCGTCAGTGTCCATACTGGCTCTTGCTCTTCCCAAAGCACGCATGGCAAAAGTTCCCGATTTGTAGTTTACTCCGGCTTCTTTTAACTGCTCTTCCGTTTTGCCCACAGCGGCAACTTCAGGCCAGGTATAAACAACTCCCGGAATTAAATTGTAATCGATATGCGGTTTTTGGCCGGCAATCAATTCCGCAACCAACGTACCTTCTTCTTCAGCTTTGTGCGCCAGCATTGCGCCTGTTACCACATCGCCAATGGCATAAATGTTAGCAACATTGGTTTGCAATTGTTGGTTGGTTTCAATTTGACCTTTCTCGTTAACTTTTATGCCAACGGTTTCCAATCCCAATCCTTCCGTGTAAGGTTTTCTTCCAACAGAAATCAAAGTGTAATCTCCTTTATATTCAACCGCATTTCCTTTTTTGTCTTCGGCAGTCACCACAACTTCTTTTCCTTTGTTCACTGCTGAAGTCACTTTGTGGCCTGTATAAAATTTAAGTCCTTGTTTTTTAAGCGATTTTTGCAATTCCTTGGAAAGCATCAGGTCCATTCCCGGCGTAATGGTTGGCATATATTCAATGACGGAAACTTCGGAACCCAATCTGCTGTAAACAGAGCCCAATTCCAGGCCAATAACCCCGCCGCCAATAACGATTAAATGTTTTGGGATTTCAGTTAAACTCAACGCCTCGGTTGAAGTGATGATTCTTTTTTTGTCCATATTAATAAACGGCAACATCGCAGGTTTTGAACCCGTTGCAATAATGATGTTTGAAGCTTCAATTTTTTCTGAAGTTCCGTCAGCTTTTGATATTGTAATATGAGTGGCATCAGCAAAACTGCCAACACCTTGTAATACGGTAACTTTATTTTTATCCATTAAAAAATTAATGCCGCCTGATGTTTGAGCAACAACTTCACTTTTGCGGGCAATCATTTGTTTAAAATCAATTTTTAAACCCGAAACTTCAATTCCGTGTGTGGCAAAATGTTTTGTGGCATCATAATAATGGTGTGAAGAATCTAGCAATGCTTTTGACGGAATACAGCCTACATTTAAACAAGTGCCGCCTAAAGTGTTGTATTTTTCAATTAGGACAGTTTTTAATCCTAGTTGTGCACATCTGATGGCAGCAACATAGCCACCGGGTCCCGAGCCAATAATGGCAACATCGTATTTATTCATAAGTTTTTACTTCTTGTTGAGGTACAAAAATAGAATTTTTATTTGTCTATAGAGAATATGTCATACTTATTTTATGGGGGTACAATAAGTTGCATTTTGATATATCAATGCCTTTAATCATTGAGTAATGAATTATTAAATGATTAATAATAAGTATATTAAGTATTAATGTGGCAAATATCACATTAAAGCAATTACAGCTTAGGGGTTTTTATTTACCATTTGTTGATAAATATCACCCGTTTGTTAAGTTATTTAAAAATAACTATTTACATATATTGCTTATTAAAATTATCGCCGCCTTTAATATTTAGTAATTTATTGATAAATAACTAGCAATAAGGCAGTTAAGTGTTTGCGTGACAAGTATCACATTTAAGTAATTACAATTTATATGCTTTTTTATACCGTTTAATGATAAATATCACCCGTTTGTTAAGTTTCTAAAAAATAGACGTTTATGTATATTGCTTATTGAAAGTTCCTGATTACATTTGCTATGTAAAATGAAAGTTGTTCCCCACAAAATTCAAATTTTTTCGACCCCACATATAGTAATGCTAAGGAGTATTATCTATAAAAAGTACCCAAATATTGATTTGATTGCCTAACAGTATAAGTTTTTGTGACCCTGTTTTTT
>NZ_JBFFKM010000035.1:0-25217 GCF_041555395.1 Lutibacter sp. | reverse complement strand
TGAAAATATTATCAGTAATATTTCTTTCAAAGGCGGAAATTTTGAACAAACATTCAATTCCAGAGAACTTGAAGTAATTCAAGATGCCGACAGATTAGATGCGATTGGCGCAGTTGGAATTGCACGGACATTTAATTACGGCGGATTTAAAAACAGGCCGCTTTACAATCCTGAGATTTCTCCCAATCTTAACCAATCAAAAGAAGCCTATAAAAATTCAGAAGCACCGACAGTCAATCATTTTTACGAAAAATTGTTATTATTAAAAGATCGGATGAATACTAAAACCGGTAAAAAAATTGCAGAAGAAAGACACCGCTATATGGAAACATTTCTTAAACAGTTTTATAAGGAATGGGAAGGGAAGTTATAATTTATTAATTCTCATTTCTTATCATAAATTAACAAAAGCAGTTAAATTAACACCTGTTTTAAATCATTCAAAATTTTGCATAAATCAATTAAAACTGCTTAATAACAAGCTCATAAGCACTTTGACAAAACATCATAAGAAATTTATTTTGCCTAACATTATGTTAAAAAAATAATTTCAATTGATAGTTTTTATAACTTCCCCTGTTTTTAACATTGGTGAATTAATTGTCTCATAATAGTAGATTAAATGAATTATTTAAAACTTTTAATATTCGTCCTTTTGTTAACCACTTCGCTTGGTTTTTCTCAAGCTACGATTAAACACAAAGTTACTGAAGGTGAAAGTATTTATGCAATAGCCAAAAAATATGATGTAAAACAAGCTGCTATTTATGAGCTAAACCCTAAGGTTAAAGGGAAATTGCTAAAATTGAATATCATATTAGAAATTCCAAACAAACAGAGAAATTCTGAAGAAAAAGAGGCCGTTACTTCAATAACAACCCCGTCTCAAGCACATACACATGTGATTGCATCTGGTGAAACATTATACGAAATTTCTAAAAAATATAAAATAACCAACGCGACTTTAAGCGAATTAAATCCTGGTCTTAATCCTAAAAGACTCAAAATAGGAACTTTGCTTACTATATCTAAGTCAGCTGCTGAGTTGGTTTCTGAAACAACCAATAATTCAGATAAAGATTATATTATTGAAAATACTCAAGACACCAATGTATCAGGAACAGAAAATAAAAATTTGGACGGAGATTTATTTCATAAAGTGCTACCAAGAGAAACAAAATCAAAAATTTCAAAAAAATATGGAATTACTGTTCAAGAACTGGATCGTTTAAATCCGGATGTAACCAATAAACTTGCTGTTGGATATTCATTGCTTATCAAAAAAGGAAATCCCTCCAAAGAAATTACAACAAATACCCTGGAAGAAAATACTGAAGGAATTGAATCATTGTCATCTACCATAGATTTTTTAATAGAAGGAGCTTCAAAAAATTTAGGCACACGATATAAAACCGGCGGAACAAGTTCGAACGGTTTTGACTGTTCCGGATTAATATTTTCTACCTTTAAAGAGATTAACAAAATTTTGCCAAGAACATCTTATCAACAAGCAACAGTAGGTAATAAAATAGAGCCTTTTCAGGCTAAAAAAGGTGATCTAATATTTTTTGCCACAAATAAAAAAGGAACCATCAGTCATGTAGGAATGATTACAGAAATTCTTAAAGACGAAATAAAATTTATACACTCTTCTTCACATTTAGGAGTCATTATTTCTTCTATAAAGGAACCTTATTATTCAAAAAGATTTGTTCAAATAAACAGGGTTTTAGCAAATACCTTCTTTTAGTTTTTTCGGATAAAGAAAAAAGAGAAAAGACACTTTGGAATTTTATACCAAAAAAAAATATGATTCCATATAATGTGCTCCAAAAATATTATAAACACCTTATCTTTTAAAACATTGCGTTTAATTATTGACATCGGAAATTTTATCTGGATGACTTTAATTTTCTTTATTCAAATTGAGGTTTGCGTTTTTCTAAAAAAGCAGTTGTTCCTTCCTTAAAATCTGCAGTGTCAAAACTAAGTCCAAATTGTTCTGTTTCAACACTAAATCCATTTACACAATTTGTGTAATTTGCATTTATGGCTTTAATTGCTGCAGCAATGGCAACGGAAGAATTTCGCACAATTTTACCGGCCAATTTTTCACATAAAGGCAATAATTCTTCTTGTTCGACCACATAATTTACCAAGCCCCATTCTTTGGCTTCAGCTGCGGTAATCATTCCGGCAGTCATAATCATTTCCATGGCTTTACCTTTTCCCACCAATTGAGCTAACCTTTGCGTGCCTCCATAACCTGGAATTACACCCAAAGAAACTTCCGGCAATCCCATTTTTGCATTGGTACTTGCAATCCTAAAGTGCGCTGCCATAGCCAATTCTAAACCGCCTCCCAAAGCAAATCCGTTTACAGCCGCAATAACCGGCGTTTTTAAATTTTGAACAAAATCGAATAATATTTTTTGACCATGTCGCGACAATTCAGTTCCTTCTTCAATAGTAAAACTTGCAAACTCTGAAATATCGGCACCGGCAACAAAAGCCTTTTCACCGCTACCGGTTACAATAATTGCTTTTACACTAACATTAGCATCCAAAGCGCTAAAAGCCATGTGCAGTTCTTCAATAGTTTTTTTATTTAGCGCATTTAATTTTGTTGGCCTGTTAATGGTGACATTTGCTATGTTTTCCTGTTGTGTTACAATGATATTATCGAAATTCATATTATTTATTTTTTAGGTAATTTAACTTTAAAAACGGTTCCTACATTAATCTGGGAAGTAAAGGTGACACTGCCATCATAGGCATCAACAATATTTTTTACCATCGCTAATCCCAGTCCCATTCCGCTTGTTTTGGTTGTGAATTTAGGTTCGAAAACCCGCTCTCTGTCTACTTCAGAAATTCCTTTCCCATTATCGGCAACTATAATACAAATATTTTCGTTGTCTTCTGAAACGGTAACTTCCAATTTTTTATTTTCTACATCCTCTAAAGATTGTGTGGCATTTTTAACCAAATTTGTAACAATCCTAATCACTTGTGTTTTATCTAATTTGGCAATTATGGACTTTTGTTTTGGGAAAAAAGAGATATAATCTTCCGAAAAAATATCTAATGCCTGCTTTACAACTTCAACAATATCAATCTCTTCTCTATTTTGGGCAGGCATATTTGCGAAATTCGAAAATGCTGACGCAATAGTACTTAAGGCATCAATTTGCTGAATTAACATTTTGCTGAATTCATTTATTTTGTCATGAATATTTTGATCATTCGGGTTAAATTTCTGCTGAAAACTTTGAACGGTAAGGCGCATGGGCGTTAGCGGATTTTTAATTTCATGTGCCACTTGTTTAGCCATTTCCCGCCAAGCCTGTTCGCGTTCGCCTTTTGCCAATTTTATAGCACTTTCTTCCAATTCATCGATCATTTCATTATAAGCGTTTACCAAGGTATCAATTTCCGTGCTGGCATTTTTCAAAATAATTTTTTCATTTCGCTTACTTAAACGCGTTTGGCTAATTTTTACTGTAATGGCTTTTAAAGACCTTGTAATATAACTGGATAGAAAATACGCCAGTAAAATAGCAAAAACAAACATAAAAAAATACACCACGCCCAATCTGTATAAAAATTCTTTCAAATCTTTATCCTGCTCTGTGTTATCTTGAATATATCGTATATTTAAAATTCCGAAAGGTTTAAATTTATTGTCGGTTATATAGGAAAATGACGATTGGAAGCTATTGTCATTTATTACTTTTATGTTAACAAAAATATGTTCAAAATTATTTGAAATAGCAGTCAAAACTGTATCGGATAACTTAACAGGGGCATCACTTTTGACAAATCCGGAATGTGAGCTTTTTACTAAATTTCCTTCTAAATCGTAAATATTGATTTCTGATTTTTCAATATTGGAAATTTCATAAATTTTATCTTTAAAAATATACGGTAAGTTTTTTGTTTCTAAGGGAAAAGTATTTCCGCTGTTCAACCAGTAATTAATAGCTGCATTGACCGATTCTTCTTTTCGTTCAAGCCTTCCTCTATTGTATTCGTTTGTTTGTTCTTTATATTGATAAATAGTTATTGACCCAATTAAAATTGTTGAAAATAATATTAACAATATCATTGCTAAAAATATTCTAATACGTAACGATAGTCGTTTAATTTTCATACTCTAATTTGAAGTAAATATACTTAATAAATTGAATGATATACAACAATTACTGTACCGGTGAACGTCATTTAATTTGGTGAACTTTACTTTTTAAACTTCTTTCTTATTTTTTTAACGGTAGGTGACGTAAGGTAAAATAAAAAAAATCCTGATGAAATTGTCAAAAGACCGAAGGCTGAAAAAATACGGAGAACCCAATTTGTAATATGATCTCTAGACTTATAATCCATCGTATGAAGCATCCATAAAAAATCAAACCGTCGCCAGTTATTGTTTCGCACACTCATAATTTTACCTAATTCCGTTGAAACATATATGGTTGTTTTAGTAGGATGGTCCAAGGTAAAAGCATATGCAGGAAGCTGGCCACCCCTATATTCATGGTGGCTTCCCGTTGAATTTTTAGGAAGGTATTCAACTTTAATAATTGGAATAGGTTCAATTAATTGTTGTTCTACTATTTCAAGACATTCCTGACCGTTAAAAGCCGGGCGTAAGCTTCCTGTTTCTGCAGAAATTAATTGTGTTTTTAAATGATGGCCTCCAAAATATCTAAATTGAACCAATGGCTTTCCAAAAGCTTCCATTAAATCAACAGAATGAATTGAATCAATTTCTGTTTCAGTTTTTAGAGATGCTATTCCTTTTTGAATCTGAGAAAAATCAACATCTTTTAAGAAGTGTTTTTCTTGTTTTAAAAGTAGTTCCCCGTGAACATTATCCATATTATTCCAGCTGAAATATAATCCGCCTAGGGTCCAAAAAAGAAATTGTACTCCTATAAAAACCCCTAAATAACGGTGTATTTTACGTGTATTGTAGTTGATATTTTTTTTGAACTTCATTATTTAAAACGTAATTTAAATATAATGAGTAATAAAGCTAAAAAACCGGTAACCGTATTTGCTAAAATCATAGCTATACTATGAATATGAATGCCGTAAACCAACCACAATATAATTCCAATAAAAAACACCAGATACATGGTTAGTGATAAGCCATCGGCAGATTTTGATTTCCATGTTTTATAAACCTGAGGAACAAAGGCCGCCGTTGTTAAAACGCCGGCTAATAATCCTATTATTTCGAAATTGTCTATCATTTAATTTTTTTGAAATTTCGGGTTTAACCAACAATATTTACAATTTTACCAGGAACAATAATTACCTTTTTAGGAATGCGCCCTTGCAATTGCTCTTGCGTTTTCTCGTGAGCCATTACCGCATCTTCAATTTCTTTAACAGTTAAATGTAATGGCAATTCAATTTTAAAACGCATTTTTCCATTGAACGAAACTGGGTATTCTTTGCTGTTTTCAACTAAATATTTTGGTTCAAAAACGGGAAAATAAACTGTTGAAATTGATGAAGTATGCCCTAAATTTTTCCATAATTCTTCTGAAATATGAGGTGCATAAGGTTCTAAAATTATTGCCAACGGTTCTAAAATTGCACGCTTGTTGCATTTTAATGCTGTCAATTCATTAACAGCAATCATAAATGTTGAAACTGACGTATTGAAAGAAAAATTCTCAATATCCTCCTCCACTTTTTTAATGGTTTTATGCAAAATTTTGAACTCTTCTTTTGTTGGCTCTTGGTCAGAAACAGAAAATTTATCCTCTACAATATACAATTTCCACAATTTCTTTAAAAAACTGAGTACACCAGAAATACCGGAGGTTTTCCAGGGTTTTGCCTGTTCTAACGGACCTAAAAACATTTCGAACATCCGTAAACTGTCTGCCCCGTATTCTTCACAAATTTGATCGGGGTTTACCACATTGTATTTGGATTTCGACATTTTTTCAACTTCACGACCGCAAATATATTTATCGTTATCTCCTTCTATAATTTTACCATTCTCTCCAATAAAAACAGCCTCTTTATATTCTTCTCGCCAATTTTTAAATGCTTCAATATCCAATTCATCCGAGTGGCTTACAAAAGAAACATCTGCATGGATTGGTGTAAAATGCGATAATTTAGTGGCGTTTGAAATAATACCATATTTGTTAACTAAATTTTCTAATTCTTTAGATTCATTAATTAAAAAAGCACCATTCTTAATCGACCTATCTCTTATATCTTTAGAAATATAAATTGGTGTTCTTTTAGTATTCTTATCAAGTTGACCATACTCCCAACGATACACAAAAGCACTTGTTCCCAAAATCATCCCTTGGTTAATCAGTTTTTTCGCATATTCTTCAACAGGAACAATTCCTTTATCAAACAAGAATTTTTGCCAAAAACGAGAGTATAATAAATGTCCGGTTGCATGTTCGCTTCCTCCAATGTATAAATCTACATCCTGCCAATATGCTACTGCTTTTTTACTTACAAATTCTTCGGTGTTTTCAGGATCCATATATCGGTTAAAATAAGAAGAACTTCCTGCCCAACCCGGCATGGTATTTAATTCCAACGGAAACACCGTTTTATGATCAATCAACTCGTTACTGACAACTGCTGACTTTTCCGTGTCCCAAGACCAAACTGTTGCGTTTCCTAAAGGTGGTTTTCCATCTTCAGTTGGCAAATACTTTTCAACTTCAGGCAAAACGATTGGCAAATATTGTTTATCAATCATTTGTGGCAATCCGTTTTTATAATATACGGGAAATGGTTCTCCCCAATAACGCTGACGGCTAAAAACGGCATCACGCAAACGGAAATTTACTTTTCCATACCCAAAACCACGTTGTTCAATTTCGAAAATGATTCGTTCCATGGCTTTTTTGTAAGGCAAGCCATTCAAGAAATCGGAATTCGCTATTACAGTGTTTTCTTTATCGACATAAGCTTCTTCAGAAACATCAACCTCTTCAAAAATATTTGGAATTTCAAGATTAAAATGTTTTGCAAAATCATAATCACGCTGATCGCCGCAAGGAACGGACATCACAGCACCGGTTCCATAACCTGCCAACACATAATCTCCAATCCAAATTGGCACGTTTTTTCCAGTAAACGGATGCAATGCATAGGCACCTGTAAAAGCACCTGAAATGGTTTTTACATCGGCCATACGCTCTAATTCACTGCGTTTTGCAGTTGATTTTATATAGGCTTCAACTTCATTTTTTTGTTCTGGAGTTGTGATTTTCGACACTAAATCGTGCTCAGGAGCCAAAGTCATAAAACTTACCCCATAAATAGTATCCGGGCGGGTTGTGAATACAGATATCGCCAATCCTAAATCCTTTGATGAAGGAGGCATTTTTCTTTCTTGTAATTCTTTTTCAATTTCAGAAATAATGCCTGCAATATTGCCTATTACTTCTTCATTGTCAAAACAAATGACTTTATAACCTTTATCTTCAAGTATTTTTGTTCTTTCAGCTTCTTTTTCAAGTTGAGACTCCTCAATTTCCTTATCAATCTCAAAGATTAGCTTTTTAGATAAGCACACAAAATCAACAATAAAATCTTCTATTAAATGTTGTTTTCTGAATTTTACCCCTAATTTTTTGCCTTTCAATTCTTTCCAAAGAATAGCTTCTGCCTGTGTCGGATTTGCTCTCATTTCTTTAGCTTGTCCCAACAATACATGAGCTTTTTCAGAATGACTCGTTAAATGTCCGGCTCCCTTTTCCTCGGAAAGGTTTGAGGACAGGACTTTAAAAGTTACCATAGCACCTTCTGAGCGGCCAATCCAATATGTTTGAGAATCTTTTAGCGGTTGCGGCCAATCTACTTTAGCCAATCCGTCTAATAATCTTTGTGCGTAGGCGGTTATTCGCATGCTCCACTGCATCATTTTTTTACGAATTACCTGATGCCCTCCACGTTCGGAAACACCATTCACAATTTCATCATTTGCCAAAACCGTTCCCAATCCCGGACACCAGTTTACTTCTGTTTCAGATAAAAATGTTAAACGATATTGCAAAAGTATTTTTTGTTTTTTTTCTTCTGAAAAATTTTTCCATTCTTCTGAAGTAAATTTTTCAATAGCATCATCACAAGCTGCTTTTACTTTTGAATTTCCTTCAGAAGAAAAAATGGCAATAAGTGTTAAAATATCTTCAGCTTTATCACTTTCTTTATTGTACCAGGAATTGAATAATTGAATAAAAATCCATTGTGTCCATTTATAATAATTGGGATCAGAAGTTCTTACTTCACGTGACCAATCAAATGAAAAACCAATCTGATCCAACTGTTTTCTATATGTTTTAATGTTGGCTTCAGTAGTTATCGCCGGATGTTGACCTGTTTGAATGGCATATTGCTCGGCCGGCAATCCGAAAGAATCATAGCCTTGCGGATGCAACACATTAAATCCTTTATGACGTTTGTAACGTGCATATATGTCTGAAGCGATATAGCCAAGAGGATGACCTACGTGCAAACCCGCTCCTGACGGATACGGAAACATATCCAACACGTAATATTTTGGTTTTATTGAATTGTTTTCGGCTTTAAACGTTTGGTTTTCGGCCCAATACTTTTGCCAGTCTGCTTCTATCTTTCTAAAATTGTACTCCATTCTTATTTTCACTTTGTAAAAGCGCAAAGTTACGTTTTATAAAGAAAACTATAAAGCCTATTTTTTGATGAATTATTGTTGTATTTAATTCGTATTTTTGACTATACCATTAACTTAAAATGAACGAAAAAATTGGATTGGTTTTATCTGGCGGAGGTGTTAGAGCAATTGCTCATATTGGCCTTATAAAAGTATTACTTGAGAATAACATAATTCCAACGCAAATTTCAGGGACAAGCGCGGGTGCTTTAATTGCTGCTTTGTATGCTGCAGGTTATAGTCCTGAAGAAATGTTGTCATTTTTTGAGGAAACACCAATATTAAAATTCTCATTATTCGCTTTAAATAAAACAGGAATTATTGACAGTGAGAAATACATAGCTCTTTTTGAGAAATTTTTCCCACTAAACTCTTTTGAAGAATTAAATTATCCTATTACCATTACAGCAACAAATTTGATTAGTGGAAATTTAGAATATTTTAATAAAGGTGAACTTATAAAACCTTTGCTTGCATCATCTGCCCTGCCTCCAATATTTTCACCTATTGAAATTAAAGGTGATTTATTTTCTGATGGAGGCATCTTAAATAATTTCCCTATTGAACCTTTAACTGAAACTTGCACTAAAATTATTGGAAGTTTTGTGAATTCAATTACCAGAATTGAAAAGACTGAAATTAACTCTTCCCTAAAATTGCTTTACCGCGCTTATCACATTGGACTCGACTCAAATTATTTAACAAAGTTCACGAATTGTGATTATGTTTTTTTGCCAAATGAGGTTAGAAATATTAGTGTTTTAGATACAAAATCTATACAACATGCCTATCAACTTGGTTATGAAAATGCTAAAAGAGAAGTTGAAATAATCCTAAAATCTATGGTATAATTTAATGTTGAACTCATTGAAACAATTCTATATAAAAATAATATTAATTGATAAATTAATACCAGTATATTTCTGAGGAATTTGTACTTTTCCTATCTCAATAAAACGCAATAAGCTTGAGCAAATCCAATTACAAAGCACACTTAGCATTGCTTGGCGCCAATGTAATTTATGGGGTAAACCACATTGTTGCCAAGGGAGTTATGCCTAATAAAATTGGTCCTTCCGCATTTGTTTTTTTAAGAATATTGGGTGCCGCATTGTTGTTTTGGATTATAAAAGCATTCATTAAAGAGAAAGTCGAAAAAAAAGATTTCCCTTTATTAATTTTATGCGGATTGTTGGGAGTGGCTTCAAATCAGATGTTCTTTTTTCACGGATTGAGTTTGACATCACCAATTGATGCTTCAATAATAATTACAGCCGTCCCGGTAATGGTTTTAATTTTCAGTGCATTTTTGTTAAAAGAAAAAATTACCGTAAATAAATTCTTAGGAATTGTACTTGGCGGTATTGGTGCTGTTATTTTAATTTGGTACGGAAAAAAATCGGTTGGAACGAGCTCTGTACTGGGAAACATGTTTGTATTAATAAATGCCTGTGCATATGCCTTATACATGGTTTTGGTAAAACCTCTAATGAAAAAATACAATCCGATCACTATTATTAGCTGGGCGTTTTTATTCGGATTTCTATTTATGTTTCCAATAGGAATACAAGGTATTTTAGTCACTGATTTTTCAGCATTTACGCTAAATACTTACTTAACTGTAGCGTTTGTTGTACTTGGCACAACATTTTTAGCCTACTTATTCAATATTTATGCACTTAGCAAAGTAGCCCCTTCTGTTAGCGGCAGCTATATTTATTTACAGCCAATGGTAAGTTTTATCATGGTCGCTGTTTATGCTTTTGTCTTAAATCAAGATCAATATGCTGAAGACATCAACTATATAAAAATATTCAGTTGTTTAATGGTTGTTGCAGGGGTTTATTTAATCAGTAAAAAACCGGCTAAATTAAAAGGTTAAAAAAATTTAATATCATTTTTGGGCGTTACCCTTTGGGTCAGGCTTTCACTACTCGCATTTTTTTGTGAAATACAAAAAAGATCTCAAACAGACCGTTCAATCCTTAACGCAAATTCATTTACGATTATAAAAAATTATGAAATGAACTTTCAACTTTTTTATCCTCTTGCTTTTTTTTCCTGCGGCAATAGACAGGTGTAGATAAATGCATTTGCAGGAGTGGGAATTCCCAACTCCAAACCCATTTTTACTATTGTACCGGTTTGCGCTTCCAATTCCGATGGTTTTCCTTCCATCATATCCCGTTGCAAAGAAGAAGTTGTATTGTAGGGTTGAGATTCAATAATTTGAAATTGCTTTTCAATAAGGTCATCCGATAAATAAACGCCTTTGGCTTTGGCAATAGCTACAATTTCCTCAGCAATTTGGCGCATCATTTTTTTTAGTTGTGGCGAGGAAAGCATTTCTCCAACAGTCACTCTGGTTAAGGCGCCAATGGCACTGATTGTTGAAATAAACAAAAACTTCGACCATATTTCTGTTTGAACATTCTCCGTTAATTTGGTAATAAAACCAGCATTTAAGAATAATTTTTCCAGCAATAATGCTCTTTCGGTTTTCACATTGTCCAATTCCCCAAAAACAATTTCGGGTTCAAAAGAAAGATGTTTGATAACACCAAAATCTTCAATTTTGCTCACCACTTTACACAATCCGCCCAATAAATGCTTTTTGTCAATAGTGCTGCCCAAAACTTCAACATTGTTCACGCCGTTCAGCAATGAAAGAACCATCATTTTTTCTTTTAAAACCTTATTAATTTCTTTGGCCACAGCATCCAATTGCCACGATTTAACACAAACCAAAATTAAATCGATATCAGTAACTTCGGAAATTGTTGATGTTGCATTTGCGGGAAAAACCAAATAATCACCTTTCGGACTTATCAGTCGCAATCCATTTTTTTGAATGGCTTCCAAATGTTTTCCTCGGGCAATAAATGTAACGGTATTTCCAGATTGCGCCAAACGCGTACCAAAATAACCGCCAACACCGCCAGTTCCGTAAATTACAATGTTCATTATGTTAATTTTAGAATCAAAAATAGGGATAAAAATTGATTAATAAAAAACCATTAAAAAATCATTCTCACCCTATAGAGAACTAAATTTTACACCAAAAAATATGGTTCTGGGTGCTCCCGGACCATAAATATAATTGCTGTCTCTGTTTTTGCCGGAGTCAAAATCCGCCTGATAAGAATTAAGTATATTTTTTACTCCGCCAAAAATTTCAAAACTTGTATCTAATTGTTTTAAATTAAATGTATAACCAGATTTAAAACTTAGCTCCGTAAAAGTAGGTGAACTCACATATTCATCTGTTAATTGTTCTGGGGATCCTGTTAAATGTACCAAATCCATTGTACCGGTATAAATTAAATTAATTGATGAGTTAAATCTTTTGTTTGGTGTTATAGATAAAGTTGCAAAACCATACACATCAGGAGCTCTTAAAAACTTTCTTTTAGACTCTAATTCATCCGAATAACTTACAGCTTCATCATAAGTGCTAGACTGTAAAGTCAGGCCTGTTTCTAATTGCAATTTTTTATTGTAATTTGCTCTTAATTCAATGGTGATTCCCTTAACCAATGCCCCTTCTCCATTTCTTTTTTCAAAAAGTTCTCCCAACTCATCTTCTCCTAGCGAGTGTTGATAAAACGCATTTTTTAAATAAGTGTAAAATCCTTCTAAAGTAAAACCTCCAATAAACTTTTCTGAAGCTTTATCATAATTTACAGAAGCACTTAAACTACTCGATCTTTCTTGTTTTAAATCTGATGAAAGTGAAATTCTTGAAACGCCCCCACCCGCAAAAGCAATATGTAAATCTGCGTCAAATGCTTGAGGGGCTCTAAATCCGGTTCCCCAGGTAAGGCGAATTTGTGTCGTGTTTTTTAATTTATATAAAAATGAAGCTCTCGGATTAAAAATAAAATTATTTAATAAATTATGTTTATCTGCTCTTACTCCCGTCAGTAAATTTAATTGAGGCGTAATTTCCCAATCGCTTTGAAAAAATATTCCAAGGTTAGTTGTTTTTTGATCAATTAAATAATTATATGTTTCAATCTCGTCAAAAACTTCATCCGCTACATATTCGGCTCCGGCAGTAAGCACATTAACGCCTTTCAAGAATTTATCCACCCTATGATTAAGCTGCATCCCTCCTTGAAAAGTGGCTACTTCTGAAATTCCATATGGTGGATTTTCAAGGTGATTTTTAAGTTCTCCCCCTCCATCAGGCAAAATTCCAGTATAATGGTCTCGATCCGTTTTTTGCCCTGAAACATAGGAGATAAAAGAACTACTGTCATTGTTGAAATTTATTTGATAATCTAAGCCTCCTATAAAAACATTATGAACACGTTCTTCAGATTGCAGCGTTAAATGAGGTGCCTTATCCACCATTTCGCCACCATAACGATGCTCATTCATACTGCTTAAACTCAACTCAAGCTTCTGATTTTCTGAAGGCAGCACAAATAAATTCACCCCAAATGAATTATTTTTCAACTTTGGTAATTCTGAAAAATTATCTCCGTTATGATCATAATAATCTCTTTCTCGTTTACTCACAAAAAATGATGCTCCAGCATTTCCACTATGTGTTACTGCCGTTGCATTACCATTAAAAATATTGTCAGGAGCACCTTTGTTTATATTTTGATGGGTGTAATCCAAATTAAAACCACTCTCCTTTGGTATTTTGGTAATGACGTTTACCGTTCCTCCAATTGCACTAGACCCATATAATGCAGAGCCTCCGCCTCTCACAACTTCAATACGCTCAATCATATTTGCCGGAATTTGTTCTAATCCATACAAACCGGTCAATGGGCTAAAAACAGGGCGTCCATTAATAAGAATTTGAGAATAACCTCCAGCCAAACCATTCATTCTTAACTGTGTATAGTTGCATGTTTGGCAATCAGTTTCAACTCGCAATCCCGGTTGAAATTTTAAGCCTTCCGATAAATTACAAGCCTGAACATTATTAAGCGTTTGACTATCAATTATACCCACAATCACAGATGAATTTGTTTGTCTTTTAAAAGTTTTGGTTCCAGTTACTACCACCTGATCTAATCCAAAAACATCTTCTTCTAATTCAAAATTCAATACTTTTATTTCATGATTTTCAATTTTAATCGAAAATTCCTTCGATTTATAACCAACAGCACTTGCCATAATAATCACTTTTCCATTTGGAACTTCAAAATAATATTCCCCTTCAAAATTTGTGGAAGAACCTATATTGGTGTTTTTTACATAAATAGAAACTCCAGGAACAACGAGATTTCCACTAGTAACTCTCCCTTTAACTACCCCATTATCATTTGCCAAACATAGTTGTGTAACTAACACAATTACTAAAAAAACTATTTTATTCACTTGTTTTTGATTTTTCTACAAATCTAATAAAATATTTAGACTTGTCTAAATTTTTATTTTAATCAATTAAAACATATCTTTGTTCTTATGGAATTTCAACTTACTCAAACCGAAGAAAATTATTTAAAGGCTATTTACAGTTTAGAGATAAGTAAAGCTAAAAATGTAAGTACAACACTGATTGCAAAAAAGCTTCAAACAAAAGCATCTTCTGTTACGGATATGATTAAAAAATTGGCCGAAAAAGATTTGGTTCATTATAAAAAATACCAAGGTGTATCTTTAACCGAAATTGGCCGAAAAATTGCTGTGGAAATTGTAAGGAAACACCGATTGTGGGAAGTGTTTTTGGTAAATAAACTTAATTACAATTGGGACGAAGTTCACGAAATAGCCGAGCAACTGGAACATATCAAATCGGAAACTTTAATTGATAAGTTGGAAGCATTTTTGGAATTCCCCACACACGATCCTCACGGGGACCCAATACCGGACAAAAATGGCAATATTGAGCATCATAAAAATATGATGCTGTCATCTGTAGAAAACGGAGAATCCTGTGTGGTTATCGGCATCAAAGATTCTTCCGATCCTTTTTTAAAGTTTTTGGACAAGCTGGAAATTCAACTGGGTAGCAACTTAAAAGTGGTTTCAAAAGAACCCTTTGACAATTCGATGCTGGTTGAAATCGCGACTGGCTCAATCTCCATATCAAATCAAATTTCAAAAAATTTATACGTAAAAAAATTATAATATATGGAACAAATTATTGCTTATTTTGAAAGTATTGATCCTGTTTTGGCAGCATTATACGCCACTTTATTCACTTGGGGCTTAACTGCCTTGGGCGCCTCTTTGGTGTTTTTATTCAAAGGAATGAACCGCGCTTTGTTTGACGGAATGCTTGGGTTTACAGGTGGCGTTATGGTTGCAGCCAGCTTTTGGAGTTTGCTGGCGCCGAGCATAGAAATGAGTCCTGGAGAAGGATTTGTAAAAGTAATTCCGGCCGTTATAGGGTTTGGAATGGGCGCGCTATTTTTGTTTGGACTGGACAAAATTTTGCCCCATTTGCATGTCAATTTTAAAGAAACAGAAAAGGAAGGTGTAAAAACACCTTTGCACAAAACAACTTTATTGGTGCTCGCCATTACTTTGCACAACATTCCAGAAGGATTGGCTATTGGTGTTTTATTTGGCGGTGTCGCAGCAGGGTTTCCGGGCGCTACCATTGGCGGTGCAGTTGCGCTTGCTATTGGAATTGGATTGCAAAATTTCCCGGAAGGATTTGCGGTTTCTATGCCAATAAGAAGGCAAGGAGTAAGTAAATTTAAAAGTTTTATGTATGGACAATCTTCTGCAATGGTTGAGCCTATTGCTGCAGTAATTGGTGCTTGGGCGGTGATGACGTTTCAACCAATTTTACCTTATGCTTTGGCTTTTGCCGCTGGCGCTATGATTTTTGTGGTGGTTGAAGAAGTAATCCCAGAAACGCAACGGGACAAATATACCGATGTGGCAACGCTTGGATTTATAGGTGGATTTATAGTGATGATGACTTTGGATGTTGGGTTGAGTTAAAAGTCGAAAATTGAAAGTTGAAAATTTTAAGAAAAAATAGAGGGGATACAAAAAAATCAATTGATAATTAAAAGTAAATTAATTGAATCAACAATATAAACAGTTACAAGATTAAACAGCCTAATGACAACCATCGCAGTCCGGGTCGCTTTTCCCATTCTTTTTAGTTTTAAAAAGATATTTTTTAACTAAAAACCCTAAGGCAAGTCCCAAAGCAATATATACTAAAATTTCTTGCATCAACTTAATAGATTATAGGTAATTACGGCGACTATATAAGCCAAAGCGCTCATCCCTGTTAATTGTAAAATTGGCCACTTCCAGCTTTTTGTTTCGCGTTTTACAATAGCTAGTGTACCAATGCATTGCATTGCAAATGCATAAAAAAGCAATAAGGACATTCCCGTAGCAAAGTTAAATCTTTTTTCGCCGGTTTTTGGATTGATCTCTGCCGCCATCCTTTCTTTTATGGTCCCTACATTTTCTCCCTCACTTTCAACACTGTAAATAGTTGCCAAAGCGCCAATAAAAACTTCACGCGCAGCAAATGAACTTATTAAAGCAATTCCTATTTTCCAATCGTATCCCATTGGTTTAATGACGGGCTCTATTATTTTTCCCATATTTCCAATATAAGAATGTTCTAACTTATAAGAACTTATTTTTTTTTGAAGCGCCGCATCGGGTAATTTATTTGCAGATTCTTGCGTTGTCACAAATTCTGTTGCATTTTCGAATTTTGAAGGTCCGTTTGAAGCCAAAAACCACAATACAATAGACAATGCTAAAATTATTTTACCTGCACCAAAAATAAAGGCTTTTGTTTTTTCAACAACTTCATAAAAAATGTTTTTTACAGAAGGCAACTTATAATTTGGCATTTCAATGACAAACAAACTTTTGGTCTTAATTTTTAAAACATGATTTAATAAAATTGAAGAGGAAATTGCTGCTGCAAAACCCAAAAGATACAATCCCATTAACGTTAATCCCTGCAAATTAAAAACACCAAGAACACGTTCGTTTGGAATAATCAAAGCTATTAAAATGGCATAAACCGGCAAACGTGCCGAACAAGTAGTAAATGGAATCACCAATATGGTAATTAACCGTTCTTTCCAATCGCTTATGTTTCGGGAAGCCATAATTGCGGGAATAGCACAGGCTGTTCCTGAAATTAACGGAATAATACTTTTTCCGCTCATTCCAAATTTGCGCATAATTTTATCCATTAAAAATACCACCCTACTCATGTAGCCTGTTTCTTCCAAGGTTGCTATAAACATAAATAAAATAGCTATTTGCGGAATAAAAATGACCACACCGCCTATACCAGGAATTACACCTTCAGAAATTAAATTGGTGAAGGTTCCTTCTGGTAAATTGTTTTTGGCGTATTCGCTTAAATGGGCAAAAAATCCATCTATTAAATCCATGGGGAGACTTGCCCAAGCAAAAATAGATTGAAAAATGAGCATCAAAATTCCAAAAAATATGATATATCCAAATATTTTATGGGTTAAAATTCTGTCGAGTTTTGAGCGTAAATCCGTTGCTTCATTTTTATCAACCTTATACGTCTTCTTTAAAATTTCATTGATTATTTGATACCTGTAAATGGTTTCTTTATGCTGATATTTTTTAATTTTTTCTTTATCTGTGCTAAATGCCGTTATTTTATCATCCAATTCGCCCGGTAAAAAACCCAAGTTCTTTTGCTGCGTAATTAACAGCCAAGATTTATATATAGAAAATTCGGGAAATGTGGTTTCTATGTCTTCAAAAAATGCGGAATCGATTTTGTCTGAAATATTGGCTACGGGTTCTGTATTCCAATTTTCATAATTTTCAATTTCTTTTTTTAAATCATCTATCCCAATATTTTTTCTGGCGCTAACTAAAACTATTTCCGATTTTAATTCTTTTTTGAGGGCATCAATATCTATCGTAATTCCTTTTCGAACCATTTGATCCGACATATTGATCACCAAAATAGAAGGAAATTGTAAATCTTTTATTTGAGAAAATAGAAACAAGTTTCTTTTCAAATTTTCGACTTCAGCAACAATAATTACCAAATCCGGAAACGAATTATTGTTTTCATCAAGTAAGGTTTCCAACACTATAGTTTCATCTAATGTGGTTGGATTTATACTGTAGGTGCCCGGTAAATCCGTAATTTCAGCAGTTAAACGCTCGGAAATTTTACATTTCCCTTGTTTTTTATCGACTGTAATTCCCGGATAATTTCCAACTTTCTGATTTAATCCCGTAAGTTGGTTGAATAAAGAAGTTTTGCCTGTATTGGGGTTTCCAACTAAAGCGATATTTAAAAGCGAATTGCTTTTCATTAGACCAGCTTGGTGATATTAATTTGTTTTGCCGTTTCTATTCTTATGGCTAAATGACTTCCATTTACTTTTATATATAAAGGATCCTTTAGTGGTGCAATTTGTATTAGTCTGACTTCCTTTCCCGGCAAACAGCCCATCTCTAATAGATTTAATGGAATAGCATCTAGGCAGAAATCTTGAATAACCCCTATTTCACCAATCAGTAAACTTGCTATAGTGTCTCCCATTATTAAGAATAATTATAAATAATATGCAAATATACTAAATTAGAATGATTCTAAACAATGATAATTATCACTTATTTAGATTCATTCTGTAATATTTTAATATCAAGAATTAATCGTTCAATATCCTTACTGTCTGTGCCATCATAAAATCCGCGTATCTGACGTCTTTTATCGACCAGTATAAAATTTTCTGTATGAATAAAGTCCTGCAAACCCCCATCACCTTCATCTAAAACAGCAAAATAACTTTTGCGGGCCAACTCATAAATATGTTTTTTATCGCCTGTTGTAATGTTCCATTTTGCATCAATCACCCCTTTTTTAATCGCATATTCCTTTAAAATTGGAATACTGTCCATTTCTGGAGTTACTGAAAGTGACAAGAATTTAATATCGTCATCATTTTTAAAAACTTCCTGCAATTTCCCCATATTATTTGTCATCACCGGGCAAATGGTCATGCATCTTGTAAAGAAGAAATCTGTCACATAAATTTTGTCTTTATAATCTTCTTGTGTAACAATTTCTCCATTTTGGTTGATCAGTTTAAAATCAGCCACTTTATGATTCCTTCTTATATGAACTAAACTTTCATCAACTAATTTCGGGTTTACGTCGGCAGGATTAAACACCGGCAATTTTTTTTCGGGCGTCAAAAGGGTGTAAATGGCGAAAATCATACCTACTGAAAAAAAGGCCATGATTATAAGTGTAGGAACCGATTTCTTGAAAAATTTTAAATCCATTTTAAATATAAAGTTAAAGCGCAAATTTAATGCAAATGATTATTATAGTTACTAAACCTATTTAAAACTTTGTTAAAACAGGCAATAACCTAATTATTTAGTTTTTACAACGCTATTTAAAACCGTACATTTGTGCGATTTTAGTAATTTGAAGATATATATATATGGAAATATTGATTAAAGCTTTACAATTTATATTGAGTTTGTCTTTTTTAATTGTATTGCATGAGCTGGGACACTTTATCCCTGCAAAAATATTTAAGACTCGTGTTGAAAAATTCTATTTATTTTTTGATTATAAATTCTCTTTATTTAAAACAAAAATTGGGGATACGGTTTATGGGATTGGATGGATTCCATTGGGCGGTTATGTAAAAATTTCCGGAATGATTGATGAAAGTATGGATACCGAACAAATGAAACAACCCGCGCAGCCTTGGGAATTTAGATCGAAACCAGCCTGGCAGCGTTTAATTATTATGCTTGGTGGTGTTACCGTGAATTTCATCTTGGGAATATTAATTTACATTATGATTGTTTTTGTTTGGGGCGTTGATTTTGTAAAACCAACCGATATAAAACATGGTTTTGCCGTAAATGAAATGTTATATGATTATGGCTTTAAAGACGGCGATAAAATACTTAAATTTAATGGTGAGGAACCGTTAGACGTAACTGCCATTAACAAACATTTGTTTTTAAGAGGAATTACTTCGCTTGAGGTATTGCACGATGATGGGACAAAAGAAACACTGGCAATTCCAGAAAACATTGGAGATGAAATGTGGGCAAATGGGGTCATGGAACCTTTTGCTATTAGAACTGATGCGCTAATTGATAGTGTGATTGTTGACTCTCCTGCTGAAAAAGCCGGCTTGTTGAAGAATGATAAAATAATGTCGGTTAACGGAACTCCCGTTCGCTTTTGGCAAGATTTCACCAAATTGATTCAAAACTCGAAAGCCGAAAATATCGCTATAGATGTGGAAAGAAACGGAACCATAGAAACGATTAATTTAACCCCAAGAGAAGAGAAAACAATTGGTGTTTTTAACGATATATCAAGTTCTATTATGGTTCAACATAAAAACTATTCTTTTATGGAAAGTATTCCTAAAGGAAACTCTTTGGCTGTTTGGACACTAAAGGATTACGTCACACAATTTAAATATGTTTTCACTAAAAAAGGGGCGACAAGTATTGGTGGTTTTATTGCCATTGGCAATATTTTTCCAGCTACCTGGAGCTGGCAATCTTTCTGGGGAATTACAGCATTCCTATCAATAATGTTAGCCTTTATGAATTTATTACCAATCCCGGCATTGGATGGTGGTCACGTCATGTTTACTTTGTATGAAATGATAACCGGCAGAAAGCCAAGCGACAAATTTTTAGAATATGCCCAAATAACAGGATTTCTACTCTTAATAGCGCTACTTATCTTAGCGAATGGGAATGACATTGTAAAACTGTTCTCCTAAAAATATTTTCCTAAAAGCAAAAAGCGCCATTCAAAATTAATGAATGGCGCTTTTTTTATGACTCACTTTATTCAAAACATGAATTAGCCTTTGGGTTTATCTCTATTCATTTCTAGCATATCAACATTGGTTGCTTCAACACCCAACAAATGCTTGCTAAAATAATCAGCTGTTCGCCAAAAGAAATATTCTGTCATATCTCCATAGGAATGACGTTGGCCGGGCATCATCATAAAGTCGAAACGTTTGTTGGTTTTAATTAAGGCGTCAGCCATTCTTATTGTAGCTCCGGGGTGTACATTATTATCAACATCTCCCGTTACCAATAGCAATTTACCTTTTAAATTCGCCGCTAACAATTGATTTTTATCAATCTCATATTTGTAGGAAATAGTTCCATCTTCATCCCATTCTTCTTTTACGCCGTGATGCGTTTCGCTCCACCAACTGTTATACATAGTATTGTCGTGGTTTCCAGACGAAGAAACCGCAACCTTAAAGAAATCCGGATAAACCAACATGGCTGCAGTTGACATAAATCCGCCACCAGAATGTCCGAATATCCCAACGTTATCAATATCAATAAACGAATATTTATCAACCATTTGTTCTGCAACATATTTTTTATCGGCCAAACCGTAATCCCTAAGGTTTCCATACCCATAATTATGATACCATTTTGAACGATCTGGGTGCCCTCCGCGGTTTCCTAAAGTGATCACAATAAATCCAACCTGAGCAATGCGATCAGTTCTGTTCATTCTAACGGAAAACGATTTGTTAACGGCTTCAGTTTGAGGTCCGGGATACACATATTCTATTAACGGATATACTTTTGTGGAATCAAAATCGTAAGGCTTATACATCACTCCGTAAAGATCTGTGACTCCATCATCCGCTTTCATTTTAAAAGGTTCCGGAAATTTATAGCCCGTAGCAAATAATTGAGATAAATCAGCTTCTTCCAAAGGCATAACTACCCTTCCCGTATTATTTCTTAATTCCGATTTCGGAATTGAATTTACCCTGGAATAATTGCTGACAAAATAGACATTTGAATCACCCATGCTCACCTCTGTATTGAAGTTGCCTGGATTTATATTTTTTAGGCCCGTTCCATTCAAATTAATGCGATATAATTTTGAGTAATAAGGATCTTGGTTGGCATCAATGCCATTTGCCGTAAAGTAAATCACACGTTCCTTTTCATTAATATTTTCAAAATTATCCACATGATAAGAGCCTTTGGTAACCTGTTGTTTTAAAGTTCCTTTGGCATCATATAAATAAAAGTGCGCCCAGCCATCGCGCTCCGACCAATGTAAGATTTCCTGTTCATTGTTAAATAAAACCAAAGGTTTTGATTCGATATAGGAATTAAACCTTTCTTCAATTAAAACAGTTACTTCCCCAGTAGTGATATCTGCAACACAGATGTCTAATTTTTTTCGATCCCTGCTTATGGTATTAAAATAAATTTTTCCTTTTTTCGACAATAATATGTAAGGTTTAAATTCATCATCGGCATCAGATTTTTTTTTCGGAGCGCTGTAAACCGATAAACTTTGTTGTTTTACGGTATCTAATTTTACCTTAGTAATATTTTTTGAAGGAATGTTAAAAATCAGCAATTCTTCTTTTGAAAACTCCTTTTCACCAGGCATATGGTATTTATAAGTTTCTAGAGTCGGTCTTTTTTTGGAAACCGAATTAATCACCCACAAGTCTTTGAGCGCTCTGTCATCAGATTTTTGAAAAATGAAATTTTTTGAATCGTGAGACCACGTTCCCCTTATTCCTTTTCTTTCATCTTTTTTTTCTTCTTTCGTTTCGTTATTCTCATCCCTGCTTTCCCCACCATAACCATAATTTTCTAAGCCGTCAGTTGTCCATTTATTTTCGACAATGGTGGTGTCTTTTTCATTTTTAACGGCTTTTAAAAAGTTTTCTTTGTCCATCCAAAACAAGTTGAAGTTCTTCGAAAACAATACAATGGAGCTGTCTGGCGCAATATTTGGCCAGCGTTTTAATTTTTCATCTTCCTTTTTATTGTCGATTATGGTAAGTTTGTTATCCCCTAATTTATACTCAAGGTGATACACCTTTTTCTCCATTTTAGGTTTCTTTTTCTTGTCCTTTTTAACAAAAGTTGAATCCTTTTCTGTCTCTTCATTTTTCTTGTCCGATTTTACATCTGCTTCCAAAGCTTCAACTTCTTCTGTTGAAGTGACTCTAAAACGAATAGCAGTTTCATTTTTAACAAATTTAAAGTCAAATTTCGGCAAATGTATTGCGTCGTAAGGATCTTTGGTTATTTCAGTTAGCCACTTCGCCATTTTTTCATTGTCAAATAATCTGGTTTTAGCTTTTTGGTCCGCATCAACCAAATAATAATTGGAACCCGAAGTTGTTTTGTACTGATACCAAAAACGATTTCCGTTCTTTAGCCAATGCGGTATCACCGTTGTTGAATGAACTAATTTGGCTAAATTATGTGGTGAAAATTTGGAGGCCAAACGATAATTTGGTGAAGGACTTACTTTACTTTCAACTATTTTTGTATTTCCTTGTGCATAAATAAAATTAGAGCTTATAAAAAATAACAGGAGTAATTTATAGAATTTCATAAGTTGCTTTGGTTAATTAAATATTTGAACTAAAGTTATAAAAACTAATTATTTATCAAAGCTATAATTCGATTATTTCTGTAAAAAAAAATTCCCATTCTTTGAACGGGAACTTTTTAAAAAATATTTTATTTGAAGTTTAATCTGCAAGTACAATGACGTAATTGTCTTTCATTTCAATAGTACCGCTTTTAATTGTAAAAGAATACTCACCTTTATTATTTGTAAATTTACTTTCAAATTGCTCATCGATAATGATGTTGGCACCTTTAAATTTAACTTCACCTTCAACAAGCAACGATACTATAGCCGCATGGTGGTTTAACAATTGAAATTTACCGTCACTTCCCGGAAGTGAAATTACGTCAGCCTGTGTGTGTAATATGGTTGCTTCCGGTGTTACTATTTCTAAAATCATAATTATTTAGTTGTTCGTTATTCCCTTCGGCTACGCTCAGGGTAAAGATTGTTAGTTGTTTGTTTTTAGTGAATTCAACTTAAAACTTATAACTAAAAACTATTTTATGCTTCCGCTAACATTTTTTCTCCGGCATCAATTGCTTCTTGAATTGATCCCCTTAAGTTAAATGCCGCTTCTGGATATTTATCCAATTCGCCATCCATAATCATATTGAATCCTTTAATGGTATCTTTAATATCAACTAAAACACCTGGAATTCCAGTAAATTGCTCAGCAACATGGAATGGTTGTGATAAGAAACGTTGTGCTCTACGAGCTCTATATACCACTAATTTATCTTCTTCCGACAACTCTTCCATCCCTAAAATGGCAATAATATCTTGTAATTCTTTATAACGTTGCAACAATTCTTTTACACGTTGTGCGCAATCATAATGTTCGTGACCTAAAATATCTGCTGTCAAAATTCTTGAAGTGGAATCCAAAGGATCCACGGCAGGATAAATACCCAACTCAGCAATTTTACGAGACAATACCGTTGTGGCATCTAAATGCGCAAAAGTTGTAGCTGGTGCTGGATCCGTTAAATCATCGGCTGGCACATAAACTGCCTGAACAGATGTAATTGAACCGTTTTTTGTTGAAGTAATACGTTCTTGCATAGCACCCATTTCTGTTGCTAATGTTGGTTGATAACCTACTGCGGATGGCATACGTCCCAGCAATGCCGAAACTTCTGAACCAGCTTGTGTAAAACGGAAAATATTATCTACGAAAAATAACACATCTTTCCCCTGTCCTTCGCCAGCACCTGCACCATCACGGAAATATTCAGCTATGGTTAGTCCTGATAAAGCAACACGAGCACGTGCTCCCGGTGGTTCATTCATTTGACCAAAAACAAATGTTGCTTTTGATTCTCTTAAACCATCCCTGTCAACTTTTGACAAATCCCAGCCACCTTCTTCCAAAGAGTGCATAAAAGCATCCCCATATTTTATAATGCCCGATTCTAACATCTCTCTTAAAAGGTCATTACCTTCACGTGTTCTCTCTCCTACACCTGCAAATACAGATAAACCACCGTGACCTTTTGCAATATTGTTAATCAGCTCCATCAACAATACTGTTTTACCTACACCTGCACCACCAAATAATCCGATTTTCCCTCCTTTTGCATAAGGTTCAATTAAATCAATTACTTTAATCCCTGTAAATAAAACTTCAGTTGAAGTAGATAAATCTTCAAATTTTGGAGCTTGACGGTGTATTGGTAACCCGTTTTCACCCTCTTTCGGTAGATTTCCCAATCCATCAATTGCATCCCCAATTACGTTAAATAACCGTCCGTAAATATCTTTACCAACAGGCATTTGAATTGCTTTACCAGTTGCAACAACTTCAGTTCCTCTACTTAATCCGTCCGTTGAATCCATAGATATGGTTCTAACCGTATCCTCACCAATATGAGATTGTACTTCCAACACCAACAATGAACCATCTTTTTTGGTGATTTCCAAAGAATCGTATATTCTTGGAAGCTCAGCTTCAGATTTAAATTCAACGTCAATAACTGGTCCAATAATTTGTGCAACTCTACCTGTAACTTTTGCCATTACTTTAACTATTTATTTTTTAGATATTTACTCTTTTGGGCTTAGCCCTAATTTTCAAGGTGCAAAGATAGTTTTTTGATTTTATTTTGGAAAAAAAATACGTGTTTTTTTAAAAAAGAAACGCCCTAAAAATTTAGG
>NZ_JBFFKM010000034.1:0-26059 GCF_041555395.1 Lutibacter sp. | reverse complement strand
TGCTTTTCAATCAAGGTATTATTTTGAAACAAGGAAACCATAACCTGGTCAATTGGCTGGCTGGTTTTACTGTCCAAAACAATCCCGCTTAACAATTGAACACATTCAACAGGTGTTAATTTTAGTGTTTTTGTTGTTTCTACATTGTATTTTCCATCGGTTGAAATTGCTATTTCGGCAGTTTCATAATTTTCCCTTTCGGCAACAAGTTTGTACGTTTTATTGCATTCAACCTTAAATTTATAGGTTGAATTTTTAGTGATGATATGTTTATCGATTAAACTATTGTCTTGAAATAAAAAAACCACAACCTGGTCTAAAGGTTGTTCGGTAATTTTGTTAAATGCTAAAACGGAAATGGTCTGGGCACATTCCGGGTCTTTTATCCTAAACGCATAAATATCAACATCACCCTTGCCCCCGTCACGATTTGATGTAAAATAGCCTGAATTTGAAGCAATGTCTATTACAAAGGCAAAATCATCATATTTACTGTTTATGGGAGGTGGCAAATTTTTAGCTTGTTGAAAATTTCCGCCAATATAGTCACTTTTAAAAATATCCAATCCTCCTTTACCCTTATCGCCATATGAAGAAAAATATAATGTATTATTTTTATCTATAAAAGGAAATAATTCGGATAGTTTTGTATTAACTGTCGGGCCTAAATTTTTTGGAGTGCTGAAATTTATTCCATCGTTAATATCCACAACATAAATATCGGTTTCGCCATAACCACCTGGCATATCGGAAACAAAATAAAGTTTTCTCCCATCTTTACTCACTCTAGGGCTTCTTACAGAATATTCTTTACTGTTAAAAGGCATTTGAGATATATTTGAAAGTTCAAAATTTTCATTAATTGAAGCTTTAAACATATTCAAGGTTTTCCATTTGGCTGAATCTTTTGATTTTAGCCCACTGTAAAAATTATTCCACGTAAAATATATGGTTTTGAAATCGGGTGTAAAAGAAATATCCGATTCAAAAAACATGTTATTAATTTCAGTAGTGAATTTATCAGTTTGAATAATATCTCCATTTTCAGTTATCAAACCGTGATACAACTCCAAAGAAAGTTGGCGGTTATTGCTGCGTTTACCACTTTTGTCTTTTTTAGATGAAGCAAATATTACAGAATTATTGCTAGAATAAATAACTCCCAATTCAGCGAATTTAGAGTTTACAGAGGTGTTTATAATTTCATATACTGCCTCTTGGGCGGACATAAAACTAAAAAACAAACTAAAAAGCAACTGCAATATTTTTCTCATCGTGAAATTTTGTTAGCCCATTTTTGAAATTTTTTCAAATACCCAAGCAGGTCCAATCAATAAAAACTGTAAATCTTTAAAAAATGACGGCTTTTTCCCTTCAAGTTTATGTCCGTAAAATTGACCAATCCAGGCAATTATAAAAATGGCTAACGAACTGTAAAACAAAGGACTTACCCTAGCTAAAAAATAGTTGCCCATAAGGCATAATATTGAAAACGTTAACATTCTTACAAAAGTTGAAAATGACAACCGGATGTAAAAAATAAACAATAAAATTAAAACGGGCGCTGCCCAATTCTCTAAAAAAGGATTGTTGATTTTTAAATTTTCTGAAATAATTTTTGAAGGAATACTCATTAACAAGCCAACAATACTGAAAAAAATAGCGGGTACGCAAATAAAATGTATGGCCTGATTTGTTTTATTTTGATGACTTTCAGCGTACGCAACAAACCACTGATTTAAAGTTTTCATATTGTTAGTTGTTATTAAAACATTCTGTTTATTACGGTTGATGCCACCTTGGAAAAAGGTAACAAGCCACGAATAATTTAAACAAAAAAATCCGCAATTCAGCGGATTTTTTTTTATATTTTTATTTTCTTAGGAAACTTTCATTAATTCCACATCAAAAATTAAAGTAGCATCCGCAGGAATAACGCCTCCGGCGCCCTGACTTCCATAGGCTAAATTTGAAGGAATCACAAAACGTGCCTTATCCCCTACTTTTAACAATTGAATTCCTTCATCCCAACCGGAAATAACTTGTCCAACACCCAATTCAAAATCGATGGGTTGTTTGCGAGAATAAGAGGAATCAAAGACAGTTCCATCCAATAACTGACCTTTATAATGTACAGAAACCACACTTCCTTTTGTTGCTTTTTTGCCACTTCCTTCCTGAAGAATTTTGTAACGCAAACCGCTTGGCGTTTCATCGTAACCAGCTGCAATTTTATCCATTTGTGCTTTCATCGCTTTTTTTGCTTCAGCTTCTCTTTTTTCTCGAGAACCTTCAAAAGTTCTAAAGGATTCCACCCCATTAAACTTTTTGGCAGCTTCACCAACCCTGATAATTTCAACAGATTCTAATTTGTCATTTTGAGCAATTTTATCAACAACTTCTTGTCCATCCACAACTTCACCAAAAACAGTATGTTTGTTATCCAACCAAGGCGTTGCAACGTGGGTAATAAAAAATTGACTTCCGTTAGAAGCAGGACCAGAATTTGCCATGGATAAAATACCAGGACGATTGTGTTTTAAGTCGGGGTGAAATTCATCTTCAAAGCTGTAACCCGGTGAACCGGTTCCTGTACCCAACGGGCAACCTCCCTGAATCATAAAATCTGGAATAACCCTGTGAAATTTTAATCCGTTATAATATGGAGTTCCTTGTGGTTTAACCCTGTTCTCCAAATTCCCTTCAGCCAAAGCAACAAAGTTACCCACTGTTCCAGGTGTTTTTTCAAATTCTAAGTTCACCAATATTTCACCCTTTGAGGTGTTAAATTTTGCGTATAATCCGTTATCCATTTTCTTGTTTTTTAAAGTGATGCAAAGATACATACTTTCATTTAAAATGAAAGTGTAATCATTATTTATTCAATTCACCATGGTTTATAAAAATAAAAATCTGCCAAATAGCAGATTTTCAATATTCTTAAATTTAAGGATTAAACTTCAGCGTTAACAATAGCTTTATTTGAAGTTGATTGTTCCATTTTTTGTGCATCACTAGTCAATCCACAACCTTTTTTAGAAGATTTACAGGCACTCAATGAAACAAAAATAATAATAATTATAAGAATCTTTAAAACTGCTTTTTTCATTTTACTCAGTCATTAGCTTTGATTTAACGTAGTAAATATAACATTTATTTTACGAAACCAATTTATTTAAAGTGTATCTTATTAATTCCTCTACCGGTTTATAAGGGTCTTCACTAAAAGTTCCGTTGGCTCTATTAGCAATGATGGCATTTAAAGAGCAAGCTTCATGACCCAATAATTTAGCCAAGCCGTAAATAGCAGAAGTTTCCATTTCAAGATTGGTGACTTTTACGCCATCAAATTCGAAATTATCAATTTTACTGTTTAATTGAGGATCTTGTATCGCCAAGCGAAGTACTCGTCCTTGTGGCCCGTAAAATCCGCCGGCTGTTGCAGTAACACCAATAAAAACGGTATCGCTTGCTAGTTTTTTTGCCAGTAATTCACTGCCTTTTACAATGTAAGGTCTTCCTTTTCTTGGGCTCCAATTGGTGTGTTTTATAAAAGCATCTTCAATATCGGCTTCTAAAATGGATTCACAATCGTAAGAATGAAGCATTCCGTCGAGTCCTAATCCATATTTCGCCAACACAAAACTCCCCACAGGAATATCAATTTGCAAAGAGCCGGAAGTACCTATCCTGACAATATTTAATTTGGTGTGCGTTTTTTTTACAGTTCGAGTTTTTAAATCAATATTGACCAAAGCATCGAGTTCATTCATCACAATATCAATATTATCTGGACCAATTCCTGTTGAAATTACTGAAATTCTTGTTCCTTTATACGTACCGGTTATGGTTCTAAATTCTCTTTTTTGAATTTCAAATTCTATGGATTCAAAATGGACTGCTATTTTCGGTACCCTGTTTTGATCGCCTACAAAAATAATATTGGTTGCAATGTTTTCGGGTTTCAAGTTTAAGTGATATACACTTCCGTCTGGGTTCAGAAATAATTCTGAAGCTGCTATTTTATTCATAATTTATCCGCCTACGCGTTTTATATTGTATCCTTCATTTTTAAGGATTTCCATTATTTTATCTCTATAATTCCCTTGAATTATTATTTCATTGTCTTTTACGCTTCCACCAACACCACATTTTGTTTTGAGCAATTTCCCAAGCGTTTTTAAATCCTCTTCAGAACCCACAAAACCGGTGATTACGGTTACCGTCTTTCCCCCTCTTCCTTTATTGGAAAATAAGGCTGCCAAATGCTGCTGCTTAGGATGCAAGAAGGCAGGCTCTTCGGTTTTTTCAAATTCAAAGTTATCATTTGTTGAAAAAACAAATCCGCCCAAATCTTCTAAACTGTTTAATTTTTTTTTACTCATTGTCAATATAAAAAAATATAGGCTAAATTAGGAAAACATTATTTATTATTGATCTTTTTCCAGGCAAATAGCATGGCTGCCAAGAGTTCAAAAACAAGTCCGATGGCCATAACCAAATTTGCCTGAGACCAATTAAAAATCTTTGAAGCGGCTCCTGTCAAAAGCAGAAAAATACCAAATGTAAAAATTGAAACTATCTTGGTTACTCTCATTTCAACAAACCTAATTCTCTTAAACGATTATTTAAGAATTCCCCTGCAGTAATATCATCAAACACTTTTGGACGCGTTTCGGTGACACACTCAGGCAGGCAATTTAACTTCATTTCACTTATTGGATGTGTAAAAAAAGGTATGGAATAACGGGGTTTACCCCATTCTTCACGTGGTGGATTTACAACACGATGAATCGTGGAGCGTAATTTGTTGTTTGTCAACCGTTCCAACATATCGCCTACATTTACCACCAATTGTTCCGGTAAAGAAGTAACTGGAATCCATTTTCCTTTTTTATTTTGCACTTCTAAACCTGAAGCCGAAGACCCCATTAAAAGCGTTATTAAATTAATGTCTCCATGAGCGGCCGCCCTAACAGCCCCTTTTGGTTCTCCAATAATTGGCGGATAGTAAATTGGACGTAAAATACTGTTTCCGTTAATTACATATTTATCGAAATACGTTTCCTCCAAACCTGTGTATAAAGCCAAAGCCCGCAAAACATAAATAGCTGTTTTTTCGAGCATTTTATAGGCTTCCATTCCGGTTTTATTGAAATTTGGAACTTCCTTCACCATGACATTATTTGGATATTCCGCTTTTAATTTATCATTGCCTACCACTTCTTGTCCGAAATGCCAAAACTCTTTTAAATCACCTTGCTTTTTGCCTTTGGCGCTTTCTTTTCCAAATGAAGTGTAACCTCTTTGTCCGCCAATTCCTTCAATTTCATAAGATTGCTTAATTTCATCAGGCAAATCGAAAAAGTTTTTTACTTCTTTGTATAGATTTTCGGTAAGTTCATCCGACAAAAAATGTCCACGCAAAGCCACAAAGCCTATTTCTTCATAAGCTTCACCAATTTCTTTTATAAACTTCTGTTTTCTCGAAGCGTCTCCTGATAAAAAATCAGATAAATCTACACTTGGAATATTTCTCATAAGCCGAAAAGGATTAAATTTTAAAAGTATTCATCATTATTTTTCTCTTTTAATGATTGGAATCAGGTAACTCAATGTGTAATTTATGCCAAATCCGGTATCGTTTAAATAAACACGGTTAAAGCCGGGAACATAAAGGTTTTTAAAATTATCGGGTTCTTTGGTGCTTATCATTGTTTTAAAACTAAAACTGAAGCCTAAATATAAATTTTTTAATGTTTCTGCTTTCAATCCAAAAACCAATTCGGCCCAATGAGCAGATAAATCGTTGAATTCTGTGTTTGGTAATACTTCCGTCGGAATAAAATAAGTTCCTTTTACATTTGGCGTATAACTGTTTAATGTTTGGTTAAATATACTAAACCCGTATCTCATTCCAACATAAATTTCATTGGTCATTCCTTTCCAGTTTTTATAGGCATTGTAGTTTACGCCGGCTTTAATATAGGAACCTTTTGTGGTATAACTCATATAATCTTCTTTGGAGATTTTATCTTCAAAACCCAGTTCAACAGCCGCATAATAGTTTCTTAAAATACGAATATCCCCTACCAATTCCAAACCTTTTGTTCCGTCTTCCAAGAAAGAAATTAAAGGTTTGCTAAAGTCAACGCCAACTCGCAATCCGTAACTTTCTTTCGTTTTAACGGTATCCATTTTTTGTTGGGCATTAACAGTTGCCGAAACTAAAAAACTAATGAAAAATAGAAAGATGAACAGCTGTTTCATTGTTGATGGTTGTGTTTTTAATGGTGTCATTTTTTATCCAATTCGCGCTCCTGCTTTCTATTTGCAAATTTTCGAAGATGGTTTTATAGCCGCAAGAACGGGAAACAAAAACATCCTTTCTGTCATAGGTGAAATTAATTGTGTCAATTAAAGCACCCGATTTAAATTGATAAAGCGTGCTGTTTTGCGTTAAATTCAACGGAATTACAATGGAATCAATCAATTTGTTTTCATATATTTTTCCATTTTCATCGGCCCAAACCGTTAAAGAATCTACCTTTTTTTTATCCGCGGGAATTGAATCGTTATAAAAAATAACGATCAATTTTGGGGTGGTTGCTTCAATACAAATATCATCCTTTTCACAATTTATAAGTGTAAAACTCAAGATGAATAACAATATTAAATATTTTTTCATTAATCCTTATTTTAATTCCAAAAGTACAACATTTTCAACATGATGCGTTTGTGGAAACATATCAACTGCCTGTGTTTTAATAATAGTGTATTGCTCTTTCATTAACGACAAATCACGCGCTTGTGTTGCCGAATTACAACTTACGTAAACAATGCGTTTTGGAGAAATTTCCAGCAGTTTCTCTATGACATTTTTATGCATTCCATCACGTGGCGGATCTGTAATGATAACATCTGGCTGTCCGTGGGTTTTAATAAAATGATTGTTAAAAACATCCTTCATGTCCCCTGCAAAAAATTCTACATTTTTTATATTGTTCAATTTTGCATTTTCTTTTGCATCTTCAATGGCTTCTGGAACCGATTCTACGCCAATTACTTTTTTGGCGTTTTTGGCCACAAATTGTGCGATGGTTCCTGTGCCTGTATAAAAATCGAACACAATTTCATTTCCTGTTAAATTGGCAAAATCACGCGTAATTTTGTACAATTCATAGGCCTGTGCAGAATTTGTCTGATAAAATGATTTTGCCCCAATTTTAAATTTAAGACCTTCCATTTCTTCAAAAATATGGTCCCTCCCGCTGAATAAAATAATATCCTGATCGTATAAGGTGTCGTTTCCTTTTGAATTTATTACATACTGAAGCGATGTAATTTGAGGGAATTCCTGAATTAGGGCATTTAACAAAGCTTCCCTTTTTTCTTTATTTTCTTTTAGAAATTGAATTACCACCATCATTTCGCCTGTTGATGAAATGCGAATCATGATGGTTCGTAAAAGACCTGTTTGTTCCCTGGGATTGAAAAATTCGAGGCCGTTTTGTATTCCGAATTCTTTGACAAAATTTCTAATTTGATTGGAAGGATCTTCCTGCAAATGACATTTTTCAATCTCCAAAATTTTATCCCACATTCCTGAAATATGGAAACCACAGGCATTTCTGTTGTCTATTTCTTCTGAAGAATTTATTTCTTCTAAAGTTAACCAACGGTTACTCGAAAAAGAAAACTCCATTTTATTTCTATAAAAATAAATTTTTTCGCAGCCTAAAATAGGTGTAGGCTCAGGCAATTCCAAATGCCCTATGCGTTTCAAATTATTAATAACTTCTTTTTCCTTATAGGCCAATTGGTATTCATAAGCCATATCCTGCCATTTACAACCGCCGCAAAATTCAAAATGCTGACAAACGGGTTCTGTGCGTTTTTCTGAATATTTATGAAATTTTATCGCGGTACCTTCAAAATATGCTTTTCTTTTTTTTCCGGTTTTAATATCAACGATATCACCGGGAACGGTATTGGATAAAAATATGACGCATCCATCCGGGGCTTTGGCAATTGTTTTGCCTTTCGCTCCCGCATCTATAACTTCAATATTTTCAAAAATAAATTGCTTGTTTTTTCTTGCCATGTTGCAAATGTACCATTTTTGCATAAAAAAAGCATCCCGAATTTTGGGATGCTTTGAATTAATAATTTTAACCTCTTTATTTTATACTGTTCATGTAAACCGCCAATGCATCAAGCTCTTCAATGGTTAAGTTTTTTACAAAACCATCTAAATTTGCTTTCATTATAGCAACCATACCCGGATCTGTATCAACAATTGCAGGCGTTTCACCTTTTAAAAAAGCAACAATGCTTCCACCTTTTTCATTGTAGATTTTATTGATCTCTTTTATAGACGGCCCAATTACTTTCACATCCGGTTGGTGACAAGTCACGCAAGTTTTTTCTGTAAATAACTTTTCACCTAAAGCAAGGTATTCTTCCGGTGTTTTAGTTTGTTCTTTAGCAGGTTCGGCTGGTGTTTCAACTTCTTGTTTCACTTCCTCTTTCTTAGTTTCACCACAGCTTACAAAGAAGAATGCAACTAATCCTAGTATCAATACTGATTTTTTCATCTCTTAAATTTTTATTTTTAATTCATACAAATTTATTCAATTATTTTCAATAGCTATGTGCTTTTTGCTACAAAATTCAGAATCTTATTATAATCTTCATTTGAAGACCATTTTAACAAATAAAATAAACAATTAAGCCCATTTATAAAAGTAAAATATTTTGTAATTTGCAAAAAATTATGAGGATGATTTCTCTCCTGAAGGAGGAATTGAAGATTTTAAATTTTAACATTTTTACTATGATGGTTTCAGAAAAAATTTCATCACAACAGGCTATTGATTTAGAAAACAATTACGGAGCACATAATTACCACCCTTTACCGGTAGTTTTAACCAAAGGAGAAGGCGTGTATGTTTGGGATGTAGACGGTAAGCGTTATTACGATTTTTTATCGGCATACTCAGCGGTTAATCAGGGACATTGCCATCCAAAGATCATTAAAGCTTTAAATGATCAGGCAAGTACTTTAACCCTAACTTCCAGAGCATTTTACAATGATGTTCTTGGTAAATATGAAAAGTACGTGACCGAGTTTTTCGGTTTTGATAAGGTTTTGCCCATGAATACGGGTGCGGAAGCTGTTGAAACCGCAATTAAATTGTGCAGAAAATATGGTTATGAGAAAAAAGGAATTCCAGAAAATAAGGCAGAAATAATTGTTTGTAAAAATAATTTTCATGGAAGAACAACCACCCTAATTTCCTTTTCAAATGATGAAGAAGCACGGAAAAACTTTGGACCTTTTACGGAAGGATTTATAAAAATTGATTATGATAATATAGCAGCATTGGAAGAAGCGCTGAAATCAAGCAAAAATATTGCCGGATTTTTAGTGGAACCCATTCAGGGAGAAGCCGGTGTTTATGTGCCTAAGGAAGGTTATTTGGCAAAGGCAAAAGCTTTGTGCGAAAAATACGGCGTCTTGTTTATTGCCGATGAAGTGCAAACAGGTATCGCAAGAACTGGCCGTTTATTGGCAACTTGCGGAAATTGCGAATGTGCGGACAAAAATTGTTCGGGAACGCCAGAAGTTAAACCAGATATTTTAATTTTAGGAAAAGCATTGAGTGGCGGCGTTTATCCGGTTTCGGCAGTTTTGGCAAACAACCACATTATGGAAGTTATAAAACCCGGACAACACGGATCAACTTTTGGAGGAAACCCTATAGCTGCCGCTGTAGCCATTGCGGCGCTTAAAGTCATAAAAGATGAAGCTTTGGCAGAAAATGCCGAAAAGCTGGGAAAACTTTTCAGAAGTGAATTGCAAAAATTTATTGAGACACAAACACTCATAAAATTGGTGCGCGGTAAGGGCCTTTTAAACGCCATTGTTATCAATGACAGCGAAGATAGTTCTACTGCTTGGGATATTTGTTTAAAATTGCGTGACAACGGTTTATTGGCAAAACCAACTCATGGAAACATTATTCGTTTTGCACCACCTTTAGTGATGAATGAAGAACAGTTATTAGATTGTGTTTCTATCATTAAAAAAACAGTTATGGAATTCAATTTGTAAAAATTAGGTTTTAATAATTTCTGGGTTATCAACAAAAAAAATATCGAGGTTTTACCTCGATATTTTTTTATCTTATTTATTCCTTAAATCAATTTTATAAATACTTCAAAAAGAAATCCATCATCTTTTCTTTGAGTTGATAATGCATTTTTACAAATGTTTGCATTTCATCTTTTAATAAAACCTGTTTTTCGTGAAACTGAACTTCATTATTTTTTTCATACTGCCCTTGCCGTGCCAAATCCCTTTTTTTCATTCTGATTCTATGTCTTAAATGGCCCATTACTTCTCGTTCACGGATTATTTTATTTTGAAAACCCTCTAATTGCACTAGAACTTCATTTCCGGGATTTCGCATGACCACATGCTCTAACTTTTCTTCAAAATAATCCATTTCACTTTCTTGAAATTTCAACTCTCTTTTCCAAACATCTAAGTTAAAGTTTAGATCACTTAAGAATACTAACTGACTTTCCATTTTCGAATCGGTTTTAAATTATTATATGCTAAAATTCGTAATTTTCTTTTAATTTTCCGCTGATAAAAATCATAAAGTTTTACCAAAAGAACAATACACATCTCCCCCTTTAAAGGATTTGTATAAAGATATAAAAAAAGCGTTTTAATTAAAATTAAAACGCTTTTAAATTTACACTAAAATTAATCGTTAACTATTCTCTTCCTCTTCACCTTCTTTTTTTGAAGTTTTATTCCAAATTTTAATCTCATCCGTTAAAGTAACACCTTTAATAATTTCTACATTTATACCATCTGAAATACCTAACTCTACATCTCTTCGCTCAAAAACCTGATCGCCTGTTTTAACATCTACATATGGTTTCTCAGTTTTTTTATCAAATTGCAATAGCGCTTCTTTAATTGAGAGCACGCTGTCCTTTTTTTCTAACACTATGTCAGCATTGGCGCTATAACCTGCCCTTACAAAAAATTCATCATCTAAGGTAAGAGCTCCTTTGATTTTAAATTGAACTGCTCCATTTTCTTCTGTTCCTTTTGGAGCAATAAAGTTTAATTTTGCCGGATATTTTTTCTTTTCAATTGCACCCAACGACACTTCCAAAACTGTTCCCTTTTTAATCTTTCCTACTTCGGCTTCATCAACTTTACCCTCAAAAATCATTTTGGTCATATCTGCAATTGTCGCAATGGTTGTTCCTGCATTGAAGGTATTGCTCTCAATTACTTGATTTCCTATACGAACTGGAATTTCTAAAACGGTTCCTGAAATTTCTGCTTTTACAAAAGTATTGGCTGTTTTACCCATTCCTGCTGCAGATCCTTTTCTAATAATATCTAAATTATTTTGGGCATTATTCAGTTCTTCCTTTGATCTGTTAAAGTTTAGTTCCGTTGATTCGAATTCTTGTTTGGATATTACTCCTTTCTCAAAAAGGTTTTTATCTCTTTCATACAATGTTTTGGTATTGTTAAAGCTTAGTTGTGCCGTTTTCACATTGCCTTGCGCACTATTTAATGATTGCACATTTGGCACCACCCTAATGGTGGCCAATAAGTCCCCAACCTTAACTTTTGCGCCTTCAACAACATAAATATTATCAATAATTCCTGAAACTTTTGGCTTAATTTCCACTTCTTCCAAAGGAATTACTGTACCTGTGGCAACCGTTTTTCTGACAATATTGGTCTTGAATGGTTTTTCTGTTTCATATTGAATTGGAGATTTACTGTTTTTTGCACCAAACCATGCCAAAACAGCTATAAGTGCTACTCCTAGTGTTCCAAAAATTATTGTTTTTTTCATCAGTATTGATTTTCAGTTTATTATTCTTTTTTATTTTTTTATTCTTCTCTTAATGCTTCAATTGGCCTGATACTCACCGCAGTTTGTGCTGGAATTAATCCTATTAAAGTTCCTAATATGACTAAAGTTGCAGCTGCAATTAAAATTACAGGAATATCAACTGTTGGGTTTGTTAAAAATCGGTCTTCTCCTTGCCCTATGGTGGAATCAATTATCATTAAAACGACACCTCCGAAAATGATTCCCAATGCGCCCGCGATACTTGTTAAAAAGACAGACTCCAATATAATTTGTCGCTTTATTTCCCAAGGTTTTGCACCTATAGCTCTTCTAATTCCTATTTCTTTAGTCCTTTCTTTAACGGTAATTAATAAAATATTTCCAATAGCAAATACACCTGCAATTAAAGTAGCTATCCCAACAAACCAGGTTACAAACTGCATTCCGGTTAAAAAACCTGTGACTTTTGCTATTTCTTTACCTAAATTAAAGCTTCCAAATGCCCTTTCATCTTCTGGGTGTACCTTATGTAAATTTTTTAAAAGCAACTTAACATCTGCTTCTATTTGCGTAATGTCAAAACCCGGTTTTCCAGTAATCATCATCCAACCCACACTATTACCTCGATTATAAACTTGTTGAAATGTTGTAAATGGAATATGAATATTTCCTTGGGGTCCTCCTGATCCTATTTGCCCTTCCTTATACATTCCCACTACATTGTAATTGATGTCGTTTATTTTAATATATTGACCAATTGGGAATTCATCCTTGTCAAAAAGTTGCTTATATATTTCTTCTTCAATGACGCAAACTTTCTTTTTTTCAACAATATCATTATGATTTATAAACCTGCCATAAACTAAATTTCGTTTCTGAACTTTATCAAACTCAGGATAATCCCCAAAAACGCCAAACATTCCAGTTTTAAATTTATTTACTGCTAATGCCTGCGTTTGATGACGCGGTACCACAAATTCAAGCCCCTTAATTTCATTTCTAATATTGTCTAAATCGGACATTTTTAAGGTTATTCCTTTTCCTTCCTGAAAACCTTTAAACGGCTTGCTTGTTTGTTGTGCCCAAACAAATACACTATTTGTCGCAAAATCTCCAAATAACCTATTAAAATTGTTCTCAATACCTTTTGCTGCACCCAATAAAACTACCAATAAAAATATTCCCCACATTACACCAATGATGGTAATCCCCGTACGCACTTTATTTTTACGAATGCTACTGTATATTTCTTGCCAGGTATCTGTGTCAAATAAAAATTTAATCATACTATTCGTCGTTTAGTGCTACTATTGGTTTGATACTTGCTGCTCTTTTAGCGGGAATATAACCTGCAATAGTCCCTGCAATTATTAAAATTATTGTTGCGCCTACTACTACATAATTTTCCACACTTGGGTTAATGATAAAGTACTTTTCTAAACTGCTTCCAAGAGCTTTTAGTGTAAAAACACCCATCAGTAATCCCACATAACCGGCTACAGCAGTCACAAATATTGATTCCATCATAATCATACCAATGATTGAACTAGGTGTTGCGCCCAATGCTTTTCTAATTCCTATTTCTTTGGTGCGTTCTTTAACTATATAAACCATAATATTGCTAATTCCTATAATACCTGCAATTAAGGTTCCTATCCCAATAAAAAGTATAATTATATTTAAACCAAACATCAATTGTTGAACACTTTTAGTCCCTTCAGCATAATTTCGAACTCTAATTGCCCCTTGATCTCTTGGGTCTATATTGTGTTTTTCTTTTAACATTTTCTCAAGCAAATTCGAGAATGCTAAAGCTCGGTCAACATTTAGACTTGGGTTATAGGTAAGTCCGATTAGGTCTAATTCATCATTAATTCTATACATTCCTTGCGCAGTGGTAAAAGGCGTATAAATAAACCGTTCATCGTTATCACCTCCGGGATCATTAAAAACACCAATTACTTTATACGAAATACCATCTAAATTGATATTTTTCCCTAATGCATTTTTATTGCCAAACAAATCTTTTTCCACCATCCTTCCTATGGCAACAACTTTTGCTTTTCTTTTTAAATCTAAATAACTTAAAAATCTGCCATCCTGTATTACGGCAGATTCTAATGGTTGATAATCTGGATAAACTCCTCTGACTGTATAGTTATTATGTTCCCCTCCATAAATTGCCTGTACATTGTTTCGTTGAACATTCGGACTATAAAACTGAATTTCATCTTCAAATTTTTCATTTATAAATTTGGAATCATCATTTCTAAACTGAATTTTTCTTCCACTTTGCAACCCTTTATAGGGTTTGGTTGTTATGCCTGATCTTATATATACAGAATTTGCAGCGTCACGGGAAAAGCTTTTTTCGAAGGAGTGTTTTAACCCATTTCCAATTCCGAAAAGTAATGTAAACAACAGTATTGCAAACGCTATTGTAAAACCAGCAAGAATAGTTCTTAACTTGTTTTTACTTAAGGTTTGAAAAATTTCCTGCCAACGATCTAAATCAAACATAGCTTATACGGTTGCTTTTTTTAATACTTTCTCATCGCTAATAATTACACCATCTTTTAAACGCACAATTCTGTCTGTTTCATTCGCAATATCTTCTTCGTGTGTGATCACAAAAACAGTCATTCCTTCACGGTTAATTTCTTTTAACAATTCCATTACCTGATGAGAAGTTGTTGAATCCAGTGCCCCTGTTGGCTCATCAGCCAAGACAACTTTTGGATTGGTAACCAAAGCGCGTGCAATAGCAACTCGTTGTTTTTCACCTCCTGAAAGTTCACTTGGTAAATGTTCAGCCCTGTCTTTTAACCCAACTTTGTCTAAATATTGTAGTGCAATTTTATTGCGCTCTTTTCTAGCCATACCTTGATAATATAAAGGCAAGGAAACATTCTCTAATGCATTTTTATAATTTATTAAATTAAATGATTGAAACACAAAACCCAAAAACTTATTTCTAAGAATTGCTGCTTTTTTCTCATCTAAATTTTCAATTAATTGTCCGTTTAAATAGTAGTTTCCTTCATCATGACCGTCCAACAAACCAACAATATTTAACAATGTCGATTTCCCGGAACCGGAAGAGCCCATAATAGCCACAAATTCACCTTCTTTAATATGTAAATCTAAACCCTTTAATACGTGCAGAGAATCTTTTCCTATTGGATACGATTTATGAAGTTTTTCAATCTTAATCATTTGGTAATTGTTTTAACGAATTTAAAAATTGCCTGTGAGAGTGATTATTAATATTTTGTTAAAAGAAACTTTCAATTTAAATCAATAATTTTGTTTCATGGACAATTATGAAAACAAATCAATTATTCTTTTTGACGGTGTGTGTAACCTTTGCAACGCATCGGTAAATTTTGTGATCAGACACGATAAAAAAGGGCAATTTTTATTTGCTTCATTTCAATCAGACGCCGCAAAGGAAATATTGTTACAGTACAACTTAAAAAATTTAAAAATAGATACTATAATCTTGATTGAAGGAAATGAAGTCTACTATAAATCAACTGCGGCACTCTTAATTGCCAAACATTTAGAGGGGAGATTTAAATTACTATTTGGTTTTATTATCGTACCAAAATTTTTAAGGGATTGGATATATAGTTTCATCTCAAATCACCGCTATAATTGGTTTGGGAAAAGAGGAAGTTGTATGATTCCTTCGCTTAAATTAAAAAATAGATTTATTAAATAAATTTGGGTAATTATTTTTTAGGATAATCATCATCCCAATCTTTTATTTTAGGTTCATGTAGCATATCCAATGATTTTGCCACCGTCATAGAAACCGCCGCGTCTCCCGTAACATTTACGGTAGTTCTGCACATATCTAAAGGTCTGTCAATGGCAAAAATTAATGCCAGTCCTGCTTCAGGTATTCCAGCCTGAGCCAATACAATTACTAACATTACCATACCCGCTCCAGGTACAGCAGCGGATCCTATACTTGCTAATGTTGCTGTTGTAATAATACCCAACTGTACTCCTAAAGATAAATCCATTCCAAAAGCTTGCGCAATAAATACTGCGGCCACTGCTTGGTACAAACTTGTACCGTCCATATTAATAGTTGCACCAATTGGCAAAACAAAACTACTTACTTCTTCATCTACACCTAAATGCTCTGTTACACGTTCCATTGTAACAGGTAAGGTTGCGGCGCTACTGCTTGTTGAAAATGCCAATAATTGTGCAGGTGAAATTCCATTTATAAAAAATGAAGGTTTCTTTTTAGTATACACCCATACCAATAAATTATAAAAAGCAATCATAATAAGAAGCCCTAATATTACCGTAAAAGCATACCAAATCAAGGCTTTAAATAAATCAATGCTTGGTGACTCAACAACCAGCGCTGATAGCAAGGCGAAAACACCAAAAGGTGCCGCGAGCATAATGAGGTCAATCATTTTGAGAATGACTTCATTAAAACCATCGAAGAATTTTTTGACAGGTTTTGATTTTTTCTCAGGAATTAAGATTAATCCAACGCCAAAAAAGATAGCGAAAAATATAACCTGAAGCATATTTTTGTTTTCTGAAGCAGCTCCAAAAATATTTTCCGGTACAATATCAACCAAAGCCTGAAGAGGCCCGCTTTCCTTTTGTTTAACAGCTTCTTCTTTGTATTTATTGGCATCTCCACTATAATTTTGCACCAACTCCTGGCGCGTCTCAGCCGAAATTGATTTTCCCGGCTTTATGATGTTTACCAAAAATAAACCAATTGATACTGCAATTACAGTAGTCATTAAATACAAACCAATGGTTCTGCCACCCATTTTAGAGAGTTTTGAAATATCCTTTAAATCGGAAACTCCTTTTATAAGTGAAGCAAATATCAATGGAACCGCAATTAACTTTAATGAATTGATAAAAATAGTTCCAAAAGGCTTTATCCAATCTCTAACAATTTCGTTGCCTCCATCAAATTGTGTCATGATTAGTCCAACTAAAACACCCAAAACCATTCCCAATATAATTTGCCAATGCAATGCTATTTTTTTCATTCAAAAGTTTTTAAATTTTTTTGGAAAGATAAAAAAAATAGGCGACAAATAATAAAAAATGCGCCAACGGCGCATTTTAAACTTTTCTAATTAAAATCTATTAAAATTGATAACGTAAAGAAAGTGCAATATCCAGGCTGGTATCTCTGCCGTAATCTCCAATTAAACCAAACTCCGGTCTAAAATCTAAAGAAATCATAAGCGGAATATCAAAATTATATTCAATACCAATATCTCCATCAGCATTTAAAAATAATCCGTCATCATCATTTCCTAAATAATTATTGCCTTTGCTCCAAGATCCAATTCCAGCTCCAAAACCAGCGTACCAATTAAATCCTTGATCAATATTCCAAACCCATTGGTAAATTCCCGTTAATTTAAATGCATCAGAATCATTATTATTTCTAAAACCCAAATCCAATTCTAACCGGGTAGCCTCGCTCAATTCGTGCTGATAAGATATTTCAGCGCCAAAACCATCGTTGTCTCCCAAGCGCACACCTATAGCGTTTCTAGCAATGTCTTGAGCATTTGACGTAAAAATAACTGCAAAAAGGAATACTGCCATAAAAATTAATTTTTTCATAAATTTTGTTTTTTTAAATTATTATATTGAATATTTTTCTCTTTAAAAATTATTATTAAAACGTGAAACTTGTCATTATATTTTATATCAAAAGCTTAAAGATTTGAGTAATCTTTATAACTGAATCAAATATTTACCTTATAACTTTAGAAATGTCACAGACAGCCATGGACTTGGTAATTTACTAGGCGAATTATGGGCAGGTAAGACTCAAAAAGAACAAAGTTTAGTCAATAAAATTTTAAATGCAAAAGGTGATAATAATGTTAATCATGATTTATTTGGAATGGCTTCCGGAAGTAAAAAGCAAGGCGGGATTATCATTTTATTAAAAAAAAACAGAAAATAATCATCATTATATGAGGAAGACCAGATTTAATGCCTGGCCTTTTTTATTTTAAAATTATTAAATGTATTTTTACCCCGAAATCTAACAAAATGGAAAAATTAAAAAAACGGTGGGGACTAACCTCTAATTTTCAAGTCCTGCTAATTATCATTGTTTTTTCCGTGAATGGTTCTTTTGCTGCCTCGGTTGCCAAACCTTTAACAGAACTAATCGGACTAGGTTATGAAACCACAAATCCTTGGTTATTTTGGCCGGTTAGAATTGTGTTGGTATTTTTAATCTATCAATTAACGTTGCCGTTGATCGGATTTTGTTTTGGACAATATAAATTCTTTTACGCCTTTTCAAAAAAAACACTTTCAAGAATGGGGTTTAAAATATTTTTTAAAGAAGCTTAACTAATCTTCCTTTTTGATAAGGTATTTGTAAATCCACATTAAGGTAAAAGTCGGTAAAAAATCTGTTCCAAAAATACCTGCTTCTTCAATAAATGAAATAACTCCCGCTATTTTTCCGGCTGTTCCTTTAAACATTCTGTAAACTAAAAATGCCGATAAAGGTGCCCAAACAACATCAGAAAACTCTCCTAAAAATGGAAGAAGAAAAGAAAGCATTCCAATGCCATCAAAAACAATGCTTAATAAGAGTAATTTATATTTTTTATTCATACTTAATTCATTAAATTACACTTATTTAATCGCAAAAAAGCAGTCAATTACTTTTTAAGCTTACTCTTATATTTTTTAATGAATTTTTCCAATTTAGGATTGATGACTGCCACACAATAGCCTTGGTTTTTATTGTTATTGTAATAGTTTTGATGGTACTCTTCCGCACTGTAAAATGCCTCAAACGAAGTAACTTCCGTAACGATCTTATTTTCAAAAACTTCAGCTTCGGTCAATTCTTTTATGAAATTTTCTGAAATTTCTTTCTGTTTTTCTGAATGATAAAATATGGCTGAACGGTACTGTGTTCCAACATCATAACCTTGTTTATTTAAAGTTGTTGGGTCGTGTGTACTGAAAAATACCTCCAAAATTTCCTGAAATGTAATCACTGAAGGATTGAATTGTATTTGAATCACCTCGGCATGTCCAGTTCCTCCTGTTGTAACTTCTCGATACGACGGATTTTTAACTTTTCCTCCCGAATACCCGGAAGTTACCTTTTCTACCCCATTTAATCGTTGAAAAATGGCTTCGGTACACCAAAAACAACCATTGGCTAAGGTTGCGATTTCTAATTTATCTGACATTTTTGATTTTTTTGTAATCATTGATTGTGCATAAAAGTTTGTTATTGTAAACACAAAAACAAGTAATATTACCGTTATTTTTTTCATTTCATGATATATTTATAAAGTAAGTCGAAATTCTTCTAACTTAATTACATACCACTTGGAATTAATTTTCTTGGAAACTGAACCAAACTTTCAGCGCCATTTTTACCTACGCTCACCACACCAAACAAAAAATTATCAATGACGATATTCTTCAGCGTATAATCGGTTGTTTTGCCTACAAACCGGCTATATTGCCATTGCGGCGAAGTGGTGTCGCGCCAATAAATTTTGTATCCTATGCTGTTTTTATCTGCCATATCATCCCACTTTAATCGGGTTGATGGTTCTACAGCGCCTTCAATCATCACGTTTTTTGGTTCTAAAGGTGCTGCAGCCAATGAAGCCAATGTTAAACAATTTACAGCGGTTAATTTTGCGGCGTATTCAAAGTTCACTCCTTCAAGCACATCACCATATTTAATGCCATTTTCAACTCTGATATCCTGATGTTGGCGGTTGTAATTTTCGTGCATTTCCATAATTCTTACTCCTGTAAAACCTTCATCATTAAAAGGCCGGTGATGTCCTCCCCTTCCAAATCTGTCCAGTCTGTAAATCATAATCGCATCTAAATTGGTCATATATTGTTCTGTTAACTTATCAACATAACGTGCCAATTGGCGTGAAGTTCCGTCGATTTCCCCTCCGTAAAAGCGCATACTGTTGCGTTCTTTTTCAGTAGTATTCACCGAAATAGCTTCGGAAAAAACCCTGAAAGTGCTGTTGTCAATTACGCCATCAACTCCCTCAATATTGCCAATCATATCATTGTTTAAAACAGCGATGATGTCCCATTTTTTTTCTTTGGCGTATTTTGCCATAATTTTACCGCCATATAAGCCTTGTTCTTCACCCGACAATCCTACATAAATGATAGACACCGGAAATTTATACTTGCTCAAAATACGTGAAGCTTCAATAGTCCCTGCCAATCCGGTAGCATTGTCATTTGCCCCAGGAGAATCTGAAGTGAAATTATTGGGGTCTGAAACTCTCGAATCAATATCTCCAGACATCATTACATAGCGATTTGGATACGTTGTACCGCGTTGAATTACCATCACATTTACCACTTTGGTATCTGTAACAATTCTCCTTCCGTCGGCCTTTACCAAATCACCCAAATAGCTCACTTCTAAACAGTTATTGCAATTTTTTGAAATTTCATCAAAAGATGATTTAACCCAACGCCGCGCAGCACCAATTCCTCTTGTTGCGGAAACTGTGTCAGACAATGTATGTCGTGTTCCAAAATCTACCAATTTTACGATGTCTTTTTCTATGCGTTTCGCAGAAGGTGCTGTAGAAATTTCAGTCAATATTTTTTCAATTTCGGATTGTGAAAATCCGGTTATACTCATTGTTAAAAAAAGTAAAACCAACCTAAATTTTAAAATTTTCATATTGTTGTTTTATTATATATTCTCAAGTGTATTTACAACCATTTCAAGCATTTCTTCGGTAAAATCTAAATGGGTAACCATTCGTAATTTACCTTGTCCCATAGATATTAGTGAAATTCCAGCTTTTTTTAAACGATTCACAAAATCTTCTTCATTGATAGCGTCAATGACGTTAAAAATGACAATGTTGGTTTCAATAGGTTCTACATATTTTACCAATTTACAATTTTGAAGTGCCGAGCCAATTATTTTAGCGCGGGTGTGGTCTATCGCCAAACGGTCTATATGATTGTCCAATGCGTAAATCCCGGCAGCTGCCAAATATCCGGCCTGACGCATAGCGCCACCAAATAATTTCCGAATTCTTAATGCCTTTTCAATATGAAGTTTAGACCCTAATAATACAGAACCAACCGGAGCTCCTAACCCTTTTGATAAACAAACTGAAATGGTGTCGAAAACTTCGCCATATTGTTTTGGTGTTTCATTTTTGGCAACCAAAGCATTAAATATCCGTGCCCCATCCATATGTAATCCCAACTTATGTTCAATACAAATTTGTTTAATTTTCAATAACTCTTCATAATCCCAGCATGCGCCACCGCCTTTATTGGTTGTGTTTTCAACAACAACCAAGCTAGCCCAAGGTACATGAATGTCTGCTCTACCAGAAACTGCATCATTCAATTGTTTTGCGGAAAACATTCCCCTGTCACCATCAATTAAATATGATGTAACACCTGAGTTAAATGCTGCGCCACCGCCTTCAAAGTTATACACATGTGCCCATTTATCGCAAAACATTCTATCACCGGGTTGTGTGTGTATTTTAATGGCAGTCTGGTTTGCCATTGTTCCTGAAGGAAAAAATAAAGCTGCTTCGACACCAAACATTTTCGCAATTTTCGTCTGTAATTTATTGACTGTTGGGTCTGTTTTGAAAACATCATCACCAACCTCAGCCTCCATCATTGCTTTCAACATTCCTTTGGTTGGCTTGGTTACGGTGTCACTAATTAAATTTATTTGCATCATTTTAATTTGAGATTTATCAATTTTTAAAGGATTAGAAACTTTTATTTAATCCACAATTTCTGTCTTTTCAGAAAATAAAAGATTTTAACCAAAAATACCATTATTAGTTTAATTGATATAACAGGTAATCAAATTTATTTGCACAGTTTAAAAATGAAAGGGTATTTTTGTAGTTATTAAATAGACAAATGATTACAAACGAACATATAAATAAATTACAGGAACGTATTGGCAGGTTAAAAACTTACCTTGAAATTGACAAGAAAACTATTGAAATTTCAAACGAGGAAGAATTAACCGCAAATCCCACTTTTTGGAACAATCCTAAGGAGGCTGAAATTGTGATGAAAAATCTTCGATTCAAAAAAAAATGGGTAGAAGATTTTAATTCCATAGTAACCAATTTAGAAGAATTGACTGTATTATTGGATTTTTATGCTGAAGGTGAAGTATCTGATAAAGAAGTTGAACAGCAATATAACATTTTATTGATGCTGCTGGAAGACCTTGAATTTAAAAATATGCTGTCTGATGAAGGAGATAATTTAAGCGCCGTACTGCAAATAACTGCAGGAGCGGGCGGTACAGAAAGCTGTGACTGGGCTCAAATGTTAATGCGAATGTATTTAATGTGGAGTGAAAATAAGGGTTATAAAATTAAAGAATTAAATTTTCAGGAAGGTGATGTCACTGGTATTAAAACGGTTACCTTAGAAATTGACGGAGAATATGCTTTCGGATATTTAAAAGGTGAAAATGGCGTGCATAGGATGGTTAGGATTTCTCCATTTGACAGCAATGCAAAACGGCACACTACTTTTGCTTCCGTTTATGTTTATCCGCTGGTTGACGACAGCATTGAAATTGATATTAATCCGGCTGATATTTCTTGGGAAACCATGCGTTCAAGCGGAGCGGGAGGACAAAATGTAAACAAAGTGGAAACGGCAGTTCGTTTGCGCCATAAACCTTCGGGAATTATGATTGAAAATTCTGAAACGCGTTCACAGCTCGACAATAAAACCAAAGCCATGCAATTGCTTAAATCTCAATTATATGAAATCGAATTGCAAAAACAACGCGAAAAACGCAGTGAAATTGAAGCAAGTAAATTAAAAATTGAGTTTGGTTCACAAATCAGAAATTATGTATTTCACCCCTACAAATTAGTGAAAGATGTGAGAACAGGTCACGAAACAGCAAATGTTGAAGCAGTAATGAACGGAGGTTTAGACGATTTTATTAAAGCTTATTTAATGCAACAAGGACAAAAAGAAACTAAAAATGAAATGTAAGATTGATACTGTAATTTTCGATTTGGGAGGCGTACTTGTGGATTGGAAACCGGAATATTTGTATAGAGAAGTGTTTAAAGGAGATGAAAAAAAAGTAACTTGGTTTTTGAACACTGTTTGCACCAGTATTTGGAATGCTGAGCAAGATGGGGGAAGAACCATTGAAGAAGCCGAAAATCTTAAAATCGCTGAATTTCCTGAGCATGAAGACTTAATTCGCCTATACTACAACCAATGGCACCAAATGTTTTCCGGTAGCATTGCCGAAAATGTTGCATTATTTAAAAAATTAAAAGCTACAGGTAACTATAAAATTTATGCCCTAACAAACTGGAGTGCTGAAAAATGGGATAAAGCACTAGAATTATTTCCTTTTTTTAAAGACTTTGATGGCGTTGTGGTTTCAGGACATGAAAAAACACGCAAACCATTGCCGAAAATATACAATCTAATCATTAATAAATATACTATCAATCCCGAAAAAGCAATTTTTATTGATGATAATGAAGAAAATGTTATTGCTGCACTCGCATTAAAATTTCATGGAATACATTATAAATCTCCACAACAACTGAAGGACGAATTGCATTCCCTTCAACTGAAATTCTGATTTTTTTAATATTTATTCTAAGATTTTCTCAACAAACAGTAATTTTTATTAGACAAAGTGTTGTTTATTAACAATAATGTGTATTTTTACCTTTGTGAAAAATGATGTTATTCGTTAATTAACGATTAAAAAAAGCTATGAATTTTAAAATAAGTTATTTTCTATGAGGAGACTATTACTAGTGCTAATTTCTTTAATCCCAATACTCAGTTTTAGCCAAAAAAATAATAACCCCACATACACCATTACTGGAAAAATAATAGATGCCGCTTCAAAAAAGCCAATGGAGGATGCTACAATTATTTTTAAAAGTATTGATTCCAATCTCATAAAATTTGGCGGTATTACAAACCAAAAAGGCAACTTTTCCATTGATGTTGAAAAAGAAACCTATAGCGTTTCTATAGAATTTATTTCATATAAAACAAAATATCTGAACATTTCTGCAATTTCGAGAGACTTAAATTTAGGTATTGTTGAATTGGAGTTGGATACGGAAATTCTTGGCGAAGTTGAAATAATAGGTGAAAAAAGACCGGTAGAAATTAAATCCAATAAAATTGTATTTAATGTGGCTAAAGATATTTCTGCCAATGGTGGTGTAGCAACAGATATTTTAAATAATATTCCATCAGTTAGCGTTGATCCTTTCGGCAACATCACTGTGCAAGGACATGGCAATGTTCAGGTTATGATTAATGGCAAAATTTCTTCATTATCTAAAAGCGATGCCTTAAAATCTTTACCGGCTGGTTCAATTGAAAATATTGAAGTGATTGCAAACCCTGGTGCAAAATATGATGCTTCTGCCCTAAGTGTTATAAACATCATCTTAAAAAAGGGCAAAGATGAAGGTTTAAATGCTTCTTTAACTGCTACCGGAGGATATAAAGATTATTATGGAGGATTACTTACTTTAAATAATAAATCAAAAAATCTAAACTTTTTTATTAATACTTCATACAATCATAGCAATCCAATAACCTCAGCCTCTTCAGAAAATGAGTATTTTGATAATAATAATAATACCATTTCATTTTTAAATGAAGACAGCGAATTTAACAGTAAAAAAGATGCTTTTTATGGCACCATTGGCACAGATTTCTATTTATCAAAAAGCACGACCCTTTCAACAAGTGTTAATTTTCAAAATGTAATTAATAAAAGCAACACACTAACGTCTTCAAATATTTTTGATGCTTCAAAAGTACTTACAACCTCAAACAACCGAACACATATTGGAAAACTTGAGAATGAATTGTTTGAATTTATTGTTGACTTTGAACACAATTTCAAAAAAGAAGGGACAAAATTAACTTCTAGTATATCCTATGCAAAAGATTCTGACGATATAACCAATAATATATCAAACTCCAATACTACAAATTTTACTAACGAAGCATATACTGAAAAAAACAAGTTAGAAAGAATCACTTTTGAAATTAATTTTACAAATCCAATTGGTAAAAATTCAACCTATAGCATCGGGTATAAAGGCGATTATACGGAACTTCCTTTTAGATATTCCAGTGCTTCTAGAAATAGCAGTATTGATTATTCTGAAAATGTGAATGCGGCATTTATTGAATTTGAAAATGAAGGTGAAAAATTTTATTATGGGATAGGGCTTAGAGCTGAGTTTACGGAATTGAAAACGGATTATTTAAATTTAAATACTTCACAAAGTAATGAATTTAATAAAATTTTACCATCCGTTTATTTACAGTATTCCATTAATGATTCAAAAAGTTTAAGTTTAAGTTATTCTAAAAAAATATATACTCCTTCATATATTCAATTACAACCTTTTGAACAAAAATATAGTGAAACATCATCATATATTGGAAACCCATATTTAAACCCAATTTACATAGACGCTTCAAATTTAGGATATGCGTATAATGGCAATAAAGTCACATTTTTATCTTCCCTCTTTTTTAATAGGTATAACGATTATTGGGAAAATGCGACTTATGAAACCGGAGAACAATTAAATGGAATAAATAAAATTACTACTACCCCGGTAAATGTTGGAAAAGTAGACTATTACGGCATTGATATTACCACAACTTATAAACCTGTTAAGATCTTAAACTTTACAGGAAATATAAATCTTTACAATTTTGACCAATCGGGAGTTTATGAAATGGTAAATTCAGCCAATGAGACCATTATATTAGATTATAATTACGCAAGTTTAAATGGTTCTTTCAGTTTGCTTACACAATTAAAAATACCTAAAGTATTTGATTTTCAAATTAATGCAAAACATTTCTTAATTTCAAAAGGACCTTATTCTACAAGAAAAGAATATACGTACGCCAGTGCAGCAATCAACAAAGATTTGTTTAAAAAAGATGCTTCCATTAGTTTAACCGTTGATGATTTATTCAAATCTGTAAAAACCGACAGAGACAGGTTTAATGCCAGCTATTTTTCAAAAAGTTTAATTAAAAATAAGTACAGAACAATATTGCTTTCTTTTACTTACCGG
>NZ_JBFFKM010000033.1:0-27206 GCF_041555395.1 Lutibacter sp. | reverse complement strand
ATCTCACTCCTACCTAAACTCATAAAAACCATTTTTTAGGTCAAAAAGTAAAATCAATTTATAATTATTTACCACAAATGATGCACTTCCTCCTTTATGTATTTTTTATAAATGGCATTTCCTTTTTCCACATCACTTTCTAAAAGAGTGAATGCAGAAAATGTGTCTAAATTAGAAAGTAGTTGTGAAACACTTGAAGCTCCCGGTATAATGCAACTTACCTCTTTAAAAGCCAAGATCCACTGCAATGCATTATGAACCAGGTTTTGGTCCTTAAAAATTTCTTTCAATTCATGCACTGCTTTTAAACCCAGATCAAAATCAATTCCAGAAAAAGTTTCTCCTTTGTCGAAAACTTCTCCTTCCCTGTTAAAAAACCGGTGATCATCTTTAGAAAAAGTAGAGGCTTTCCCAAACTTACCGGTTAACAAACCGCTGGCCAATGGCACACGCGCAATAATCCCAACATTTTTGGCTTTCGCCTCTCTAAAAAACAATTCGCTTGGACGTTGGCGAAACATGTTAAAAATTATTTGAATCGTGCTTACGCCGGGATATTCTATCGCTTTCAATGCTTCTTCAACTTTCGCTACGCTCACCCCGTAGTTTCTAATTTTACCTTCTTTGGTAAGTTGATCAAACAACTCGAAAATTTCCGGACGGTAATATACTTCTGTGGGCGGACAATGCAGTTGGATTAAATCTATTCGATCAACACCAAGATTAGACAAACTGTTTTCAACAAATTTTCTTAAAACAGCAACCTGATAAGCAGCGTTTGTATGCGGCTGTAATTGTCTTCCACATTTTGTGGCAATATAAACATCTTCAGCCCTTGAACGAACTACTTTGCCAACAACTTTTTCACTAAGTCCATTGCTGTAAACATCGGCTGTATCAATAAAATTAATGCCGTGGTCAATGGCGGTATTGATGATTTCTTCGGCGTTTTTCTCATTAAAGTCACTACCCCATTTTCCGCCAACCTGCCAAGTTCCCAAGCTAATTTCCGAAACTTTAAGTCCGGTTTTTCCTAATGTTCTATAATTCATATCTCATATATTTTAAACACTTAAAGTTAGTTCAAAAAAAATTACATCAAATAAAAACACATTTAAATTTTGAAGATTGGTTATTTTTTCCCGCCAACCACAACTACAAATTCTCCCTTTGGGGCTTTATTGGTAAAGTGTTCAATCATCTCGGCGACAGTTCCTCTTAAGGTTTCTTCGTACAATTTGGTAAGTTCGCGTGAAACAGAAATGGGACGGTCGGCTCCAAAATATTCGGCAAAATTGGTGAGTGTTTTAAGCAGTTTGTGAGGAGATTCGTAAAAAATGATGGTTCGTGTTTCTTCGGCTAAAAAAATTAAACGGGTTTGTCGGCCCTTTTTAACGGGTAAAAATCCTTCAAAAATAAATTTATCATTAGGCAATCCACTATTTACCAATGCGGGTACAAAAGCTGTAGCGCCCGGCAAACATTCAATTTCTAAACCATTTTCTATACATGCCCGTGCGAGTAAAAAACCGGGATCAGAAATTCCGGGTGTTCCTGCATCAGAAATTAAAGCTATAGATTCTCCGTTTTTAATGCGCTGCACAATATTGGCCACCGTTTTATGCTCGTTGTGCATATGGTGACTGTGCATATGGGTGGAAATTTCATAATGCTTTAATAATTTTCCGCTGGTTCGAGTATCTTCAGCCAAAATTAAATCTACTTCCTTTAAAACCCGAATAGCTCTTAAAGTAATGTCTTCCAAATTTCCAATAGGCGTTGGTACTAAATATAATTTCGATTCCAAAGTTTCAACTTTTAGTGGTTAATTAATTATTTGAAGGTGACATGTTGCGTTTTACTCTTTATACATTTTATCTATAAGCTCTTTATATTTTTGCTGAATAACTTTTCGTTTCAGCTTTAAAGTTGCTGTAATTTCTCCCGCCTCAATACTGAATTCTTTCGGTAATAAGGTGAATTTTTTAATTTTTTCAAATACCGAAAACTCTTTTTGCAGCGCTTCAATTCGCTTTTCAAACATTTCTTTAATTTGATTGTGATTAATCAATTCTTCAATATCCTTAAAGGCAATTTTATTTTCAATGGCATATTTTTTTAAATTTTCAAAACTTGGCACTGCCAGTGCTGTTACATACTTCTGTTGGTCTCCTATTACTGAAATTTGTTCAATAAAAGCATCATTTATAAGAGCGGTTTCTAATTTTTGAGGCGCAATATATTTTCCTCCTGAAGTTTTCATTAAATCTTTTATTCTGTCCGTAATGATTAAATTGCCTTTTTCATCCATCATTCCGGCATCACCAGTTTTAAACCAACCATTTTCAAAAACTTCAGCAGTAGCTTCTGGCTTTTTATAGTAACCTTTCATAACGCCAGGTCCTTTTACTAAAATTTCATCATTTTCACCAATTTTTATTTCAGTTCCGTGAATTGTTTTTCCTGCTGAATTAAATTCGAAATGCTTATAACCAAATAATGAAACGGTTGCAGTAGTTTCGGTTAAGCCGAAACCACATTTAATATTTAAGCCAAAAGAATGAAAAAACGAAACCATCTCTGCAGCTAAAGGCGCACCTCCGCAAGGCATAAATTTTATGCGTCCACCAAAAACTTCTCTTAATTTGCTCAACACTAATTTATCGGCAATTTTGTGTTTCAACTTTAAAGCAAATGGTACTTTTTTATCAATTCGTTTATGTGAGTTATAATATGCATTTCCAATACCCAAAGCCCAACTTGCTAATTTCATTTTGGTAGGTGAAGCTTCTTTTCTTTTATCTTGAATTGCAGCGAAAATTTTCTCAAAAATACGAGGAACCGTGCACATTAATGTGGGTTTAACTTCCTTTAAAACCTCGGCGATTAACTTTGGGTTTTGGTTGAAATATACTTTTATGCCTCGGTGTAAACAAAAGAAAACCCAACTGCGCTCGTAAATATGACTCAATGGTAAAAAGCTTAAAGAAGCATCTTTTTCAGAAACATCTAATTCAAAATCGTGCGCTTCTAAAGACTGCATAAAGTTAGTATGATCTAACATAACTCCTTTTGGTTCACCGGTGGTGCCTGAAGTATAAATAATGCTTGCCAAATCTGTTGATTCGCTTTCGTAAAATCTTTTTTGAAGCGCTGTTTCAATGGTTTCATTCGTTTTAAAAACTAAAAAATCCTTTAAATATATTGAGTTTTCAGTGTTTTCGAACTTAATGTCTTCGCAAAGGGTAACTATTAATTTTAAGTAGTTATTGGTTTTTGAAATTTGCAATGCTTTATCATATTCTTCTTGACAACCGACAAAAATTATATTTATTTCAGCATCATTTACAATATATTCAACCTCTTTCCTTGAATTTGTTGCATAAATAGGAACTGTCACCGCTCTAATGCTCATTATGGCAATGTCGGCTATAATCCAATCAGGCATGTTTTCAGCGAATATGGCAACATTTTGATGTTCTTTAATACCAAAATGCAACAATGCTTTGGACAGGTTTTGAATTTTTTTTCCAAAATCGGTCCAGGAAATTCCAACCCAGGTTTTCAATTTATGATCTTTATAATAAATGGCATTTTTACCTTGATATTGCAGTACCTTATTCCTTATTTCTATGCCAATATGATTGTTGTCCATTTATTATTTAACTTTTAAATTTTGAAACATTAAACATTTTTTCTGTAGCAAAGTTACAAAGATTTAGTGCTATTTGCGTTAAGGATTGAGGCATTTGTTTGAGCGCTGTTTTGCGCTTTTCAGCAAAAAATGCGAGTGTCAAAAGCCTAACATTTGTATTTACAAATGGAACGCCCAAAAAAAGAATGATAACTTTTAAAACTATCGGCTAAATCACTAAATTTGTGCTTCCTTAAAAAAAGATTATAATGTACAGAACACATTTAAATGGAGAATTACGCTTGACGCATGTTGGTCAGGAAGTTACTTTGGCAGGTTGGGTGCAAAAAACACGCGATAAAGGATTTATGATTTGGGTTGATTTGCGTGACCGTTACGGCATTACGCAGTTGATTTTTGACGAAGATCGGACGCCAAAAGAAATCATGGAAAAAGCAAAAATGCTGGGACGCGAATTTGTTATTCAGGTGAAAGGCGAGGTGATAGAACGTGTTTCAAAAAACGCAAATATGCCTACTGGTGACATAGAAATTTTGGTGAAGGAATTGACCATTTTGAACAAATCGTTGGTACCGCCATTTACAATCGAAGATGAAACGGACGGCGGCGATGAGTTGCGGATGAAATATCGTTACCTTGATATTAGAAGAAATCCGGTAAAAAACAACTTGATTTTCCGCAGTAAAGTGGCCATGGAAACCAGAAAATACCTTTCCGGGGAAGGTTTTATTGAAGTTGAAACGCCTTATTTAATTAAATCGACACCAGAAGGTGCGCGAGATTTTGTAGTACCAAGCCGTATGAATGCCGGGCAGTTTTATGCTTTGCCACAATCGCCGCAAACTTTTAAACAATTGTTGATGGTTGGTGGATTGGATAAGTATTTTCAAATTGTGAAATGTTTTAGGGATGAGGATTTACGCGCTGACAGACAGCCTGAATTTACGCAAATAGACTGCGAAATGGCTTTTGTTGAACAGGAAGATATTTTAAATGCTTTTGAAGGATTGACGCGTCACTTATTGAAAGAAGTGAATGGTGTTGAAATTTCTAAATTTCCAAGAATGACGTATGATAACGCGATGCGCAAATACGGAAATGACAAACCGGACATTCGTTTTGGGATGGAGTTTGGAGAATTGAATGAAGTTGCACAACACAAAGATTTTGGTGTTTTTAACGCTGCAGAATTGGTTGTAGGGATTACAGTTCCCGGAGGAAATGTGTTTACAAGAAAAGAAATTGATGGTTTAATTGAATTTTTGAAACGTCCGCAAGTGGGTGCTTTGGGGATGGTGTATGTTCGTTGCAATGAAGATGGCACCTTTAAATCGTCTGTCGATAAATTTTACGATGAAGCTGATTTCAAAAAATGGGCCGAAATAACCGGAGCAAAAGCCGGTGACTTAATTTGCGTATTGTCTGGCATCGCCGATAAAGTGCGTCCACAATTAAGCGTGTTGCGTATGGAAATGGCAAATCGTTTGGGCTTAAGAAATCCAAAAGAATTTGCACCTTTATGGGTAGTTGATTTTCCTTTATTGGAATGGGATGAAGAAACTAAAAGATTTCACGCTATGCACCATCCGTTTACTTCTCCAAAACCGGAAGATATGGCCATGTTAGACACAGATCCAGGAAAAGTGAGGGCCAACGCATATGATTTGGTGTTAAATGGAAATGAAATTGGCGGAGGATCTATTCGTATTCACGACAAACAAACTCAGGCTTTAATGTTTAATCATTTAGGCTTTACGCCAGAAAAAGCAAAAGAACAATTCGGATTTTTAATGAATGCTTTTGAATATGGTGCGCCACCACATGGTGGAATTGCATTTGGACTGGATAGGTTAACGGCTATTTTGGGCGGACAAGAAACCATTCGTGATTTTATTGCGTTCCCGAAAAACAATAGTGGTCGTGATGTGATGATTGATGCGCCGTCCATAATTGATGATGAACAATTGAAGGAATTGTGCTTAAAAATAAACTTGCCTTTATAGGTGTTTTTTGAAAAATATTTAATAATTAGATAATGATTTGGTTACACAAAACAGGATTTATTGATTGTAATTTGTGATGTATTTAAACAAGTCTTCAATATATCTTTTCATATTATCCATTAGTTTTTGTCAACTAATTTGTGAATTTTTATGGGCTGTCTCTTTAGACAGCCTTTTTTCATGCTTCAATTTTTATTAAACTAGTAACAATTGCTTAACTTTAACTTAACATACACATGAGTTCTTTACAGAGACAAAAACTAATAATAAAATTATGAAAATCAAAACTACACTTTTAACTTTTGCTCTTTTCGCAACCTATATTGCAAATTCACAAGAAACAAAATAAAATCCATTTACCACAAAATGGGAGAATGTGTTTAAAATTGAAAATGCTGATAAGAGCATTAAAATGAAATTTGGGGGGCGTATCATGTATGATTATGGTTTTTTCTCATTGAACAATGAAGCAGAATCAAATGGTTACACTTTATTCTCTAAAAATGGAAACGAATTTCGTAGGGCGCGTTTATTTACTTCCGGAACTATTTATAACAACGTAGATTTTAAACTAAAATAGATTTTTCTGGTGGAGAAGTTACTTTAAAAGATGCTTTTATCACAATTAAAGAATTACCCGTAGTAGGTAATTTTAGAGTTGGGCATTTTATTGAACCTTTCAGGTTAGAAGCACTTACTAGTAGCAAATATATTACTTTTATGGAGAGAGGGCTTCCTATTAGCACTATCCCAGAAAGAAACACAGGTTTTATGCTATTTAACGAAGTTACGAATGAAAAAAATGTCTTGGCAAATTGGATTGTTTAGAGGTACAAGTAGTTCAACTTCAGATAACCCGAAGGCAAATGGAGACTATGCCTTAACGTCGCGTATTTCTGGTTTGGCTATTAAAAATGACAATACATTGTTGCATTTAGGAGTTGCCTATAGTTATAGAAAACCTTAAGAAGATAAATCTTTTGGGTATTTTATAAAAGTGCCCAATGTTGCATACGACAATCGCAAACCTCCTTCAACACCTTCTTTGTTTTCTGTTAAAATTTTAAATCCGTTAGCATTCCCTTCAAAATCTATCAAATCTTGCCATTGCTTTGCTGTGAGTTGATTTCTATATTTTTGTCCGTTTCCACTTTGAAAATATTCACCAATGACTTTTTCTACATTATGTCCAAAGGGCGGATTTCCAATATCATGTGCTAAAGCCGCAGTTGCTAAAATAGCAACAAAATCGTTCATTTTATAACCTTGTTCATTTAAATTTGGATGCTTTTTTAATACTTGTTCACCAACAATTCTTCCTAGTGAACGTGCAACTACGCTTACTTCTAAACTATGTGTTAAACGCGTATGAACAAAATCTGTTTTTGAATGAGGAACTACTTGAGTTTTATCTTGTAAACTTCTAAAGGAATCAGAAAGCACGAATACTGTAACTTAACACGGGTATGTTAATTTGGAACTACACAATAACAAACACAATGCGAAATACAATAGATTTAAACAAAAAGACCACCAAATTATTGGTGGCCTTTAATTTTATTAAAGTTGAACTATTAATTATCATTTAAATTTCCGTTTTCTAGCTCGTTTTTTACCCAAGCAATACATTCGTTGAAATTATTAAAAATTCGATCTTCAGAAATTAAATCAGGAATAATATCAATTCGTTCCATCATATATCTTGGCTGATCTAATAGGTTCACAAAAACAACTTCAATATTTTTATTTTTTAAATCAAGAAGCATGTCTTCCATAACATATAAACCAGATTGATCCATATAAGGCATCTTCTCCAAACGAATAACCACAGTTGATGCTGTTTTGGGTATTTGTTTTGCTAATTGCTGAAAATCATTTGTTGTCCCAAAAAATAAAGGCCCCTTTAAATGTTTAATAAAAACTTCTTCTTTTAATTTTTCTGGGAAACCTATTTCATCTTTCCATACCTCTTCTTTTAAAGGTTTTACATCAGAACTTTGTGCCGTCAAATCCCCTATTTTTTTCATAAACATTAAAGATGCGATTATCATACCAATTCCAACGGCATAAACCAAATTCCAAATGCTAGAAAGCACTAAAACTACAAGCATAATAATAACTTCCGAACTCACTTTTAGAGGTCCAATTTTCATGTCTCTTGGTAAACTTGGTATTGCTTTTAATCCTTTATAATCCATAACTCCAATCCCAACTGTAATTAAAATACCAGCTAAAACAGCTGCAGGAATTTTTGAAGCCACAGGACCTAAAGCCAATAAAATAATCAACAACATAATACCAGCTATCATTCCAGAGAGCTTTGTTTTACCACCAGATTTAATATTAACTACCGTTCTGATAGTTGCACCTGCTCCAGGAAGCCCTCCGAAAATAGCCGCAATACTATTACCGATACCTTGTCCAATAAGTTCCTTATTAGGTTGATGTTTGGTTTTGGTCATATTATCTGCAACTACACTAGTTAATAATGAATCTATCGACCCTAAAAGTGCTAATGTTAATGCTGCTAAAATATATGGTGAGATATTATTAAAACTAAACTCTGTAAAAATTCCAAAATTAGGAATAGGTAACCCAGAAGGAATTTCTTCAATAGGCCTATAATCTAAATTAAAAGCAAAAGCAACACCAGATACTACTAATAAGGCTACAAGTGTGCTTGGAATTACGGTGGTAATTCGTTTAAAGCCATAAATAATAAAAATTGTAGCTAATGCCAAAATAAACTCTAACCAAATTATATTTCTTAAAGCTTGTTGTAAAACTTTAAGGGTTCCTAAAACGCCAGAAGCGTCATTTGCAGCAAGTGCCTTTGACTCTTTTAGAATATCTTCTTGTGTTGTATTACCTGCTCTGGCAACCGTTTCAGTAAAATTTTCTAATACTAATATTCCTTCTCCAGCTTCTTCCTTTAAAATGTTTTCTAAAATAATTTCTTCAGCTTGAGGTTTAAATGTTTCAACAAAAGCCATGTCTTCTTTTGGATAATACCCAATAGCAGGAAGAATTTGAGTTACTAAAATAATAACACCAATGGCAGTCATAAAACCAGAAACTACAGGATAAGGTATGTACTTAATATATTTACCAAAACCAAATACGCCTAAACCAACTTGTAATAATCCTCCAAGTAAAAAAACAGTTAGAATAATTGGAAGCGCTTTTGATACATCACCATCATTTACCGCTATAATACCTGCAATAACAACCATACTAACGGCAGTCATTGGTGCTGTTGGGCCTGAAATTTGAGTGTTAGTACCGCCTAACAAAGCAGCAAAGAAGCTTATAAAAATAGCTCCATACAATCCTGCACTTGGTCCTAATCCAGAAGAAACCCCGAATGCTAAAGCTAATGGTAATGCGACGATTCCTGCTGTAATTCCTCCGAAAGCATCACCTTTAATATTTGAAAATAATTTTTTCATTTGATTTAATATTATAGTTGTTTTTTAATTTTTTTGTGATTCACAATTTAAATCTTATTCAAAAAAATCAACGGCTCCTGTATTAATATCATACATAGCTCCAATAATTTTTATTTCACCCTTATTTTGCATTTCTGCGAGAACAGGACTTTCTTTCAATATTCTGTCAATTGTAAGATATACATTTTTAGTCGCTACATTATCAACAAATCCAATGTTTTTAGAGTTACGAAAATTAATATCTTCGGGTTCTTTAATTGCCTCAACTGCTGGTTTTATTTTTGCCAGCATATTAGTTAAATTACCTAATTTGGCATCATCACATGCACCTTTAATGGCTCCACAACTTGTGTGCCCTAAAACAACTATTAATTCGGTTCCTGCAAGCTTGCAAGCAAACTCCATACTTCCTAAAATATCTTCATTTACAAAATTTCCTGCAATACGAATGCTAAAAATATCGCCTAATCCTTGGTCAAAAACCAATTCAGCAGATACCCTTGAATCTATACAGCTTAAAATTGTAGCGAATGGGAATTGACCTTCGCTGGTATCATTAACTTGCTCTAATAGGTTTCTATTTGCTTTTAAATTATTTTGAAATCTAATATTTCCTTCTTTTAAATATTGTAATGACTTCTCTGGAGTCATTGTTGCTTGAGTTTCTTTTGTATGTACTTTCATAATATTTTATTTTTAATACCATATATATATGGTAATTTATCTAACTTTTTTTAATGATTTGTTGAAAATTAATCCTAATAATAGTCACTTTTGCTAAATTAATATCTAAACATAAACCAGCTTTTTTTTGAACATATTATTAATATGTCATTTTTTAAAGATTTAAAAAGATGAGTTGAAAGATGTAGTTAACAAAACCAAACACTTTAACAGAATTAATATCAGGCCTTATTTAGCCAATAAATAGATATTATCCTATGCAGTTGAATTGGGGAGGTGGAGAGATAAGGTTTAAATGTGGTTTGGGATACTTTTTATTGTAATATCCCAAATTGTTTTCAGAAGAATCTAAAGCTAAATATGATTCATTAGCTTTTCCTTTAGAAACAAACACCTCAATATCTACATGTTTTTCATTTCCTTTTTCTTCTTCAGAAGTTGAGGGAACTAAAGAAATGTTTATTGAATCATCTATTACAACAATAATTGAAGGCACAGAAATGATGCCTAAAAATAATACTGTAAAAAAAATAGATACTGTTTTTTTTAACATCTCTGTTGGTTTAATAACGTGCAAATATAAAATTAAACTAATATAAATGTGTTAATTTTTTTTTAAAATCATTTTACGGTTTAATATCAATACAAAAAATCTTAATTTATTTAGGTTATAATTGGCTTAAACCCTTAAATTTATATTAGTATTAAAAAATCATAATAATCAATAGCTATTTTTGACTATAAATTAATCATAAGGAAACATTAAGTTAACATAGATATTGGATATTTGCAATGACAAAAACTAATAATAATTTTATGAAGCTTAAATTATCACTTACAGTATTATTAATGTCCTTTTCGTTATTCACAATGGCTCAAGAAACAAATGCGCCAAAATTTGGAAAAGGTCTCTTTAATTTAGTTGGACAAGATAGTACTTGGACAATGAATGTAGCTGCTCGAATGCAATTTTTAGCAACTGCAAATTTTCAAGAAGGCGAAAGCGGTGAGTCTAACTTTTTGGTAAGACGTGCACGTTTAAAATTTGGTGGTTATGCCTTTTCCCCTAAACTTAAATATAAGTTGGAATTGGGACTTTCAAATCGCGATATTTCCGGAGCTTCTGAATATACAAGCAACGCCCCTCGATATATTTTAGATGCTGTTATTAAATATAATTTCGCAAAAAATTTAGAATTATGGTTTGGACAAACAAAATTACCAGGTAACCGAGAACGTGTAATTTCTTCTGGAAATATGCAGCAAGTAGATCGTTCTTTATTAAACAGTCGTTTTAATATTGATCGTGATTTAGGTATACAATTAAGACATCATTTTAACTTAACGAATAATTTTGTTGTTAAAGAAATTTTTTCAATTGCACAGGGTGAGGGAAGAAATATTACAACTGGAAATATTGGAGGACATCAGTATACTGGTCGTGTAGAGTTTTTGCCAATGGGAAATTTCACAAGCGGTGGCGATTATTCAGGTAGTGATTTAAAAAGAGAAGAAACACCAAAACTCGCTTTGGGTGTGTCTTACGATCATAATAATAACGCAGTTAAAAACAGAAGTAATCAAGGTTCATATATGACAAATGATATTGGATTTTACCAAACTAATATTAATACGTTGTTTATTGATGTCATGTTTAAATATAATGGGTTTTCATTTATGGCTGAATATGCCGATAGAGATGCTGATGATCCTTATGCAAAAAATTCAGATGGATCTCTTACAGGAGCTGAGGTACAAGTTGGTCGAGGATTAAATCTACAAACTGGTTATTTATTTAATAATGACTTGGAAGTTTCCGGTCGATATACAAATATTGAATTAGACAAGACCGTTACTGGTAAAGATGCAGAAAATCAATACACTTTGGGTATTTCTAAATATATAGTTGGGCATAAACTAAAAATTCAATCTGATATTAGTGTTTTAGATATTACAAATAGTAACAAACAAATTATGTATAGATTACAATTTGATATTCACTTTTAAAAACAACTACAAAATTAATAATCGAAAAAATATTCGAAACCTGCACAAGACCATGAATTAAATGGACTGTCATTTTATTCAACCTATGTTATCAATAAAAAAGTTGAAATTTTTGGAAGATACGACCAACTAAGCTCAAACACATTAACAGGTGATTTAGCCTCATGGAATATAGATAAAGACGGTAGTCAAATTATAACAGGAATTCAATATGCGCAAGTTAAGGGCCTTAAATTTTCACTAAATTACCAAGGCTTTAGTTTTGACAATTCAACATTAGATACCAAATCATTAGTGTTTTTAAATGCTGAGTTTAAATTGTAATTCATTTAATATAAAGTAAACAATAGGAAACAAATAATTTTTAGTTAACCAAAATTTAACCATAAAAACCATAAAAAAAATGAAAAAATTAGTAATTATTATGTCCATCGCTCTAGTTTTAGGGTCTTGTGGTGAGAAAAAAGAAAAAGGGACTGAATTAACGGGATCAATTTCTATTGATGGTTCAGGAACTGTTTTTCCGGTTTCAGAAGCTGTTGCAGAAGAATTTTTAAAAGTTGAACCAAAAGTAAAAGTTACTGTTGGTGAATCGGGTACTGGTGGTGGTTTCAAAAAATTTGGAACTGGAGTTACTGATATCAGTAATGCTTCAAGAGAAATTAAAGATACAGAAATTGCGCTGTGTAAAGAAAATGGCATTGAATACATTCAATTGACAGTTGCGCTAGATGGTATAACTATAGTTGTTAACAAGGGAAACACTTGGGCTACAACAATGACAACCGAAGAACTTAAAAAACTTTGGGAACCAAATAGTACTGTAAAAAAATGGAATGATATTAGAGCCGAATGGCCAAATGAAGAAATTCATTTATACGGACCTAATACCTCACATGGTACCTACGATTTCTTTACTGAAGTGATTATGGGAGAATCAGGAGCCAGCAGAACAGATTTCAATGCGGTTTCAGATTATAACGTTGCTGTTCAAGGTATTGAAAAAGATGTGAATGCATTCGGTTATTTCGGATTGTCTTATTATGAAGAAAATAAAGAAAAATTAGGTGTTGTTGGAATTGACAGTGGAAAAGGCGCTGTTTTGCCAAGTATAGAAACTGTAGCCAGTAATGAATACGCTCCATTATCTAGATCATTATTTATTTTTGTGAATAAAAAATCAGCACAACGGCCTGAAGTTCATAAATTTATAAATTTTTATTTAGACAATGCACCTCAATTATCTAAAGAGGTTGGCTATGTTCCAATGCCACAAAGTGGATATGAGGAACAAAAAGCAGCTTTTAGTAAAGTGCTGACTAAATAAATATTCAAATTAAAAAATTATATTTGCTGGTAAGGTTTCTTATCGGAAATTGTATTGTATGAAAATTAAAGAAAAATTAATTGAACTCATTTTAAAGCTCTTTGCTTCTATTACCATATTAACCACAATTGGTATTATCGCAGTACTTTTATTTGAAAGCATTTCCTTTTTTAGAAGTGTGTCCATATTCGATTTTTTAACAGATACACAATGGACGCCTTTATTCAGTGAAAAACATTTTGGTATTTTAGCATTGCTTTCAGGAACTTTTTTAACTGCAGCAATAGCTATTGCGGTGGCACTTCCAATAGGGTTAACCATTGCAATTTATTTAAATATGTACGCGCCTAAAGGTTTTAGAAAAACTTTAAAGCCATTTCTTGAAATTTTAGCGGCAATACCCACTGTAGTATATGGGTTTTTCGCACTGTCTATTGTAACGCCTTTTTTACAAACTATTTACCCCGATTTAGAAACATTCAATTCGTTGTCGGCAGGGATTGTAATGGGTATTATGATAATTCCATTTATATCTTCGTTAAGTGAAGACGCTTTGTATGCAGTTCCGAAGTCCTTAAAATTGGCTGCTTTCGGAATGGGATCAACCCGATTTCAAACGGCATTTAAAGTGATGGTGCCTGCTGCTTCATCTGGAATTATAGTATCCATCATTTTAGCAATTTCAAGAGCTATTGGTGAAACGATGATTGTAGCCATTGCCGCTGGGCAACAAGCCCAATTCACATTGGATCCAACCATACCAATTCAAACCATTACGTCTTATATAGTGCAAGTAAGTTCGGGTGATGCACCTCAAGGCTCCCTTGAATACAAAACTATTTTTGCCGCAGGTCTTACCTTGTTTTTATTTACCTTTACCTTGAACACCATTAGTTTTTGGATTAAGAAAAAGTATCAGGAAAAATATGAATAACATTAGAAAAAATAAAATTAAAGATCAGGCTTTTAAAGCTTTAGGTATCTTATTTACCTTTTTTGGGATTTCAATATTGGTCATTCTAATCTATAACATTGTACGTGTAGGATTTACAAGAATTAACTGGGATTTTTTAACAAGTTTACCGTCAAGAAAACCTGAAGAAGCAGGGATTTATACTGCTATTATTGGCACATTGGATTTGATGCTTTTAACTGTTATTTTTGCAATTCCTATAGGAGTTGGTGCCGGTATTTATTTGGAAGAATATTCAAAAAAATCTAGATTATCATCTTTATTGGAAATTAATATTTCAAATTTGGCGGGAGTTCCTTCTATCATATACGGATTATTGGGATTGGGTATTTTTGTCCGATATTTTAATTTTGGTGGCAGTATTTTATCAGGAAGTTTAACCTTGTCTCTTTTAATTTTACCGATTATTATTGTTGCAACAAGGGAAGCTATCAAAGCAGTGCCTCCATCATTAAAAGAAGCCTCATTTGCATTGGGTGCTTCTAAATGGCAAACGATAAGAAATGTTGTTTTGCCATCTTCATTTGGGGGTATTATAACAGGAATAATCCTTTCTTTGTCAAGGGCAATAGGTGAAACAGCACCTTTAATTGTAGTTGGCGCAATGGCATATGTTCCCTTTGTACCCCAATCGCTTTTTGATACATTTTCAGTACTGCCAATGCAAATTTATAACTGGACAACAAGACCACAGGAAGGGTTTGCAATTGCAGCTTCCGCAGCAATAATAATATTATTACTTATTACATTTATAATGAATGGAATAGCTGTTTATTTTAGAAACAGATGGCAAAAAAAGTTACAATAAAACAATGAATGATGTCATGACAGAAAAAACCGTAGAAACCAAAATAGAGACTTCAACACCTGAAAAATATAAGTTACATGCCAAAAATGTGAATGTGTTTTATGGCGAATTTCAGGCTATAAAAAATATTTCCATGAATATTAAACCAAAAAGTATTACCGCTTTTATAGGCCCTTCCGGCTGCGGGAAATCTACTTTTATAAGATTGTTTAATAGGATGAATGATTATGTGGATGATTTCAAAATGGAAGGTAAAATAAAAATAGATGACACTAACATCTATGGGAAAAAAACACAGGTTGAAGAGCTGAGAAAAGAGGTGGGTATGGTTTTTCAAAAACCAAATCCGTTCCCAAAATCCATTTTCGATAACGTAGCTTACGGATTACAAATTCAAGGTATAAACGACAAAAAAGTATTGGCTCAGCGCGTGGAAAAAGCTTTAATTCAAGCTGATTTATGGAATGAGGTTAAAGATAATTTAAACAAATCTGCTTTAGCTTTATCGGGTGGACAACAACAACGATTATGTATTGCCAGAACCTTGGCGGTTGAACCTTCCATTTTATTAATGGACGAACCAACTTCAGCATTAGATCCTATTTCAACAGCAAAAATTGAAGAATTAATTTATAATTTGAAGGAGCATTATACGATAATAATTGTAACTCATAATATGCAACAGGCATCAAGAATCAGCGATTATACTGCGTTTTTTTATATGGGTGAATTAATCGAATTTGATAAAACCAGAAATATTTTTACAAATCCCGAGAAAAAACAAACAGAAAATTATATTACAGGTAGGTTCGGCTAAAAAATAAAATTATGATAAATATTGAAGAACAAAGAATTGCTTTAAGTGAGATAGGTGAAGAAATGTTAAACTTATGTCATAGTCAGGTTGAACTTGCTTTTGAGGCTTTTACAATTTTTGACACAGACTTAGCAGAAGAAATCATTTTAAAAGAGAACAGGGTAAATGCACTGGATTTAAAAATTGAAAGAGATACAGATAACTTTATTGCTTTATACAATCCTGTCGCAACCGATTTAAGATTTGCATTGGCAATACTTAAAATTAATTACAATTTAGAGCGAATTGGAGACCAAGCATATGACATAGCCAATCATACTCTTGATTTAAATCAAAAATTAGCACCAGAGTTAATAGAAAAATTGGAGTTTAATTTAATGTTTGATACCCTTGGCAGTATGTTTAACGATGTATTATCAGCCTATACTGATGAAAATTTAAAGGCTGCCAGAAAAGTATTTAAGAAGGATAAAATTATTAATAAAATAAACTCAAATACTTTTAATATAGTTGAAGAAGAAGTTGGTAAAAATCCTGAATTAATTCGGCAATATTTAATGGCCCTAGTTGTTATGAAAAAATTTGAAAAAATTGGAGATTTGCTAAAAAACATTTCTGAAAGCATCATATACTATGTTGATGCTAAAGTTTTAAAACATAAAAAGAAAAAGTAGATTATGTTTGACTTATCAGAATTATTGAATAAAATATAGTCTTTAAAAAAATAATTAATTTAAAATGAAAGGGATTTAGTTTAATTAAACCAAATCCCTTTTTTATATAAACTGTATTATTTGATTTTTAAGAAAATAGACATTTAAATAGTATAAAAAAAAATAACTCGTTACTTTTACGCAATTATAAAAAACACCTGATATATGGATAATTTTTACTTATTAATGATTGCTGCCCTTGCGATTTTAGCTATTGCCGATTTAGTTGTTGGAGTCAGTAATGATGCCGTTAACTTTTTAAATTCTGCAATAGGCTCAAAAGCCGTATCATTTAAAACAATCATGATTGTTGCCAGTATTGGTATTGCCTTTGGAGCCGTATTTTCAAGTGGAATGATGGAAGTGGCACGAAAAGGAATTTTTAATCCGGGAATGTTTATGTTCAGTGATATCATGATCATTTTTATGGCGGTAATGATTACAGATATCTTATTACTTGATTTTTTCAATAGTATTGGTATGCCAACATCGACTACAGTTTCAATTGTTTTTGAATTGTTAGGCGCTGCTGTTGCAGTTTCATTAATTAAAATAGGTGCAGATGGCGGCAATTTTGCAGATGTTGCGAACTATATAAATACTGCAAAAGCAACTATGATTATTTTTGGAATCCTGCTATCCGTAATAGTTGCATTTTCTGTTGGCGCTATTGTGCAATATTTCTCCCGTCTATTATTGTCATTTAATTTTGAGAAAAAAGCGGCATGGGCTGGCGCCTTGTTCGGAGGAGTCGCGTTATCGTCAATTATGTACTTTATCCTTATGAAAGGTATTGGGGGAACAAATTACGCGGCACAAAGTTTTGATCTTATTGGAGGAACCATTAAGGATTTCTTAGAAAATTTCGTTTACCAAATTATTGTAATAAATTTAATTTTTTGGTCTGCAGTATCCTATATTTTAATAAATTTCTTTAAAATAAATATTTACAAAATTATTATTATTGCAGGTACTTTTGCATTAGCACTGGCATTTGCAGGTAATGACCTGGTGAATTTTATTGGTGTTCCAATTGCAGGCTGGCAATCATATGAAGCCTGGGTAGCTTCCGGAGTACCAGCAAATGAATTTGCAATGAGTGTTTTAGCTGAAAAAGTCGCCACACCAACCATGTTGTTATTTATTGCTGGAATGATAATGGTATTAACCCTGTGGTTTTCTTCAAAAGCAAAAGCAGTAGTAAAAACTTCAGTTGATTTATCAAGCCAGTCTGATACAAAAGAGCGTTTTGAACCAACCTTTACCTCAAGAGTTTTGGTAAGAGGTTCTATCTTGTTTTCAAGATATTTTTCAGTTTTAATTCCAAATTCAATTCAAAATAAAATTGACAAACAATTTGAAAAACCTGTAATTGCACTGGTTCAAGGAAAAAAACTTGAATTACCTGCCTTTGATTTGGTAAGAGCCGCAGTTAATTTAATGGTTTCGGGAGTTTTAATTTCGATAGCCACATCCTATAAATTGCCATTATCTACCACCTACGTAACATTTATGGTTGCGATGGGCTCATCTTTAGCAGACCGAGCTTGGGGAAGTGAAAGTGCCGTTTATAGAGTTGCAGGAGTTTTAAATGTAATTGGAGGGTGGTTTTTTACTGCAATTATGGCTTTTGTTGCTTCAGGTGTCACTGCTTATTTGATCTTTTTAGGAGGACCCACAATGATTGCAATATTACTTCTAATAGCAGTTGTTTTATTGGTTAGAAACTCATTAAGACATATCAAAAAATCAAAAGAAACAAAAGCTGAAGATAGTTTAAACAGATCTGAAAGTAAATCTGTAAAAGGAGTTATTGAGGAGAGTGCTGATAACATTTCTAAGGTATTAAAAAGAGTTAGTAAAATAAACGAAAACACCATTAACGGTTTAATAAATGAAGATTTACCAACCCTTAAAAAAGCTAAAAATGCAGTTGTTAAGCTAGAAGCTGAAATTGAAGATTTACAAAACAATATTTTCTACTTTATTAAAAATTTGGACGAAACATCTGTTAGTGCGAGCACTTTTTATATTGATGTAATTGGAGACTTACAAGACATTGCACAATCCGTAGGATTTATTTCCAAAGTAAGTCATAAACATATCCATAACAATCATAAAGGTTTAAAAACAAATCAAGCAAAAGAATTAAAAGAAATTGATGAAAAATTAACCCATCTATTTAGTAAAATAAGAACCATTTTTGATAATCGTTCTTTTAATAAAATCACTTCTTTACTTGAAGAAAAACAAGAGTTGTTGTCCATCGTTTCAGCTTATGCGCAAAAGCAGGTAGAACGTACAAGAACAACCGAGTCCAGCCCTAAAAATACAACGCTCTACTTTAGTATTTTGTTAGAGACTGAAGACTTAATAAAAGCTACAATGGATTTGTTGGAATTGTATGCTACCAAGAAGAAATAATTAGAAATTATATCAAATCAAAAACCCCCTTTCAAAACAATTTGATAGGGGGTTTTCTAGTCTTCTGAGGTAATAAGTTTGGTTACGAACCACACATTTCACAATCATCGGGGTTCTCTTTTGATTGCATAATCAATTGTTTTAATTCTTCTGGTGTAAGTGGTGTTTCCTCTTCTTTTTTTATTTTTGAAACAGTAAATTGAGTTGCATTTACGGCACTTTTGGTACGCAAATAATACATGCCGGTTTTTAATCCCGATTTCCAGGCATAAAAATGCATAGAAGTTAGTTTGGCATAATTGGCATCTTGCATAAATAGGTTTAGCGACTGCGATTGGTCTATAAAATAACCACGATGACGAGACATGTCTATAATATCCTTCATGCTCATTTCCCAAACAGTTTTGTACAAATCTTTCAGTTCTTGGGGAATGATGTCAATATGCTGAACAGATCCATTGGCACGCATAATATTTTCTTTCATTTCATTATCCCACAAACCGCGATCAACCAAATCTTCCAATAAATGTTTGTTCACCACAATAAATTCGCCGCTCAATACCCTTCGGGTATATATATTTGAGGTATAAGGTTCAAAAGCTTCGTTATTTCCTAAAATTTGTGAAGTTGAAGCTGTTGGCATCGGCGCTACCAATAACGAGTTTCTAACGCCGTTTTTAAGTACTTTTTTACGCAACGCTTTCCAATCCCATCTTCCGCTTAATTCTTCTTCTGAAATCCCCCACATATTAAACTGAAACTCTCCAAGTGACATTGGAGAACCTTTAAATGAAGAATAAGGTTCTTTTGCTTTTGCAATTTCCATTGAGGAAGTAACTGCCGCAAAATAAATAGTTTCAAAAATCTCTTCATTTAATTTTTTAGCTTCATCACTTGTAAAAGGCAAACGCAACAGAATAAAAGCATCTGCCAAACCCTGAACACCAATTCCGATTGGTCTGTGGCGAAAATTTGAATTTTCAGCCTCCTTTACAGGATAATAATTACGGTCAATCACCGTATCCAGATTCCGCGTAATTTTTTTGGTGATTTTATGAAGTTTTTGATGGTTGAAAAATTTAGTTCCATGTTCATCTTCTTCAACAAACATAGGAAGCGCAATAGACGCCAAATTACAAACTGCCACCTCATCTTTTGAGGTGTACTCCATAATTTCAGTACACAAATTAGAAGAACGGATGGTTCCTAAATTCTTTTGGTTGGATTTCCTGTTAGCGGCATCTTTGTATAACATATACGGATTTCCTGTTTCAATTTGGGCTTCCAGTATTTTTTCCCAAAGCAAACGTGCTTTGATGGTTTTGCGCCCTTTCCCCACTTTTTCGTAACCCGTGTACAATTTGTCAAATTCATCACCATAAGTGTCAAATAAATGAGGACATTCATTGGGACACATCAACGTCCAGTCTCCATTTTCTTCTACCCGTTTCATAAATAAATCTGGAATCCACATGGCATAAAATAAATCTCGGGCACGTTTTTCTTCTGCTCCGGTATTTTTACGCAAATCCAAAAACTCAAAAACATCAGCATGCCAAGGTTCCATATAAATGGCAAAAGAGCCTTTCCTTTTTCCACCTCCCTGATCCACATAACGGGCTGTATCATTAAACACTTTCAACATAGGAACAATACCATTGGAAGTTCCATTGGTCCCCCTGATATAAGAGCCCGTGGCACGTACATTATGAATTGAAAGACCAATACCTCCTGCAGATTGTGATATTTGTGCCGTTTGTTTCAGTGTATCATAAATTCCATCAATACTGTCGTCTTGAATTTGCAACAGGAAACATGAAGACATTTGTGGTTTTGGCGTTCCCGCGTTAAATAGCGTTGGTGTTGCATGCGTAAAGAATTTTTTCGACATCAACTCATACGTTTCTATGGCCTCGTCAATATCTTCCTGATGAATACCTATGGAAACACGCATTAGCATATGTTGTGGACGCTCAATTATTTCACCATTTATTTTCAATAGATAAGAGCGTTCCAATGTTTTGAATCCAAAATAATCATAGCCAAAATCCCTGTTGTATATAATTGTGGAGTCCAGTTTTTCGGCATTATCCATAATGACTTTAAAAGTTTCATCAGACAATAACGGTGCTTTCTTTCCTGTACGCGGATTTACATAATTGTACAAATCAGCCATGACTTCAGAAAATACCTTTTTAGTGTTTTTATGTAAGTTTGAAACGGCAATACGCGCTGCCAGTTTTGCATAATCGGGATGTTGCACCGTCATGGTTGCCGCTGTTTCAGCAGCTAAATTATCAAGTTCTGAAGTTGTAACCCCATCATATAATCCTTCAATTACGCGCATAGCAACTTTAACAGGATCAACATGACTGTTAAGCCCATAACACATTTTTCGAACTCTGGCCGTAATTTTATCGAACATCACGGGCTCTTTTCTGCCGTCTCTTTTTAGTACATACATAGGTTACATTTCAGTTAATAGTTAGTAATTTTTCAAAAAAACGAACGTAGTTACGCCATTGATTTTTGGTTTATTGGGATTAAAAGTCAGCATCAAAACTTATACTTCCAGTTCCTGTGCCGCTTTTTACACCGGCTTTTTGATATTCCGAAACCCGTTTTTCGAAGAAATTTGTTTTACCTTCCAAGGAAATCATTTCCATAAAATCAAACGGATTTGAGGAATTATAAACTTTGTCGCAATTAAACTCAGTCAACAAACGGTCGGTGACAAATTCTAAATATTGCGACATTAATTTTGCGTTCATTCCAATTAAACTGGCTGGCAATGACTCTGTAATAAATTTACGCTCAATATTCAGGGCATTGGTTAAAATTTCTGTAATTCGTTCTTTAGGAACTTTATTAACAATATGATTGTTGTGCAGGTGAATGGCAAAATCGCAATGCAGGCCTTCATCTCGTGAAATCAATTCGTTTGAAAAGGTTAATCCTGGCATTAAACCTCTCTTTTTCAACCAAAATATAGAACAAAAACTTCCCGAAAAAAAGATGCCTTCAACGGCTGCAAATGCAATTAATCGCTCAGCAAAACTAGGACTTTCAATCCATTTTAGCGCCCAGTCGGCTTTTTCTTTAATGGCAGGAAAAACCTCAATGGCGTTAAACAACTGATCTTTTTCAGCATCATTTTTAACATAGGTGTCAATTAGCAACGAATACACTTCAGAATGGATGTTTTCCATCATTATTTGAAAACCATAAAAAAATTTTGCTTCGGAATATTGCACTTCACTTACAAAATTTTCTGCCAAATTTTCATTTACAATCCCATCAGAAGCTGCAAAAAAAGCCAGAACATGTTTGATAAAATAACGCTCGTCATCATTTAATTTAGTTTCCCAATCAATTACATCTTGATGTAAATCAATTTCCTCCGCAGTCCAAATGCTTGCTTCCTGTTTTTTATACCACTCCCAGATATCTTGGTGTTGAATTGGAAAAATCACAAAGCGATTTTTATTAGGCTGAAGAATGGGTTCAATAAATGACATGAATCGTGATTATTTAGTTAGTAGTTAGTAGCTGTTTTTTAGTAAAAAACGAGTAAAACAAATATTGAAAAAAAAAGGATGCAAAAAAGGCTTACTTATTCACATTTGTTAGTGAGTTTTTAACATTCTTGTATGATCTCATAAAAAAATCAATATTATTAATTACTGATTTTTAATGATTAATAAATTTTTAGATTGCTCGCCAGTTGATTTTAGGGAGGTTGCACAAAAACGCCAAATTAAAAAAGAGTGCCTCAAATTATACTCTTCTAACTTACGTATCTTAAAGGCTTAAAAAGTTTTATTGTTGTTTGTGATTTTTGGCAATTTTTTCAAGTTCCAAATACCAATCCTCTCCAAATTTTCTGATTAATGCCTCTCTCACAAATTTGTAAACAGGCACTTGCAATTCTTTGCCTAAAGAACAAGCGTCATCACAAATTGGCCATTTATGGTAATTTACTGCCGAAAATTCTATGTAATCTGTAATTCTAATTGGATATAGATGACAAGAAATTGGTTTTTTCCAATCAATTATGCCTTGATTAAAAGCTTCCTCGATGCCGCATTTAACGGTGTTATTTTCATCATATATAGAGTAAGCGCAATCTTTCCCGTCTATTAAAGTGGTTTCATATTCACCTTCATCCGTAATAAAAAGCCCTTGGTCTTCAATGGCTTGAATTCCTTCTTCTCGTAAAAACGGCTTCACTTTAGGATAGATATCCATAAGGATCAGCAATTCATCTTCATCCAAGGGAGCGCCGGCTTCTCCATCAACACAACATTTTCCTTTACAGGCCGATAGGTTACAGACAAAATCCTTCTCTATAATCTCTTCTGAAACGATTGTTTTTCCTAATTGAAACATCCGGCAAAAATAACTATTTTTTTACATTACTTTTACTATAATTCAATTTTTGATTATATACTTTCACCAATCGTTTTAAAATGGAACATGATGGAAATAAATTTTAAGGAAATAGTTACTGCAACCATGATATTGTTTGCCGTAATTGACATTATAGGAAGTATTCCGATAATTATTGATTTACGGGTAAAATTTGGCCACATCCATTCGGAAAAAGCATCTATAGTCGCATGTTTTATCATGGTTGCTTTCCTGTTTTTGGGAACAAGCATTTTAAGTCTAATCGGAATTGATGTTAATTCTTTTGCAGTTGCAGGTTCGTTCATCCTGTTTTTTTTGGCGCTGGAAATGATTTTGGGAATTTCGCTTTACAAGGAGGAAGAAACAAATGCTAAAACAGCTTCTGTATTTCCGTTGGCATTTCCGTTATTGGCCGGACCGGGAAGTTTAACCACACTGCTTTCATTAAGGGCTGAGTTCTCAACCATAAATATTGTAATTGCCATTATTATCAATACAATTTTCTTATACATAGTGCTTAAAACTTCGGTGCAAATTGAAAAAATTATAGGGAAAAACGGGATAAATATTATTAGAAAAGTATTTGGAGTTGTTCTTTTGGCGATAGCTGTAAAACTGTTCACTTCAAATATACAGGGATTATTTCACAATTAAATTCTTAAATATGGACGCTTTTGATGTGTTGATAGTAGGAGGAAGCGCAGCTGGATTGTCTTGCTCCCTAATTTTAGGCTCGGCAGTTGACAAACCTTTTGCAAAAAATAAAAAAATTGGGGTTGTTGCTCACCAAAAAAGTTCGGCGTTAAACGAAGCTATGCTCAACAATGTGTTGGGATTTAAAAAAGGAACGAGAGGCCATCAGGTGTTGACAGATGGCTTAAACCAACTTTCCGAACAATATCCTCACGTGATTCAGATTGGAAATGAAAAAGTGACTAAAATTGAAGGAGAATTTCCTAGTTTTAAGGTATTCACCAATAAAAACTCCTACAATACAAAAACAATTGTTGTGGCTGTTGGTCCTTCAAATCTTTTCAATATTGAAGGTCTCATGCAATATGTAATTCCTCACCAAAGTTTGCCTCCACAAAAAGAACGTATTATGTTAAAAAACAAAAACCATTTGGTTGCAGAAGGCATATATGTTGCCGGTGTTTTATCGGGGTGGAGAAGTCAGTTCGCGATTGCCACAGGCAGTGGCGCCCAAGTTGCAACCGATATTTTAACGATATGGAATGATGGAAATCACAGCATGATTCATGACTCCATTCCTAATGTTTTATAAATATATTATTGATATAAACTGCTTATTTTTAATATTTTTCACCACAAATCTCTTGTGTTAAAAGCATAAGTGTTGTGGATATTATTCCTTAAAATATTTATGAGTTTGAAGGTATCTGTTTTTCGTTACTCCACCGTAACGGATTTCGCTAAATTTCTCGGTTGATCCACATTACAGCCTCTCATTACAGCGATGTAATAGGATAACAATTGTAATGGAATTGTTGATAAAAGCGGTGTAAAAGCTTCTTCAGTTTCCGGAATTTCAATCACATGGTCTGCCATTTCCTTTACTATGATATCGCCCTTGGTAACAATTGCAATAATTTTACCTTTGCGTGCTTTTATTTCTTGAATGTTACTCACCACTTTGTCATAATGACCCTTTTTAGTTGCAATAACAATAACCGGCATATGTTCATCAATTAAAGCAATAGGCCCGTGTTTCATTTCTGCAGCAGGATAACCCTCTGCATGTATGTAAGAAATTTCCTTTAATTTTAAAGCACCTTCCAGCGCTACAGGAAAATTATATCCTCGTCCTAAATACAAACAATTTGGAGCATCTTTATATATTGCAGCAATTTTTTCAATCTCGGTATCCATTTTTAGAACTTCTTCCACTTTAGCCGGAATTAAACTCATTTCATGTATATAATTGTTGTACATAGAGTTTGAAAGTTCCCCCTTTAAATTACCAAGTTTTAATGCCATTAAAGCAAGCACCGTAATTTGGGTGGTGAATGCTTTGGTTGAAGCCACACCAATTTCCGGCCCGGCATGCGTATAAGCACCTGTATCCGTTTCTCTCGCTATGGAAGAACCTACTACATTACAAACCCCAAACACAAAAGCGCCTTTAGATTTTGCCAATTTTATAGCTGCCAATGTATCGGCAGTTTCACCCGATTGTGAAATTGCAATTACTATATCATTTTTATTTATGATTGGATTTCGATATCTAAACTCTGAAGCATATTCAACTTCAACAGGAATACGCGCCAAATCTTCGAACAGATATTCGGCAACCAATCCTGCATGCCATGAAGTTCCGCAGGCAACTATTACAATACGGTTTGCATTTAAAAATCTTGAAATATTATTGTCAACACTTCCCATTTTTATCATGCCTTTGGATGCTAAAAGTCGTCCTCTATAGGCATCTAAAATAGCGTTAGGCTGCTCGTGAATTTCTTTGAGCATAAAATGGTCATAACCGCCTTTTTCAATTTGCTCTAAATTAAGTTTTAATTGCTGAATATAAGGTTCAACTGCAGCATTGTCCTGAATTTTTCGAATTCTGATATCTCTTCCTAATTTAAGAATTGCCAATTCTTCATCTTCTAAATAGATGGCATTTCTAGTATACTCAATAAATGGAGATGCATCTGAAGCAACAAAAAACTCAGTATTATTTTCTCCAATACCAATGGCTATAGGACTTCCTAATTTAGCAACAATGATTTCATCGGGTTTTGCAATATCAAAAACGGCTATTGCATAAGCTCCAACAACATTGGCCAGCGCCATTTGAACAGCCCTCCCCAATTTGCAGTTATTTTTGATTTTAACCTCTTCTATTAAATTTATTAAAACTTCAGTATCGGTATCACTTTTAAATGTATATCCTCTAACTATGAGTTCCTTTTTTATGGTATCATAGTTTTCAATAATTCCATTATGAACGATAACCAAATTTCCTGAATTGGAAAGATGAGGATGTGAATTTTCATCACTTGGTATGCCGTGTGTAGCCCAACGGGTATGACCTAAAGCTAAATTGCCTTCAACATTTTTTTGTCTGGTTATTTTTTTTAAATCAGATACTTTTCCTTTTGTTTTATAAAGGCTCATTTCATTGCCATCAAGCAATACAACTCCCGCACTGTCATAACCTCTATATTCTAAACGTTGTAAACCATTGATAACTATTGGATAAGCTTTTCTAAAGCCTAAATAACCGGCAATTCCACACATACCAACTTTCTTTTTTAATTATTTATTTTTGAATAAGATATTTCTAGTTTTACCCTTTTATCTTTATCGCCGAAACTTGTATCATGCCCAAATAACACAACTCCTTTTGGCGTCCAGCTATATTCTCTGATTTTTAAATCTGTAATAGCGGTGGGAGTGTCTGAAGGATTGTAAACTTTTAACCCTATTTTTACTAAGTCCAGAGGCTCATCTGTTTTTAACAATCTCGATATATAATCTGTAATTTTAAAAACATATCTGTAAGGTTTTCCGTTATCGTCTCTTTCCAAGAAGCCGCCAACGGCACTAATTCCTTCTGTCATAACATCAGTTATCTGCAAATTCTCGTCATAGTTGTAGATGAACAATTGTTCAGGAACAATTGAACTGGCAGCTCCTTGATCAACATAAAAAATTAAATTCGCGTCATTAATCAACCAATTATTTTGCTGTAATTCTTCCAAGTTTTCATTGTTAAACAACTCAATGGTTGCTATTGAACCTGCTGCTCCCTGCACGTATAGCCTGTTTTCACCACTTTGATGTGAAACCGTATAATCTCTTTTTAAAACATTGGATTTTATGGGACCAAACGGGAAAGCATATTCATGCTTAACTCTAACAACTCCTTCTCCTTTTATGTCATTCCCATTTAAATCCAAACCTGCATCAGTT
>NZ_JBFFKM010000032.1:0-27331 GCF_041555395.1 Lutibacter sp. | reverse complement strand
GTAAACCCTTCAAAAGCACCTGGATCGTAACCTATACTTCTTAAACCTGTTTGTACATCAACTAAATCTTGTAAAAGAACTCTTGATTCATTGATGGCACCTGTTCCTCTATTTGGCAACCAAGATTGACCTAAATCTGTTCTATCATCTTTTTCGAAATTTACGAAAACAAACAATTTATCTTTAATAATAGGCGCTCCTAAACTGAAACCGTATTGTTTTTGTTCTAATTCAGGCACAAAAATATTTTCACCTTTAATTTTACTGCCTGTTAAATCTTGATTTCTAAAAAACCCATAAACTGTTCCTTTTACTTTGTTTGTTCCACTTTTAGTTACTGCATTTACAGAAGCCCCTGTAAAACCTGATAAAGTAACATCGTAAGGTGCTGTTGATACTGAAATTTGTTCAATGGCATCTAATGAAACTGGCTGTGCGCCTGTTTGTCCACCAGGTGTGGCAGCATCCAATCCAAAAGGATTGTTAAAGATTGAACCATCTAATGTAAAGTTATTGAATTGGTCGTTTCTGCCTCCAAATGAACCACCAGAAGCGGATGGATCTAAACGCGTAAAATCTGAAGCAGATCTTGAAATTGTAGGCAGTTTTGTAAGTTCTCTAGCTCCTACACTAGTTTCGGCTCCAGTTCTGTCGCTATTAAAAGTTGTATTTCTCCCACCGGTAATAACAACTTCACCTAATAACTCACTTTCATTATCCATTTTAACGTCTAAATCAAAAGCTTTACCTAAATCTAAATACACATCAGTATATTCAATAGTTTTAAAACCAATATAACTTATGGTAATCGTATAAGGTCCACCTACACGTAAGTTTGGTAAAGAAAACCTTCCTCCTTCTAAAGTCATTGTTCCTGCAACAGTACCTGTCGGCAAGTGTTTCGCAACCACATTTGCGCCATATAAGCCCATTGAAGAGTCGTCAGTTACTGCTCCTTGAATTTTTGAAGTAGTTACTTGCGAAAAGACACTAATACCTGAAAATATGGCAATTAGCATAGAAAATAATAATTTTTTTTTCATTATAATTAAAGTTAAATTAATGTTTTTAATTGAAATCAAAAATAAAATAAAAAAGCCCACTAAAAAGTGGGCTTCAAATATATTTATTAACTAAATATTGTTAATTACTTTGCCTCGGCAACTATTTCAATTGGCAACTCAACCACAACTGCTCTATGCAATCTAATAGTGGCATTGTATTTTCCAATTCTTTTAATGGTGCCTCCTTCAACTTTGATGTATTTTTTATCAATTACATGACCTGCAGCGGCTATAGCATCTGCAACGTCTTGGTTATTTACTGATCCAAATAATTTGGTATTATCGGCTGTTTTAGCTGTAATTTTAATATCCAATGCCTTAATTGCGTCTGCAATTTCAGTAGCATCTTTTATTAATTTTTCTTCTTTATAAGCACGTTGCTTTAAAGTTTCCGCTAACATTTTCTTAACTGAACTTGTTGCCAATACTGCAAATCCTTGAGGAATCAAATAGTTACGTCCAAAACCATTTTTTACAGTAATAAGATCATCTTTAAACCCTAAGTTTTCAACGTCTTGCTTTAATATAATTTCCATAATTCCTTGCTGTTTTTATTTTAACATATCCGCAACGTAAGGCAATAAAGCCAAGTGACGTGCTCTTTTAATGGCAACAGACACTTTACGTTGAAATTTTAATGATGTTCCTGTTAAACGACGTGGTAAAATTTTACCTTGTTCATTTACTAAGTATAATAAGAAATCAGCATCTTTATAATCAATATATTTGATACCGTTCTTTTTAAAACGACAGTATTTCTTTACTTGTTTAGTCTCAATATCTAACGGAGTCAGGTAACGAACTTCACCTTGTTTTCCTCCTTTTGCTTGTTGTTCTATAGACATAACGCTTATTTTTTAGGTGCTTTAGTACTGTCTCTTAATCTTCTCTTTTCAGCCCAAGCAACAGCATGTTTATCTAACGCAACCGTTAAATAACGCATAATACTGTCATCTCTTCTAAATTCAAGTTCAAAAGGAGCAATTGTTTCTCCAGCAACTTTGTATTCGAATAAGTGGTAAAATCCACTTTTTTTGTTTTGGATGGTGTACGCTAATTTTTTTAAGCCCCAATCCTCTTTTGATATCATTTCGGCACCTTTAGAAACAAGATAGTCCTCAAACTTCTTTACTGTTTCCTTTACCTGAACATCAGATAAAACGGGATTCAAAATGAAAACAGTTTCGTAATGATTCATAATTAATAATTTAAGTTTTTACTTTTAAGGGTGCAAATATACTGTTATTTCCTTAATTGGCAAATGTAAATTTAATAAAATAACTTTAATAATTATCTACATCTATATTGAATCTGATAGAGCGAAATTCATTTATGGCCTGAAACGCATTTTTAACTCTCTGAATCTGTTTTTTACTTACTGCCAACGATTGTTTTTGTGGAATTTTAACGATTAAAGTTCTGATATAATAATTCCTGATTTTTGAAATTCCCGGAGTTGAAGGTCCTAAAATATCATGTTTAAAAATTGAAATTAACGATTTTCCCAACCAAATAGCACCTTCTTCTACCCGATTAAAATCCTTATGGCGCAATGTTATTTTAATTATTCGATAAAATGGCGGATAATGGTATTGCCAGCGTTCCTCCAATTGTTCTTTATACATTTCTTCAAAAGCAGTGGTTGAAACTTGCTGTAATATTTGATGGTTCGGATTATAGGTTTGTACTGCAACCTTACCTCTTTTACTGGCACGTCCTGCCCTACCCGAAACCTGCACCATCAGTTGATAACTTCTTTCATGAGCTCTAAAATCAGGGAAATTCAGCATATTGTCGGCATTCATAATTCCCACCAACGACACGTTTGCAAAATCCAATCCTTTTGAAAGCATTTGCGTACCCACCAATATGTCTATTTCCTGCGATTGAAATTGCCCTAATATTTTTTGATAGCTGTACTTTCCACGCGTAGTGTCTAAATCCATTCTTCCCACTTTTGCCTTTGGAAACAATTCCAACAATTCTATCTCAATTTGCTCGGTTCCAAAACCCTTGGTATTTAAATTTGCACTTCCGCAAGCGCCACAATTATGAGGCATTGCCTGGCGGTGTCCGCAATAATGACATCGCAATTCTTTTCTGTAATTGTGATAAGTTAAGCTCACATCGCAATTAGGGCATTGCGGCGAAACCCCACAAGTTTCACATTCTACAACAGGTGCAAAACCTCTTCTATTCTGAAATAAAATAACTTGCTCCTTATTATCCAAAGCTTCTGTAATCATTTCAAGTAACCGGTCTGAAAAATGACCGGTCATTCGTTTTTTTCGATACTTTTCTTTTACATCAACCAATTCAATTTCAGGCAATAAAACATTGCCAAATCTTCTATTTAGTTCAACCAATCCGTATTTGCCTTGTTGCGCGTTGTAAAACGTTTCAATACTTGGTGTTGCAGAACCCAAGATTACTTTAGCATTGTGTTGCTTTGCCAAAACGATTGCGGAATCACGCGCATGGTATCTTGGAGCCGGATCATACTGTTTAAAAGATGGCTCGTGTTCTTCATCAACAATGATTAACCCTAAATTAGAAAAAGGCAAAAACATGGAAGAACGGGCGCCTAAAATTAATTGTGCTTTTTGCTTATTTTCCAATACATTATTCCATACTTCAACACGTTCATTCATGGAGTATTTTGAATGAAAAACTGATAAATATTCTCCAAAATAAAGTTGCAGTCTGTCAATTAATTGTGTGGTTAGCGCAATTTCTGGAAGTAAATAAAGCACTTGCTTACCTTCGTCAATAATTTTTTTAATTAATTTAACATAAACCTCTGTTTTACCACTACTTGTGACCCCTTTTAAAAGTACAGTTTGTTTGGTTTTGAAGTTTTCTTTTATGGCAATAAATGCTTCTTCCTGATGAGAAGTCAGTTCCTTTATCTTGCCCGATTTTCCATCAAAACTAATACGATCTGTTTGAATAAAATAAATTTCAAAAATCCCTTTATCAATCAATGATTTTATCACTGCTGAAGAACTGTTTGAATCCTCCTGAAGCTGCGTAATTTTTATAGGTTTTTTTGCAGACTGTAATTGAAAAAATGTTAAAATAATGGCACGTTGTTTTTTTGCCCGACTTAGGGAATCCATCAATTCTGATAATTTTTCAGATGCGTTCCATTCCTCTGTTAAACGAACATATTTTTCTAATTTCGGTTTGTATTGCTCATAAATTTGCTCTTTAACTACAATGGCATTTTTATCAATTAAGGTTTTTATGATTGGAAAAACAGTTTTTTTTCCAATTATCTCAACAATTTGCTGAATAGAAAGTTGGGATTGATGTTGTAAGGCTTCAAAAATTAAAAATTCTTCATTGGATAGTCCTTCTTCATTTGTAAAATCTTTAACCAATTGAACTTCCGTTTCACTTTCCAACAAAAAAGCAGAAGGCAATGCAGCCCTGTAAACTTCACCCAAAGAACACATATAATAACTGGAAATCCATTCCCAATGGTTAATTTGAATTTTGTTTACGACAGGGATATCATCTAAAATTTGATAAATTTCCTTTGCTTCATAGCCAATTGGTGGAATTTGATGAATTTTATAAACTAAGGCTGTGTAAATTTTTGATTTTCCAAATTCCACAGCAACACGCATCCCATTTTTTAAAAAGGAGGCTTCTGCCTTGGTTATTTTATAGGTAAATAACTTTTGCAAAGGAATAGGTAAAATAACATCAATAAAATTGTCCAAAGGCTTTGATTTTAAAACGTAAAAATATTTAAAATCAATTTAATAATTGCCGATTGTCAATTATTTAATTTTTTTGATTTTAACCAAGTTATATGCCCAATTTTATTGCGTATACATTTTTTTGGCACGTTGTTTGTAATTACGACTTCGTATACTGCTAACCGGCAAATTTAGTTTAACCTTTAAATATTTTATTATGAAAACAAAATTATTACTTATAGCCACTTATTTATTTGTAGGGTTTGCTGTGCAGGCTTCAACTTTTAAAACTGAGAATTCTTCAACAAATAATTATTATAATGATGATTATGGAAATTCATTCACTTTTGTTGAAAGAAATGTAACATTTGCAATTTTTAAAAATGGCGAATTTGATTTCTATATCAACCAAAGAAACGCTTTAGGCGTTAATTATCAAGGCAATGGCATTAATATTAGTTATAACTCAGGTTATGACTACGACCCTTATGTACAATATGATGATTACGGTGCTATTATTCAAATAGAAGATATTCCTATTTACTATGATTATTACGGACGTGTAAATAGGATTGGAAACACCAATATAAATTACAATTCAGGAAGGTTGGTACGTGTAGGTGGATTGCATGTTTATTATAACAGACAAGGTTATTATAGTCATTATTCAGGATATATTAACAATTACAACAGAAATTATGTGTTTCACCCATATCATAATTATTTTGCAAGACCATTATTTGATTTCAGAATTGTAAGTCATGACCCATATAGAAATCATTACAAGCCAGCACGTTATACTTATTATAATGATCATTCAAGAAATAAATATTACAAAAGAGGCAAACACAATAATTATAACCAACGAGATAAACATAACACTAGACAAAGGGTAGCAAGTAAAAATGTTCCTAATAGATATGATGATAGAAATTCTCATACAGAAAGAAGAAACACTAACGACAGAATAAGTCAAAATGGTCGTAAAAATGGTTCAGTTCACAATACTGATCGAAGATCAAAAACAGTAAACAGGCCAACTTCTAACAACAGAACAAGTCAGAATAGCCGTAGTAGCAATGGTTCAGTTAACAACACTGAAAGAAGTTCAAAAACTGTAAACAGACCAACTTCTACCAACAGAACAAGTCAGAATAGCCATAGCAATCGTTCAGTTAAAAATACTGACAGAAGATCAAATACAGTTACAAGACCAAGTGGAAATAGAGAACAAAGCAACACGAAAAACTCAAGAATAGCTGAAAATCGTTCACCACAAAGAACAGCGCAAAAACCTGAGAGAACACAACAAAGAAATAGTTCTGCAAATACTCAGAAAGGGCAAACTGTTCGAGAAACAAAAGGTAACAATACTAGAGAAAATTCAGGGAAAAAAGAAAATTCAAGAGGTAATTCTTCAAGAAGAAATTAAGAATTATTTGATTGAATAAATAACAAAAAGCGTTGCATTACTGCAACGCTTTTTTTTGTTTTTCCTAAATCATAAGAGAATCGCCCTTAAGATTCTTCTTCTTCAATTGGTCTCTTATGTGTTTTTTTGCTTCCTTCGTACATATCATACCGCACAAATAAACAATCCAAATCTCCATTTTTCATAGGAATTCTTCTGGAAGTTCGTAGGCCAACGTGCTTTATAGCTTCCATATTAGAAGTAATGAACCAAACTGTGGAATCTGCATAGCCACTTTTTAGAGTGTCTCCAATTTTTTTGTAGAATTCTTGCATATCAATATCCAATCGTTCACCATATGGCGGATTAAATAAGATAAAGGTGCGACCAAAAACTTCTTTTACAGAGTTAAAGAAGTTAATATGATGAATCCCAATAAATTCACTTAAATTGGCATTGGCAACATTTTCCTTTGCTTTAACCACTGCAGATGGCGCTTTGTCAAATCCCATAATTTTAAAATGAGAATTGTGTATTTTTTTTATCAGCGAATCCTGAATGGTAAAAAACAAGTCTTCATCATAATCCTCCCACTTTTCAAATCCAAATTCATTTCTGTTTATGTTTGCCGGAATATTGTTGGCAATCATCGCAGCTTCAATCAAAATTGTTCCTGAACCACACATAGGATCAATAAAATTACAATCTCCAGTATATCCAGAAAGCAATACCAAACCTGCTGCCAATACTTCATTTATGGGAGCAATATTTGTTGCGCTTCTATAACCTCGCTTGTGCAAAGAATCGCCCGAACTGTCTAATGAAATAGAACAGTAATTATTGTGAATATGGACGTGAATCTTTAAATCCTGATGCTTAGTGTCAACACTAGGTCTTTCATTATATTTATTTCTGAAATAATCCGCTATGGCATCTTTCGATTTTAACGTAATATAATGTGAGTTTGTGGTGAAACCTTGAGAATTTACGACTGCTCCAATAGAAAAAGTACTGGAAACGCTCATATATTTTTCCCACTGAATTTGTTGTATTTTTTTATATAAATCATCTTCATCTGCAACTTTAAAGGTCTTAATTGGCTTTAAAATTCTAATGGCAGTGCGCAAAGCCATATTTGCTTTGTACATAAACCCCTTATCACCCGTAAAAGAAACACTTCTCACACCTTTTTCTACATCTTGCGCACCTAAATTTTTAAGTTCCGTTGCCAATACTTCTTCCAGTCCAAACATTGTGGTGGCAACCATTTTAAAATTTCTCTCCATATTATATATATTATTTTGCAAAAGTACTCAAATATTAAGTTATATGCATAAAGTTAAAAAGTTAAAAATTTTTTGCTCAATAATAAAACAGCTAGTTTCCTAAACATTTAACCAAACAAATCATTAGTTTTGCAGTCATTTCAATATTATGACTAAAAACAAAGATTGGTTTGCTTCGTGGTTCGACACAAGCTATTATCATATTTTATATAAACATAGAGATTATTCTGAAGGTCAGGCGTTTTTAGAAAATTTAATTGCCTTTTTAAAATTAAAAAAGGGAGATTCTGTATTGGATTTAGGATGCGGAAAAGGACGCCATTCAATTTATTTAAATTCATTGGGATTTAAGGTTATCGGTGCGGATTTGTCCAAAAACAGTATAGAATATGCCAAGCAATTTGAAGCCGAAACACTGCAATTTGTCGAACATGATATGCGGGATCCTTTTAAAACAAAGTTTGACGTAATTTTTAATTTGTTCACAAGTTTTGGTTTTTTTGAAGATGATGCAGAAGATATTGCCATTTTGCAAAATATTAAGAATGGATTAAATCCGAATGGAATTGCTATTATAGACTTTATGAATACAAAAAAAGTGATTTCTTCACTAGTCTCTGAAGAGATTCTAACTATTGATGACATTACTTTTAAACTTAATCGTTACGTTAAAAACGGGTTTATTGTTAAAGAAATAAATTTTGATGCAGACGGAGAACATCACACCTATTTTGAAAAGGTGAAAAGTTTAGATTTGACCAAAATAAATACTTATGTAAACGCTGTAGGTTTTAAAATAAAATATACTTTTGGTAATTATCAGTTAGAAGATTTTAATGAAGAAACATCCGACCGTTTAATTTTAGTTTTAGAATGATGACTTATATTGCACTTATAGCATCCGTTTTAGTTGGCCTTCTTATCGTTTTCGGATTAAATCCAAGCAAAAAAACTGTTCAATTATTATTGTCATTTAGTGGTGCCTACTTGTTGTCTATCACTATTTTACATTTGTTTCCAGAAGTATATATTCCAGAAAATTCGTCTATAGGTTTATTTATTCTCCTTGGACTTTTATTGCAACTTATTTTGGATTTTTTCTCTAAAGGTGCGGAACATGGCCATATTCATATTGAAGAAAATATTGTTTTTCCCTGGGCATTGTTAATTAGTTTAAATATTCACGCTTTTATGGAAGGAATTCCATTGGCTCATAACCTTAATCACGAACATTTACTTTGGGCAATAGTGATCCACAAAATTCCAATTTCAATCATATTGGGAACATTTTTTGTAAGCTCGAAAATTTCTAAAACAAAATCCGTTTTATTTTTGTTGTTATTTTCTTTTATGTCACCGTTAGGAAGCTTCGCAGGTGAAAAGGTTCAATTTTTATCCACCTATAAAACGGAAATTACGGCAATTATTATAGGTGTATTTTTACATATTTCAACAATTATTTTGTTTGAAACATCAAAAGACCATAAGTTTAATCTTTTAAAATTTGTTGCCATATTGGTTGGTATGCTTGTGGCTTATTTAGCTTAAGTATTAGTTCGCAACCTGGCTCATAAATTTTATTCGCATTAAACGTAATTCTTCTTCTTCATAATCGCCAGCAAACTCATCTAAAGCATCTTGAATTCTGTCATTTTTAGATTCCATAAAGTAAGCAAAAATATCTTCTTGCTGGTCTTCATCCAATAATTCATCAATATGATAATCAATATTTAACTTCGTGCCGCTGTAAACAATACCCTGCATTTCTTCAATAAGTTCGTTAAAACTTAATCCTTTTGATTTTGCTATATCTTCAAGCGGAATTTTTCGGTCTGTATTTTGAATTATATAAAGTTTTAATCCTGAATTTACGCCTGTACTCCTCACAACAAAATCATCCGGACGAATGATGTCATTTTCTTCTACGTATTTTGCAATCAGTTCAATAAAAGGTTTTCCATATTTGTTTGCTTTGCCTTCGCCAATACCATAGATGTTTTTTAATTCATCCATAGTAATTGGATATTTCAACGCCATATCTTCCAATGACGGCTCCAGCAACACCGCATATGGAGGGACTCCGTTTTTCTTGGCAACAGCTTTTTGCAATTCTTTAAGCATTTTAAGCAACACTTCATCGGCAGAAGTTCCGCTACCCTTACCATTTAACATAATTGTTGAATCAACACTTTCATCATAAACATGGTCTTCTGTCATCATAAATGAAGACGGATTCCCAATAAAATCAGTTCCTTTTTCAGTAATTTTTATAACGCCGTATTGCTCAATCTCTTTGTTAATGTAGCGGGCTACCAATGCCTGTCTAATCAATGCCATCCAATATTTACCATCTCGTTCCTTCCCGCAACCAAAAAATGGCTGTTCATCCGTTTTATGCGACTTCAACAAGGCATTTATTTTTCCTATTAGGGTATTTACCAATTCTTTTGCTTTATATTTTTGGTAGGTTTTTACAACAACTTCCAATAATATTTTTAATTCAGTTTCAGCTTCGTGTTTTTTCTTAGGATTAATGGCGTTGTCATCCATCAGTGCTCCTAAACCATTTACTTCATCAAAATCTTCCCCAAAATAATGCAACAAATATTTTCTGCGTGACATAGAGGTTTCTGCATAGCCAACCACTTCTTGTAACAATGCATTGCCAATTTCCTGCTCTGCAACTGGTTTTCCTGATAAAAATTTCTCCAATTTTTCAATATCTTTATAAGAATAATAGGCCAAACAAAATCCTTCTCCCCCATCTCTTCCCGCTCTACCGGTTTCTTGGTAATAACTTTCCAAACTTTTCGGAATATCATGATGAACCACAAAGCGCACATCTGGTTTGTCAATTCCCATTCCAAAAGCAATGGTAGCCACAACCACGTCCATATCTTCCATTAAAAACATGTCCTGGTGTTTAGATCTGGTTTTCCCGTCTAATCCCGCGTGATACGGAACAGCTTTAATTCCGTTCACCTGCAGTACTTGCGCAATTTCTTCAACTTTTTTTCTACTTAAACAATAAATAATACCTGATTTACCTGAAAATTGACGAACAAACCGAATGATATCAGAATTTATATTTTTTGTTTTTGGCCTAACTTCATAAAATAAATTCGGTCGGTTAAATGAGGCTTTAAAAGTATTGGCATTTAACATGCCCAATGTTTTTATAATGTCTTCCTGTACCTTCTGTGTTGCCGTTGCCGTTAATCCAATTAAGGGAACATTATCTATTTTTTGAATAATTGTTCGAAGATTTCTATATTCTGGCCTAAAATCATGTCCCCACTCTGAAATACAATGTGCTTCATCAATGGCGACAAAAGATATGTTTTGATTTTTTAAAAAGTCGATATATTCTTCTTTCATAAGTGATTCCGGAGCCACATACAATAATTTTGTAATTCCCTTCTCAATATCACTTTTAACCTGGGCCACTTCTGTTTTATTTAATGAAGAATTCAGCACATGAGCAATGCCATGTTCTGCTGAAATGCCTCGAATGGCATCAACCTGATTTTTCATTAATGCAATTAACGGTGAAACAACAATGGCTGTTCCTTCTTTAACCAAAGCAGGCAACTGGTAACATAACGACTTCCCTCCTCCGGTTGGCATAATCACAAAAGTGTCATTTCCCTCTATGATACTTTTTATGACGGGTTCTTGAAGTCCTTTGAATTTACTAAATCCAAAATATTTTTTCAAAGCATCATGCAAATCAATCTCTTTACTGTTCATTATCCCTTCTAAATTATTAATACGAATATAAATTTGCAACTAAAACTTAAATATTAGTTACTAATTTAAAAAAATTTAAAAAAATTTGACTTTTACTTTTTATTAGCAGTTTATTCAATTTCTAATTAAATAAATATATTTTTGTTTAAAATTAAAGGTAGAACTTTTTTTTGTTAAAAAAATCAAAATCTTTTGAAAAATAAAAATACAATTATTGAAAACGCGAAGCAGACAATTTTAATTGAAAGCAAAGCGATTGCGAATTTAGTGAATTTTCTAAACGAAGATTTCGAAAATGCCGTAAATTTTATCCATCACTCTAATGGGAGGGTCATCGTGACCGGAATTGGCAAAAGCGCCAACATCGCAACAAAGATTGTTGCGACATTAAATTCAACGGGAACTCCGGCTATCTTTATGCATGCGGCTGATGCCATTCACGGCGATTTGGGAATAATTCAAAAAAATGATGTCGTTGTTTGCATTTCAAAAAGCGGAAATACACCCGAAATTAAAGTTTTGGTGCCATTAATTAAAAATTATGGAAACAAAGTAATTGCAATTACAGGGAATCCTGAATCATTTTTAGGTATAAATGCCAACTTTACGTTGAATTCTTATGTAGAAAGAGAAGCCTGTCCAAATAATTTAGCACCTACAACTAGCACAACTGCACAATTGGTTATAGGTGACGCTTTGGCGGTTTGTTTGTTAGAACTCAATAATTTTTCAAGTAAAGATTTTGCAAAATACCATCCGGGAGGTGCCTTGGGTAAAAAATTGTATTTGCGGGTGAGCGATTTAATTATCAATAATGAATTGCCGCAAGTTTCTCCAACAACCGAAATTAAAGACGTTATTATTGAAATATCGAAAAAGCGTTTGGGAACGACCGCAGTTATTGAAAACAACAAAATAGTGGGCATTATTACCGATGGGGATTTAAGACGAATGCTGACAATTTCACCTGATATAAGCAAAATTGTCGCCAAAGACATTATGAGCAAAAACCCGAAAACAATTCAAGCCGAAGCCATGGCAATTGAAGCTTTAGAAACGATGGAAAATAATAAAATTTCCCAAATTTTGGTTGAAGACAATTCTGTATACACAGGTGTTGTACATTTGCATGATTTATTAAAGGAAGGAATTTTCTAAAATGACAAAAAAAATAGGCGAACCCGAAAAAGACATGTCTTTTCTAGATCATGTTGAAGAATTAAGATGGCATTTGGTACGTTCAAGTGCTGCTATATTTATTTTTGGAATCATTGCATTTTTAATGAAAGATTTCATATTCAACAAAATAATATTTGCACCAAAAGACCCTGATTTTATTACCTATCGAGCTTTTTGCAAGGTATCAAGATTTTTTGGCACAGATGGATTATGTATAGATAAGATCCCTTTCACTTTGCAAAGTTTGGAAATGGGAGAACAATTCAGCGTTCATATCTGGATATCCATTACTGTCGGATTTATTATAGCATTTCCTTTTATTATATGGGAATTCTGGAAATTTATTAGTCCGGGTTTGTATGAAAAAGAACGTAAAGGTGCAGTCGCTTTTATCATTGTTTCTTCATTTTTATTTTTTGTGGGTGTGCTGTTTGGCTATTATGTGATAACACCACTTTCCGTAAACTTTTTAGGAAATTATTCTGTAAGTGAATTGGTAGAGCGGAATATTAAAATTAATTCATACATCTCATTGTTGAGATCATCGGTATTGGCTTCCGGATTGATCTTTGAATTGCCAATAGTGATGTATTTCCTAACAAAAATGGGATTAATCACTCCTGATTTTTTAAAACAATACAGAAAACATGCCTTGGTTATCGTTTTAATTTTATCCGCTGTTATTACACCGCCTGATATTGTTAGTCAAGTCATTGTGTCTATTCCAATACTTATTTTATATGAAGTGAGTATTTTTATATCAAAAGTAGTATTGAAAAACGAACTTAAAAAAGAACTTAAAAATGGCTGATCAAGTTGAAGAATTTAATGCTTATCGAACAAAAATGAATGATAAGATTTTGGCTGATGACAATAAAATCATCAAAAGAATTTTTAATATTGATACCAATGCATACAAAAGCGGACATTTAGACGTTCAAACAAAAGAGTTGTTGGGATTAGTGGCTTCAGCAGTATTGCGATGCGATGATTGTATTAAATACCATTTAGAAGGCTGTTTTAAAGCGGGAGTTACCAAAGAACAAGTGATGGAATCACTTTCAATAGCAACTTTGGTTGGCGGCACTATTGTAATTCCGCATTTAAGAAGAGCTTATGAATTTTGGGAAGAACTCACCAATGAATAATGTGTAATAAGTAATGAATAATTGATAATTGATAATTGATAATTTAACTTATAATATTTCAACAAATAAACAACAATGATCTTAAGAGCAGATAATATAAAAAAGAAATACGGAAACAAATATGTGGTAAACGGAATTTCATTGCAAGTGCAACAGGGTGAAATTGTCGGACTTTTAGGTCCGAATGGTGCCGGGAAAACCACTTCTTTTTATATGATTGTTGGAATGATTCAGCCAAATGAGGGGGAAATTTTCTTAGATAACCACGAAATTACGAAATATCCAATGTACAAAAGAGCACAGGAAGGTGTTGGGTATTTATCGCAAGAAGCTTCTATTTTTAGAAAATTATCAGTGGAAGACAATATTTTATCTGTATTGCAATTTTCCAATTTATCAAAAGCAGATCAAAAAGAAAAGATGAAGTCTTTATTAAGTGAGTTTGGTTTGAATCATGTACGCAAAAACAGAGGTGATTTGCTTTCGGGTGGTGAGCGTAGAAGAACAGAAATTGCTCGGGCTCTGGCCTCAGATCCTAAATTTATTTTATTGGATGAGCCTTTTGCAGGCGTTGACCCCATTGCCGTTGAAGATATTCAAAATATTGTAGCGCATTTGAAAGACAGAAATATTGGTATTTTAATTACCGATCACAATGTTCAGGAAACACTTGCCATTACAGATAAAACCTATTTAATGTTTGAAGGTGGTATTTTAAAAGAAGGAACACCTCAAGAACTGGCTGAAGATGAAACTGTAAGGCGCGTATATTTAGGAAAAGATTTTGAGTTGAAAAGGCGGAAATTTTAATACGAATTTTTAAATAGCCTATTTTCAATTGTTGACATTAATACATACAGCAATATTACTATTGGAATGGCGATAAATTGAAATAATGCACTAAGTATGGCCGTAAATAAAATAAATAAATACTTTATTTTATTTTTTTTCCAGGTGTAGTCTTTAAATTTCAGAGAAAATAAAGGTATTTCCGCATTCATTAGATAACAAAGAAGTATTGCCAATCCTATTAAAAACCATACATTTTGAATAATGCCTGACACCAATTCATTTCCGCTATAATCTAAAATTAGTGGCAATGATAAAACCACCAAAGCCGCAGCTGGCGTAGGCAAACCAATAAATGAACTTGTCTGGCGTTCGTCTATATTAAATTTTGCCAATCTGTATGCCGCTCCCATCGTAAACAACAATCCAATTAAGGAGATAAAAAAAGTGCTGGTAAAATATTGTTCATTCCCTGTTTTGAAAATCGAATTGACGGCATTTTCCCAGGTTTTATTCTCTACCGATTTTGAAATCAGCTGAAATAAAACAATTCCCGGAACCACTCCACTTGTGACAACATCCGCTAAAGAGTCCAATTGTTTACCCAATTCCCCTTGAACTTTAAAAATTCTAGCTGCAAATCCATCGAAAAAATCAAAAAATATACCTAAAAAAACAAAACAGGCCGCTATAACCAACTCTTCTTTAACGGCAAAATACACAGCAATAGTTCCTGACAGTAAGTTAAGTAAGGTCAATAAATTGGGAATGTATTTTGTTAGTTTCATTGTATTTATTTTCAGTAAATTTAACAATTGTTTTTCAGTAAAATTTAATTCAATAAAATATTTTAATAAATTACTAAATGCCACTTTTAAAATCTACTTACAACCCATCTGTTTTATATAGAAATTCCCATTTTAATACTGCTTACAAAACGTTATTTTTTACCGGAACCATCAATTATTCCAGAGAGCGGATAAAAACCGGCGATGATGATTTTATTGATTTGGACAGTTCTTCAGTTGGTTCAGACACGTTGGTTTTGGCTTTGCACGGATTGGAAGGCAGTTCAAAATCCAAGTATATTATTTCGGCACTGAATTTTTTAAATTCACAAAATATTGACGGTGCAGCGCTTAATTTTAGAGGTTGCAGCGGCGAAGATAACAATAAGCCTTACTCCTATCACAGCGGAAAAACCGATGATGTTGATTTGTCTATTTCCTATTTATTATCAAAAAATAAATATCGAAATATTTTTTTACTGGGCTTTAGTATGGGAGGAAATATAGCGCTAAAATATATGGGAACTTCCAAAAACATGCCTTCTGAAATTAAAGGAGCGTTAGCAATATCCGTTCCTTGCGATTTAAAAGGTTCCGCTACTGTTTTGGAAAGCCTTCATAACATAGTATATCAAAATATGTTTATGAAAACGCTCAGAGAAAAATCACTTCTGAAATTTACTAAATTTCCGGAATCAAATCTCAGCAAAGAAGCCATTGAAAACGCCAAAACATTTAAAGATTTCGATAATGCTGTTACTGCGCCCTTATTCGGATATAAAAATGCTGATGATTATTGGGAAAGAAACAGCAGTAAACAGTTTATTTCTGAAATTTACAAACCAACTTTACTCATTAATGCTTTGGATGACAGTTTTTTATCAGAAAGTTGTTTTCCCTTTTCTGAAGCTGAAAATCATCAGAAATTATATTTTGAAGCACCTAAATACGGTGGTCATGTGGGGTTTAATTCCACTTTATTAGGTAGAGATTTATTGTGGAGCGAAAAACGTATTTTTGAGTTTATAAAACATCATATTTCCTGAAATTATAAAGTAAAACTTAGAAAGTTTTTTTACATTCGCTTTTTATATAATGACCTAAAATAGTGTAATCCTAAATATTGTTAATTGTTACATTTCTGATTATTAAGGTTAAATGGCCAAAATATTTTCTAATGAATTTTTAACTATTTGTTTTTCAAGTACAATGAGCAAAAAATTTAACTTTATTTTTTTACTTTTTTTTAGTTGCTTTCAATTGGCGGCACAACAAAAGTTGTCATCAGAAGCAACCGTAAGTGTGGTTACATGCGGTCAGGGAAGCGAGTTGTACAGCGCTTTTGGACATAGTGCATTTCGGGTTTACGATCCACTTTTAAAATTGGATAAAATATATAACTACGGTACATTCGACTTTAATAAACCAAATTTCTATTTAAATTTTGCGAAAGGAAAATTAATATACCAACTATCAACTGCCCACTATGGGTATTTTTTACAACAGTTCAACTATGAAAATCGTTGGGTAAAAACCCAAGAACTGGATTTACATGATATTGACGTTCAGGCAGTTTACGATTTCCTAGAAAATAACGCAAAACCTGAAAACCGGTCCTATCAATATGATTTCTTTTACGACAATTGTTCCACAAAAATAGAAGAAGTTATTAAAGCTGTTTTGAAAGATAAAGTCATTTTTAACAACAATCATATTACAAGTCATAAGTCTCACCGAGATTTAATTGCAGATTATACTGCTGATAAATTTAAATGGGGAAAATTCGGGATTGATTTGGCTTTAGGTTCTGTAATTGACAAAGAAGCATCCCTTGCTGAATATAAATTTTTACCCGATTATATTTATCTGGGTTTTAACAATGCCACCATCAATTTTGACGGTAATATTAAACCATTGGTAAAAGCAGATCATAAAGTTTTAGATGAAAGAGTAAGTCCTCAGCCATTTTCTATTCTACAACCTTTCATTGTTTTTTTGGTGATAGCTTTGTTTTTTATATGGAAAACCTATCAAAATTATAGCTCAAATAAAAGAACAAAATGGGTTGATTTTATCTTATACTTTATTTCTGGGTTGATAGGTATTGTCGTGTTATTGCTTTGGTTTGCCACAAGTCATACTGCAACCTATAAAAATCTCAATTTTTTGTGGGCTTTTGCACCAAACTTAGTGGTTGCCGTTTTTATGTTTAATTCTGTTTTGCCGAAATGGCTAGCAAATTATAATAAATTATTACTCGTTTTATTGGCAATTCAGTCAATTTTATGGATTCTGGAAGTACAGGTTTTCAATATTGCCATCATTCCAATTATGGCAATGCTTTTTATTCGTTACAGTTATTTAATCGTGAAAAAAAGATAAGTATTTGTTTACTGTGTAATCGCTTATCGGCCTGCGGCTGGAAGGTTTGTCAAAACGTTGATGAGAATTTATTTAAAAGTCCTGCTCATTATTGTGTAAAAACTTTTGTTTCGCTAATAATTGTTCCTCTGTTTCAACAATATCATCATCTGGCACACAGCAATCTACCGGACAAACAGCGGCGCATTGCGGTTCATTAAAAAAACCTTTGCATTCCGTACATTTATCGGCGACAATAAAGTAATATTCATCACTAACAGGTTCCTGAGCTTCATCAGTATTAAGTTCATTGCCATTTTCTAAAATTATTTTTCCGGAAAGTTTTGTTCCATCAGAAAATTTCCAATTTTCCGATGCTTCATATATTGCATTATTAGGGCATTCCGGTTCACAAGCACCACAATTAATACATTCGTCCGTTATTTTTATTGCCATAATTTTATTTAGATTAATTTTGCCACAAACCTACATAATTTTTTTATTTTTTATTTTGTAAAATAATAAATTATAAAGTTGGTTCCCTCTGACTTATTTGATAAAATCATTTTTTACCAGAGGAAATATAAAATTTAATTTTTAAGATACCATATTATGAATTTAGGGCAACGAATAGAAGCTTTTGCAAAACTCGGGGAATTTTTTACACAATTTTCAACTTCAAAAATGGAGAAAAATGAGACCGACGAATTTAATCCCATTCTTTTCGATGCTTTTAAAATGCAAATAAACAGAGCATCTGAATTTAACGGTTGGTTTACTAAAGAAAATGTTTTAAAAGCTTTTGAAAGCTGGAGTACAGCTCTTCATGTTGAAAATTTAGAAAAGTGGACTTCAAACTATCAAATTGATGAAAATGTAGTTCCTAAAAATATTGCCATTGTCATGGCTGGAAACATTCCTTTGGTTGGTTTTCACGATTTTTTATCTGTTTTGCTCAGCGGCAATAATGCATTGGTAAAACTTTCTTCAAACGACAAATATTTTCTGCCTTTAATTGCTAAGTTTTTAGAATATTACCATCCGTATTTTAAAAATAAAATCACTTTTACGGAAGAAAAATTAATTGGTTTTGATGCCGTAATTGCAACCGGAAGCAATAATACAACTCGATATTTCGACTATTATTTTGGGAAATACCCATCTATTATTAGAAGCAGCAGAAATTCGGTTGCCATAATTACCGGTAAAGAAACCAAACAAGAATTAGAAGCATTAGGAGAAGATATTTTCCAATATTTTGGTTTGGGGTGCAGAAGTGTTTCTAAAATTTTTGTTCCTAAAAACTACAATTTTGATCTCCTATTTAATGCATTGTTTAAATTCAATGAGATCATAAACATTAAAAAATACGAAAACAACTACGATTATAATAAAGCCATCTATTTAATGAGTTTGTTTAAAATTAAAGACAATGGTTTTGTGATGTTAAAAGAAGACCCTAGTTATGCATCTCCCATTGCGACAGTCTTTTACGAATTTTACGATGAATTAGAAAATTTATTGATAAAATTAGAAGCAGAAAAAGAGGCCATTCAATGTATTGTATGCAACGAAAACGATTTAAATTTTGTGAAATTTGGTCAAACACAAGATCCAAAATTATGGGACTATGCCGATGGCATTGACACTTTCCGATTTTTGTTAAATATATAACACATTTTTCTATATTTAGTAGTTCTGCTACGTCTTTTTTTCCGAAATTTGCGCAAAATAAATTCATATTTTAAGCCAAATGAAAAAACATAATTTTAGTGCAGGCCCATCAATTTTACCTCAAGAAGTTATTAAAAAAGCAGCAGATGCTTTATTAAATTTTAATGGTCTTGATTTATCATTAATTGAAGTTTCACACAGAAGCAAAGACTTTGTTGATGTGATGGATAACGCTTGCAACTTAGTGAAAGAATTATTAAACCTCCCGGAAGGATACTCTGTCCTGTTTTTGCAAGGTGGTGCAAGTCTAGAATTTTTAAGGGTTCCTTACAATCTATTAAAAGTTGATGGAAAAGCCGCTTATTTAGATACTGGTACATGGAGTGCTAATGCCATAAAAGAAGCTAAAAAGCTAAGTAATATTGACGTAGTCGCCTCCTCAAAAGATAAAGGCTATAACTATGTTCCAAAAAATTACACGATTCCATCCGATATAGATTATTTCCATTGTACTTCAAACAACACCATTTTTGGAACGCAATTAAAAGAATTTCCAAAAACTGACTGCCCGTTGGTTTGCGATATGAGTTCCGATATTTTCTCTCGTCAATTAGACTTTAGCAAGTTCGATATCATTTATGCGGGAGCCCAAAAAAATATGGGTCCGGCAGGTACAACAGTGATTATTGTAAAAGATGAAATTTTAGGAAAATCAGGACGGGTAATTCCTTCAATCTTAGATTATCAAGTTCATATTGCAAAAGAAAGTATGTTTAATACGCCTTCTGTATTTGCTGTTTATGTTTCTATGTTAACGCTAGAATGGTTGAAAAATTTAGGAGGAATTCCCGCTATCGAAAAATTAAATGAAACCAAAGCAGCATTAATATACGCGGAAATTGACAGAAATCCACTATTTAAAGGTTATGCTGAAATGGAAGATCGTTCTTTAATGAACGTTACGTTCAATCTTACCGATGAAGCAAACAAAGAAATTTTCGATAAACTTTGGAATGCAGAAGGAATTAGCGGGCTTAAAGGCCACAGATCTGTTGGCGGTTACCGTGCAAGCATATATAACGCTTTGCCACTGGAAAGCGTGCAAGTTTTGGTTGAGGCCATGAAACAACTTGAAAAACAACTATCATAATTTAAATAAAATTTTATAAAATGAAGGTATTAGCGAATGATGGACTGGCAAAAAGCGGAATTACAGCACTTGAAAATGCTGGTTTTGACGTAGATTTAACAACAGTAGCGCAAGAACAACTTGCAGATTATATCAATAAAAATAAAGTTACCGTGTTGCTTGTAAGAAGCGCAACAAAAGTTAGAAAAGATATTATTGACAACTGCCCTACCCTGAAAATTATTGGTCGAGGCGGTGTTGGAATGGACAATATAGATGTTGAATATGCACGTGAGAAAGGAAAAAAAGTAATAAACACACCTGCTGCATCTTCACATTCTGTAGCCGAACTTGTTTTTGCGCATTTATCTGGATTGGTTCGTTTTTTACCCGAATCGAACAGAAATATGCCTTTAGTTGGTGATTCTAAATTTGGTGATTTAAAAAAATCGTTTGCAAAAGGAATTGAATTAAAAGGAAAAACGATTGGCATACTCGGTTTTGGTCGAATTGGACAAGCCACCGCTAAAGTTGCTTTGGGATTGGGAATGAAAGTGGTTGCTTTTGACCCGTTTCTTGAGGCTGCAACCTTAGAACTTGAATTCTTTGACCATCAAACATTATTTTTTACCATAAAAACGTTGTCCAAAGAAGAAGTATTAAAACAGTCTGATTTTATTTCAATCCATGTTCCGGCCCAAAAAGATTATGTTCTTTCCACAAAGGAATTTAACATGATGAAAAATGGCGCTTTTATTGTGAATGCGGCACGAGGCGGTGTTCTTGATGAAGTTGCTTTGGTGAAAGCTATTGAAAGTGGAAAGATTTCTGGCGCTGCTCTAGATGTATTTGAAAAAGAACCAACTCCTGAAATTCAGTTGTTAATGAACCCAAATCTCTCACTTACTCCTCATATTGGAGCAGCTACTGCTGAGGCACAAGATAGAATTGGCTCGGAATTGGCTTCACAAATTATTGAATATTTTAACACTAAAAAATAACGAATGGCAATTATTAAACCCTTTAAAGGACTTAGACCACCCAAAAATATTGTTGAAGAAGTAGCTTGTTTACCTTATGATGTAATGAATTCAGAAGAGGCAACCAAAATGGTTGATGGCAAAAAAGCATCCTTATTACGTATCACCCGTGCTGAAATTGAATTTAATAGCGGCACAGATCCTCACGATGAAAAAGTTTACACAAGGGCTAAAGATAATTTTGAATCTTTTCAGGAAAAAGGCTTTTTAGTGCAGGATACTGAGAATCATTATTACATTTATGCCCAAACAATGAACGGAAAAACCCAATACGGTATTGTTGGCGACGCAGCTTGTGAAGATTATTTGAACGGAAAAATAAAAAAACATGAATTAACCCGTCCTGATAAAGAAGAAGACCGAAAAGTACTTACAAGGTCTTTAAAAGCCAATATTGAGCCCGTATTTTTCACCTACAGAGCTGTTCCTGAAATTGATGAAATAGTTACAGATATTATCTCAAATAACAAACCTATCTACGATTTTACTGCTGAAGATGGCTTCGGACATCATTTTTGGGTAATTGAAAATGCTGAAACTAACATAATGTTGGAGAAACTTTTCAATGAAAAAGTTCCTTGCACCTATGTGGCTGATGGACATCACCGAACTGCAGCTGCAGCAGGAATGAGCGCTGAATTTGCTTCTCAAAATCCAAATCATACCGGAAATGAGCCTTACAATTATTTTATGGCAGTACATTTCCCTGATAATCAATTGCAAATCATTGATTACAACCGCGTTGTTAAAGATTTAAATGGCTTAAACCCAGCTGAATTTTTAGAAAAAATTGATGTCAATTTTGGTATTACACAAATTAGCGGTTCAATTGTAAAACCGGAAAAGCTGCACGATTTCTCTATGTATTTAGACGGAAAATGGTATGGCTTAACTGCAAAAAAACCTACCTACAACGATGACAATCCAATTGACAGTTTGGATGTAAGTGTCTTGTCAAAATTTATTTTAGAACCAATTCTAAATATCATAAACTTAAGAACTGATACCCGAATTGATTTTGTTGGAGGAATTAGAGGTTTATCAGAATTGAGCAAACGCGTTGACAGTGGTGAAATGGCTGTTGCTTTTGCATTATTTCCTGTAAGTATGAATCAATTAATGAATATTGCTGATACTGGCAATATTATGCCTCCTAAAGTAACTTGGTTTGAGCCAAAATTACGATCTGGCTTGGTCATAAATAAATTAAATTAGTGCTTATAAAACAAAATCTATATAATATCAAAAATTCACTGCCTGAAAATGTTACATTAATAGCAGTTTCTAAAACCCAGCCTGCTTCTTCAATTATGGAAGCTTATCAGGCTGGGCAAAGGGCTTTCGGAGAAAATAAAATTCAGGAAATGACTGAAAAGTTCGATATCTTGCCTAAAGATATTGAATGGCATATGATTGGTCATTTACAAAGCAATAAAGTGAAGTATATGGCTTATTTTGTGCATTTAATTCACGGAGTCGACAGTTTTAAAACACTTAAAGAAATAAACAAACAGGCTCTTAAACACAACCGTGTTATTAATTGCCTACTTGAAGTTAAAATAGCAAGTGAAGAAACTAAATTCGGATTGTCATTTGATGAAGTTGAGCAATTATTAAAATCCGAAGAATTAAAAAATCTGAAAAACATAAACATCCAGGGATTGATGGGAATGGCAAGTTTTACAGAAAATAATGAGATTATTAGAGCTGAATTTAAGACGCTTAAAACCTTGTTTGATTCACTTCAAAAATATAAATCACTTAATGTTAATTCCACTATTTTGTCTATGGGAATGAGTGGCGACTATAAAATTGCCATTGAAGAAGGAAGCACAATGATTAGGGTTGGAAGCGCCATTTTTGGATCACGAAATTATAATTAATTTGTATGCAATACTTGACATAGAAACCACCGGAGGAAAATTTAATGAGGAAGGCATTACAGAGATTGCCATTTATAAGTTTGACGGGCATGAAATTGTTGATCAATTTATAAGTCTGGTGAATCCTGAAATAGCTATTCAGCCTTTTGTGGTGAACTTAACTGGTATCAACTCGGGTATGTTAAAAAATGCGCCTAAATTTCACGAGATTGCAAAGCGAATTGTAGAAATTACTTCCGATTGTGTTTTAGTGGCTCACAATGCAAGTTTTGACAATAGAATTTTAACAACTGAATTTAGGAGATTGGGATATGAATTCAACCGGAAAACTCTATGTACAGTTGAATTGAGCAAAAAATTAATTCCCGACCTAAATTCCTATAAACTGGGAAATTTATGCAAGACGCTCGGAATTCCATTAACCGGTCGCCACAGAGCAGATGGCGACGCCATTGCAACCGTGCAACTTTTTAAACTTCTTCTAAACAAAGACTCTTATAAAGAAATCGTAAAAGAGGCTGCCCTTAAAGAAAACAACAGAACATTGGCTCCTAAACTACTATCAATGATAGAGGAATTACCGTCGAAAACGGGCGTGTTTTATATTCATAGCAGCAGTAATATTCTTTATATCGGAAAAGGAAAAAGCATTAAAAAAGCGGTTAATCAATTATTTTTACGAACGTCAAAAAGAGCAATTTTGTTGCAAACAGAGGTTGTTTCCGTAAGCTATGAAGAAACAGGAAATCAAATGATTGCAGAACTTAAATATGCTGAAGAATTAAAAATTAACCAGCCCAAATTTAATTTATCGACAACAAATAAATTTACGCAAATTTCCTTCAGCAATGCCAATTTGGTGGTGGTTGATAAAGGAAGAAATATTGGAGAAAAATCAGTAGTGTTAATTGAAAACAACGAGGTTAAAGGATTTTGCTTCACTAATTTAGGCCATCAGCTAAACAATATTGAAATTCTGAGACGCATGATTTCTCCTATGGAAAACTCAATGCTTAACAGAGCGATTATCAAACAATACCTTCAAAAAAATAACGTAGAGAAACTAATACGGTTTTAATTAAAATAAAAGTTTTATTTTAGTCTTACTTTTATAAAAAATTTATTTTGAAACAGACAGCAAGCAAAAAAAATTGGAAAACAAAACTTTATCAAATTATCTATGAAGCGGATACCCCGGCAGGAAAATGGTTCGATATTGTTTTAATAATCGCAATTTTATCGAGCATTTTATTTGTAATGCTTGAAAGTGTTGAAAGTTTTAATGCCAAATATCATGATTTTTTAAATATTGCAGAATGGGTAATTACTATATTATTTACATTGGAATATTTTACACGAATAATGGTCATTAAAAAACCTACTAAATATATTTTCAGTTTTTATGGAATTATTGATTTTTTGGCAACAATTCCTAAATATATATCTCTAATTTTTTTAGGAACTCACTTTTTGGTGGCACTTCGCGCATTGCGATTACTAAGGGTTTTTAGAATATTAAAATTAACCAGATATTTAGGCGCTTCTTTTAATTTAATGACCGCTTTAAAAGCAAGCAGAATTAAAATTGCGGTATTTCTATTCAGCGTATTTATAATTACCATTATTTTGGGCACTATTATGTATTTGGTTGAAGGCCCCGAAAACGGTTTTACGAGTATCCCGCACAGCATGTATTGGGCCATTGTCACGCTCACCACGGTAGGTTATGGAGATTTGGCTCCACATACGCCATTTGGGCAATTTATTGCGAGTATCGTTATGATTTTAGGGTACGGAATTATTGCGGTGCCAACAGGTATAGTAACATCTGCAATTACGGCACAAGATTTAAAAACACAAACACATACACAAACATGTCCGCATTGCTTGGCAGACAGCCACATAAGTAATGCGGAATTTTGCCATCATTGTGGCCAAAAATTAAATGATGAATAACTATTTAATTACAGTAATTGGAGCCACTGCCATTGGTAAAACAGCCTTGAGCATTCATTTGGCGCAACATTTTAAAACAGAAATTATTTCTTGTGATTCGAGGCAGTTTTATAAAGAAATGAAAATTGGCACTGCGGTTCCTTCTTCAGAAGAGTTGGCTGCTGCTCCACATCATTTTATTCAAAATAAATCAATTTTTGATAATTACAGCGTCGGACAATTTGAAAAAGATGCCCTTAAAAAATTAGATGAATTATTTTCAAAAAATAATATCATTATTATGGTTGGCGGAAGTGGTTTATATACCAATGCCGTACTTGAAGGTTTTGACGATTTTCCTGAAGTAGATCCTGAAATAAGATTGAAATTAAACAAACAAATTGAAAAAGGGGAGATTAAAATATTACAAAACCAGTTAAAAGGTTTGGATCCGGAATCTTACAACACCATAGAAATTGAAAATCCGCACCGATTAATTAGGGCATTGGAAATTTGCATTGGAACTGGAAATCCCTATTCCTCTTTCAAAAATAAGGACAAAACAAAACGAAATTTTATTCCAATAAAAATAGGTTTAACGGCCGACAGAGAAGTTATGTACAAAAGAATAAACAACCGTGTTGATTTAATGCTGGAAGGAGGCTTGCTAGAAGAAGCGAAAAAATTGTATCCTCACAAACAACTAAATGCGCTGCAAACTGTAGGTTACAGAGAACTTTTTGAATATTTTGACGGGAAATGCACTTTAGAATTCGCCATTGAAGAAATTAAAAAAAATACACGACGATTTGCAAAACGACAAGTGACCTGGAATAAAAAAGATGCAACAATTCACTGGTTTGATTTTGAAACAAACCCTTCGGAAATAATTAATAAAATTGATACCTTAATTCACATCGACTAAAACTGAACTCAAAGAATTTTTGACTGAAAAAGTAATCCAATACAATTTAATCTAAAAGCAGCCTATTTTAATTCCCATTTTTCCATAATTTTTATTACTAAAAAATTATTTATATATTTAAGTGCTATTAACTAAAAAATATTAATATTATGGGATGTTATAACTCAGTTGTTATTGAAGCCACACCGAATAAAGTATGGGAAGTTTTAAAAGATTTTCATGACTTATCATGGGCTAAAAATGTTGTTTCTAAGGTAGAAATTTTAGGCAATAAATCTTCTAAAGAAATTGGTGCCAAAAGAATTTTAAATGATGCTTTTCACGAAACACTTTTATCAGTAGATAATGAAGCAAGAAAATTTACTTATAGCATAGATGATGGACCAGCAGTTGTTTCAAAAGATAATGTTGAAGGTTATATTGGAGAGGTAACTGTATTTCCAATATCTGAAAACAATACATCTTTTGTTATATGGTCTTCACATTGGAAATCAGCAAAAGTAGATGGTGTAGCCGATTTTTGTAATCCAATTTACCGTGCAATATTACAAGATTTAAAAAATCATTTTTCATAAATTCAGAAGCCATTACTTAAAGGAAAACATCGTAAATAGGGTGTATTTTTTTAATTCTGTTAGATTTTTAATGTTAACTTTCCCTATTTAAATTTAACTATTCAAACATTGACTAAAACAGAACTTAAAGAATTTTTAGATGAAAAAGTTATACAATTCAATAACCCAAAGTTTATTGAAAGTGACCCTATTCAGATTCCTCATCGATTTTCATTACAAGAAGATATTGAAATATCAGGATTTTTAACTGCCACCATTGCTTGGGGCAATAGAAAAATGATAATAAAAAATGCCAATCGTATGATGGAACTTATGGGTAATTCCCCTTATGATTTTGTTATGAATCATAAAGAACATCATTTAGTAAAAACAGATGGGTTTGTTCATAGAACATTTAATTCAACGGACTTTCAATATTTTATTTCAGCACTTCAACATATTTACAAAAATCATAATGGGTTAGAAAATATATTTAAATTGAATGCAACAAATGATTCACTTCAACCAGCTATACATCAACTAAAAAATATATTTTTTGAAATTCACCATCCAATAAGAACCACAAAACATATTGCAGACCCATTTAAAGGTTCAGCCGCTAAAAAAATTAATATGTGGTTGAGATGGCTAATTAGAGATGATAATTCTGGAGTGGATTTTGGATTATGGAAATCTATATCACCAAGT
>NZ_JBFFKM010000031.1:0-29754 GCF_041555395.1 Lutibacter sp. | reverse complement strand
GATTTCAGCAAAATTGAAAGCAATGATGTTCGTTGTCCGGATGAAATCACTGCTAAAAAAATGATTGCACGCATCAATGAAATTAAAAAACAAGGAGATACAATAGGAGGAACCGTAACCTGCGTCATTCAAAATGTGCCTGTTGGATTGGGTGAACCGATTTTTGATAAATTACATGCACAATTGGGAAAAGCGATGCTCTCCATAAATGCAGTAAAAGGTTTTGAATATGGCAGCGGATTTTGTGGTGCAAAAATGAAAGGAAGTGAACATAACGATATTTTTAATGCCGACGGAACCACAACAACAAACTTATCAGGTGGAATTCAGGGAGGCATAAGCAACGGAATGGATATTTATTTTCGGGTGGCTTTTAAACCTGTAGCAACTATTATGCAAGGGCAACAAACCATTGATAAAGACGGAAATATTGTTGAAATGCACGGAAAAGGACGCCACGATCCTTGTGTGGTGCCACGCGCAGTTCCAATAGTTGAAGCATTGGCGGCGATGGTTTTAACCGATTTTATGTTGATGAATAATGCCTGTGATTTGAAGTAATTTATTTAGTTAATCGTTTAAATTGTTTATTTCCATTAACATTAGTCTCTTTTCTTTAATCGGCTAATTATCTAATTATTCAATATTTTCAATGCTGTTTTTAAACCAATCCCCATTTCAAAAGGATGGTCACATGCAAATAAGCTGCTTTCAATGGCTGCAATCGTGGCAATAATGTCATTATTGTTTACGCTGCCCATATGTCCAACCCTAAAATATTGCGTTTTATGAGAAGGTAATAAGCCGCCTGCTAAAATGACGTCGTTTTTTCCAGTGTTTGCCAAAAAAGCACTTCCTGCTATATTTTCAGGAAAATAAACAGCTGTAAGCGTGTTTGCCGATAAATTTTTATGAACGGGTAAAAGTTTCAATCCCAATGCAATCATGGCTTCGCGAAAAGCAACTGCTATTTTTTTGTGCCGTAAAAATCTGTTTTCCATCCCTTCAGTAACAATTTGTTGTAAACTCACTTCTAAAGCAGCAATAAGGTTTACAGGTGGTGTTCCAAAATAAGAAGGTTGTCGGTTTTCATACGCATGCATAATTGGAAGCCAATTGTTGAAATCGGCATAATAATTACCAACAGGCGTTTTTCTGTTTTTAAATACGTCTAATGCTTTTTTGGAAACTACCAACAAGGCCAAGCCAGGAGGAACGCCTACCGCTTTTTGGGAGGCTGTCAAAACAACGTCAATTCCCCATTCTTCTTGTTGTATTTCTTCACCGGCAACAGAACAAACGCCATCCAAAATTGAAAGCGTATTGTATTTTTTGGCCAGTTCGGCAATGGGTTTGGGATTAACCAAGACCCCGGTCGACGTGTCAACATGCGTTATGGTTAATAATTTATATTTTTTGGCAGCAAGTGCTTTTTCAATTTCATCTAAAGCAACAACATTTCCAACTTCTGATTCTAAAATAGTGACATTTGCTCCGTAGCGTTTTGCAATTTCTGCAAAGCGTTCTCCAAAATAACCAGTTGAAATCACCAAGACATGGTCGTTGGGTTCAATTAAATTGGCTGCTGACATATCCATGGCAAAAGTTCCTGTTCCTGCTACAATAAAAGGCTGGCCGGTTGAAGTTAACCAAACTTTTCGCATTAATTGGATGCAGTTTCCGAAGGATTCAATAAAATTAGGAGCCACATGGCTGGTGGTTGGCGCTCCCAATGCCTGCAATACTTTTGGTTCAAATTCAATAGGGCCGGGAATCATCAATAATTTTCTGTTTTTCATGGGGGAGAATTTTTTTATTTGGTTCAGTAAGTTTATAGGTTTTTATATCTCAGTTTTTAATATTTTATAGTAAATATCCAACATCATAAACGGACCTGTAATTTACAAAATAAAATTCACCTAAGCCGAAACCATAGGTGAATCTATTATAAATTATTTAAAAAAAAAACAGGGGTGTTAAAAAATTTTATACGCCAATTAAGTCGCCGCTTCCTTTGGTTGGAAGATTGCTGAAACCCATTAAATATTCGTCCACTTTTACTGCGGCTTCCCTTCCTTCAGAGATTGCCCAAACAATAAGTGATTGTCCTCTGCGCATATCACCGGCTGTAAAAATATGCGGAACATTCGTTTGATAATCAGTTGCTTGATAGTTGTTTCTAAAGTCGGTTTCAAGACCAAATTGCTCGCTCAATGTTGCTTCCGGACCAGTGAAGCCCATTGCCAATAACACCAATTCACAAGGCCAAACTTTTTCGGTTCCTTCAATTTCTTTTAAAACAGGTCTTTCTCCCGGTTTTAGAATCCACTCTATCTGAACAGTTTTTAAGGCTTTTAAATTTCCTTTTTCATCTGCGATAAATTCTTTGGTGGAAATTAACCAGTTTCTGTCACATCCTTCTTCATGAGAAGTGGAAGTTTTAAGTTTTAATGGCCAAAAAGGCCAAGGCGTTGTTTCACTTCTGTTCACAGGTGGTTTTGGCATAATTTCAAAATTAGTCACGCTTTTTGCGCCATGACGGTTTGAAGTGCCAATACAATCAGAACCGGTATCTCCTCCGCCAATTACAATTACGTTTTTATCGGTGGCGAAAATTTCCTCTTCGGCTATTGAGATTCCTGCATTTCGTTTGTTTTGCTGTTTTAAAAATGTCATGGCCTGCACCACGCCTTTAATTTCATGGCCTTTTGCGGGCAATTCCCGGCTAAGCGTTGCGCCACCACACAATACAACAGCGTTAAAATCGTTCATTTTTTCAATTGGATAATTTACGCCAACATTTACGTTTGTTTTGAATTCAATTCCTTCTTCTTCTAAAATGTCAATTCTTCGGTCTATAATTTCCTTTTCCAATTTAAAGTTTGGAATTCCGTAACGCAACAATCCGCCAATTGCATCATCTCTTTCAAATACGGTTACAAAATGTCCTGCTCTGTTAAGCTGTTGTGCAGCTGCCAAACCTGCAGGTCCCGAACCAATCACTGCTACTTTTTTGCCAGTTCTTTCTTTAGGCGGCTGGGCTAAAATCCATCCTTCTTTAAAACCAATTTCTACAATATTTTTTTCTAAATTCTCAATCGTTATTGGCGGTTTTACAATTCCTAAAACACATGCTTGTTCACAAGGCGCAGGGCATAATCTACCGGTAAATTCGGGAAAATTATTAGTGGAATGTAAAATTTCCAATGCTTTTTTCCACTTTTTCTCATGAACCATGTCATTAAAATCGGGAATTAAATTTCCCAGCGGACAAGCACTTTGGCAAAAGGGAATGCCGCAATCCATGCAACGCGAACCTTGCTTTTCAACCTCATCTTTTTTTAGTGAAACTGTAAATTCTTTATAATGCTGAACCCTTTCTTTTGCAGAAATATAAGTTTCATCTTTTCTCTCAAATTCTTTAAATCCGGTAACTTTTCCCATAACTATATAGTTGCTGCATTAATACTATTTTCTTTTTCAATTCTATCCAATGCTTTTTTATAGTCTGTTGGCATCACTTTTACAAAATGGGTTAAACTATTTCCCCAATCATCCAAAATTCTTAAAGCCAAATCACTGTTGGTATACTTGAAATGATTTTTTATCAATTGTTTTAACTCAATGACATCTTGTGAGGAAATCTCATCAAACGCAACCATTTCCATATTGCAAAGTCCTTTTGTGAATTTCTTTTTTTCATCAAAAACGTAAGCGATTCCACCACTCATTCCTGCTGCAAAATTTCTTCCTGTTTTTCCTAGTACAACTACTTTTCCACCTGTCATATATTCACATCCATGGTCTCCAACGCCTTCAACAACTGCAACAGCGCCTGAATTTCTTACACAAAAACGCTCACCGGCAATACCATTAATATAAACTTCCCCATTGATGGCGCCATATAGTGAAACATTTCCAACAATAATATTTTCTTCGGAAGCAAAAGTGGCTTCATCGGGTTTTTTGATGATCAATTTGGCTCCAGACAAGCTTTTTCCCAAGTAATCGTTGGTGTTTCCGTCAACTTGCATGGTTAATCCTTTGGTTGCAAATGCCCCAAAACTTTGTCCGGCCGAACCTTTAAATTTTATGTTTAAAGTATCTTCAGGCAAGCCATTATCACCATATATTTTGGACAATTCATTGCTTACGATTGCACCAACGGTTCTGTCAGTATTTTTAATAGGAAATTCTAAATACATTTTTTCTTTTCTGTAAATAGCCGGATGCCCCATTCTAAGAATATCAAAATCCAATACATTTTCCAACTCATGGTTTTGATGTTCTGTATTGTATAATGGTTTGTTTGTTTCTGGTTTGTATAAAATAGGGGATAAATCAATTCCCTTTGCTTTGGCGTGATCAATAGCTTTGTTTGCATTTATTTTTTGGCTTTGACCAACCATTTCGTTGATGGTTCTAAAACCTAATTGCGCCATAATTTTACGTAATTCTTTTGCAACGAAATACATGAAATTAATAACATGTTCCGGTGTTCCTTTAAAGTTTTTACGCAGTTCAGGATCTTGAGTTGCAATCCCAACCGGACAAGTATTTAAATGGCATTTACGCATCATAATACATCCAGAAGCTACCAAAGGAGCTGTGGCGAAACCAAATTCTTCAGCCCCCAACAAACATGCAATTGCAACATCGCGACCTGTTTTTAATTGTCCGTCACACTCTAAAACAACCCTGTTTCTTAAATTGTTCAACACCAAAGTCTGCTGAGCTTCAGCAATGCCAAGTTCCCATGGCAGTCCTGTGTGGCGCAGTGAAGTTAATGGCGCGGCTCCTGTACCGCCATCATAACCTGAAATTAAAATAACATCAGCTTTTGCTTTTGCAACACCTGCAGCAATGGTACCAACACCAACTTTGGATACTAATTTTACATTGATTCTGGCTTCTCTGTTGGCATTTTTTAGATCGAAAATTAATTGTGCCAAATCTTCGATTGAATAAATATCATGGTGCGGCGGCGGAGAAATTAGTCCAACATAAGGTGTTGAGCTTCTGCATTCTGCAATCCAAGGCAATACTTTTTCAGCTGGTAATTGGCCACCTTCACCTGGTTTTGCGCCTTGTGCCATCTTAATTTGAATTTCTTTCGCATTGGTTAAATAATTGGTGGAAACACCAAATCTGCCTGATGCAACTTGCTTAATGGCACTACTTCGGCTATCGCCGTTTAAATCTTTTCTGAAGCGGTTTTTGTTTTCCCCTCCTTCACCGGAATTGCTTTTTCCTCCGATGCGGTTCATGGCAATCGCTAAATTTTCATGGGCTTCCTGACTAATAGATCCATATGACATCGCCCCAGTTTTGAATCGCTTTACAATTTCTGTCCATGGTTCAACTTCTTCTATAGGAATCGGGTCCAAATTATTAAATTCAAACATTCCCCTTAAAGTCATTAAATTTTCGCTTTGTTGGTTTATGGCTTTGGCGTAAATTTCATAACTTTCATAGCTGTTGGTTCTAACAGCCTGCTGCAATTTTGAAATTGTGGTCGGATTAAACATATGACGTTCGCCGTTTCGTCTCCAACGGTAATCACCACCTATATTTAAAGGAAGGTTTCCTGCAATTTCAATAGGAGGAAAGGCACTTCTGTGACGCAAGAAAATTTCTTTTTCAATTTCATACAAGCCAATACCTTCAATTCTGGAAGGTGTATTAGGAAAATATTCATCCGTAAAAGCATTGTTTAAACCTAAAATTTCAAAAATTTGGGAGGCCCTGTAAGAATGTAATGTGGAAATTCCGATTTTATTCATAATTTTCAAAACACCTGTTGCAATGGCTTTATTGAAGTTTTGAATTGCTTTTTCTGCTGAAATACCAACAATAAATTCATCTTTAATTTGCTGTCTGATGATTTCATTTATCATATATGGATTAACGGCACTTGCACCATAACCAAATAAAGTGGCAAAATGATGAGGTTCGCGAGGTTCAGCCGATTCTATCACAATGCCAAAACTTGAGCGTTGCCCCATTTTGCTTAGTTGATTGCCAACGTAAGAGCAGCTTAATAAAATAGGTATAGGGGCGTAATTCTCATCAACATTCCTGTCTGTTAAAATAACAATATTACACCCGTCAGAAACGGCGTTATATACCTGTTTCACCATGTCTTTTAAGGCAGCTTCAATTCCGTTCAATCCTTTTGTGATGTCATAAAGTGTTGAAATTGAGACCGATTTAAAATCGGGATGGTTGACACTTTTTAATTTATCGATATCAGCATTTGAAATAACAGGATTTTGAATTAGTAGTTTTTTACATTGCGCTTCAGAAATGTCAAAAATATTTCTGTCGCCTCCAATGGCCAAACTAAAATCTGTAACAATTTCTTCTCTTATTCCGTCTAAAGGGGGATTGGTAACTTGTGCAAACAGTTGTTTGAAATAATTGAATAATAATTGTGGCTCATCAGATAAAACTGCCAACGGGGTATCATTTCCCATAGATCCTATGGCTTCTTTGCCATTGGTGGCCATTGGGGTAATTATCGTGTTTATTTCTTCAATGGTATAGCCAAATATTTTCTGTCGTGCCACCAAACCTATTTCTTCTTTTGGGTTTTTGTTGCCGGTATATGGAATATCAGCCAATGGCAGTAAATTTTTATTTAACCATTTTCTATAAGGCTTTTCTAAAACAATTTTTTGTTTGATTTCTTCGTCGTTTATGATTCTGCCGGCATTCATATCCACCAAAAACATTTTTCCTGGCTCTAACCTTCCGTGATGTGCAACATTTTCAGGTTTAATGTCTAAAACGCCTGTTTCGGATGACATTACTACATTTCCGTCTTTTGTTACGGTGTATCTGGATGGACGCAATCCATTACGGTCTAATAAGGCTCCAATATAATTTCCGTCGGTAAAAGGAATAGAAGCGGGTCCGTCCCAAGGTTCCATAATACATGAATTGTATTCATAAAATGCCCTTTTTTCATCACTCATTGATGGGTCTTTTTCCCAAGCTTCGGGAACCATCATCATCATTACTTCAGGTAAGGAACGGTCAGTCATCAGCAATAGTTCCACCACCATATCCATACAGGCCGAATCGGATTTTTCATCTAAAATAATAGGGAACATTTTTTTTATGTCATCGCCAAAAACAGGACTTTTCATTAATTCTTCGCGCGCTTTCATCCTATTAATGTTACCGCGAAGCGTGTTAATTTCTCCATTGTGACACATATACCTAAAAGGCTGCGCCAAATCCCAAGAAGGAAAAGTATTTGTTGAAAATCGTTGATGAACCAATGCCAAACGGGTAACTAAATCCGGATTGGACAGGTCAATATAATAATTTCTGATATCTTCAGGAATTAAAAGTCCTTTGTAAATTAGCGTGGTAGTTGACAAACTAGGTAAATAGAATTTTTTTCTGTCGGACAATTTAGAATTTTCGACAACATGCTCTGCGATTTTACGGGCTGCAAACAATTTTGCATTGAATTGATTTTCGGTTAATGGATTTCCGTTTTTTCCGATAAAAATTTGCTCAATGTCGGGTTCGTTTTTAGCGGCAATATTTCCAAGATGCGTTTTATTAACCGGAACTTTTCGCCATCCCAAAACTGCCAATCCCTGATTTTTTATTTCAGTTTCTAAGCAATTTTTAAAGAAATTTAGCTGATTTTCATTTTGGGACAAAAACACCATCCCAACGGCGTACTCTTTTGGTTCAGGTAAACTAAAAGCTGTATTTTTTAAAAAGAATTCATGAGGAATATCAATTAATATTCCGGCACCATCACCTGTTTTTCCGTCAGAACTCACAGCGCCACGGTGTTCAAGCTTAATTAGAATTTCTAAAGCATCATGAATTATTTTGTTCGATTTCTCTCCATTTAAATTGCAGATAAATCCCGCGCCACAATTATCTCTTTCAAATTCTGGTAAGTAAAGTCCTTGTTTCAACATGTTCAAATCTATATTTAAAGAATATTTACAAAAATAAATAAAATAATATTGAATGTCTTAAGTAATTACGAAAACGTTGTAATTATTACAATGAAATAATAAAAGTATTGAAAATAATGAAAAGAATAAAAAAGGTGGTGAAAATTTGTCATTTCAAAAATGTAAAAATGACTTATACCACCATTAATTCCCATAAAATTCTAGAAGCTGCGAATGCAATTAACAAAGCGGTTGCTTTTTTTAGTTTTATTGGAGAGATAAATCCAAGACTAATTCTAGAACCAATTTGACAGCCAATTAAAACAGTGAACATTAAAATTAAAGTAATTATTGGTTCAATCGAAAAATTTGGTTTTAAATATTAACCTGTTAAACCAGCAATGGAATTTATTAGGATAAAAAAAACTTGATGTTGCCCAAATTCTCTGAGAAGAATCCTATTTCGTTAAATGTAAAAGTGGTGCTAAAAAGATTCCTCCACCAATGAATGCCATTGGGGTACTCATAAGTGCTAATGGAATTATTTTTCTCCAGCTAAAGAGTTTATTTTTTATATATAGATAAATGCCTCCTGTAACAACCACAATATTACAAAATAAAGCAATTGCTCTAATTTGGGTAAAGGCTAGTGATGTCAAAGCAAGTAAAGCTAAATAACTGGATCTGCCTCCAAAACCAACTGATGAATATAATAGAGCAAATAAAAAAAACAGGATTATTATTTCCCAATTTGAAATAAAAATGTTTAGTCGTAAAGATGAATTCGTCGGTGCCCTGTTTTGAAGCAAATATAATATTACTTTATTAATTAGGAGCAAGGTTTGTAGTAGGGGTAGATTGTTAATTTATCTAATAAAGGATTATAGAACATTTAAAAATACCGTTTAATTAATTGTAAAATGTTAACTTTTGAAAATAACTATCAGATTAATAATATTTTCACTAAATTAGAAGATGAAAAATCTATGCTGTAATTTACTATGCTGGGTGTCATATTCAATTCTAAATTAAATAGTAACATTAAAAATTATAAAAATGAGTTATTCAAAACCAAAATTTAAAGAAAAATATGGGAATTTCATTAATGGTAAATTTGTAGACCCAGTAGGAGGAGAGTATTTTGAAAATACATCGCCAATTGACAATTCATTAATTGCAAAGTATGCGCGTTCACAAAAAGAGGATGTAGATAATGCAGTAGCAGCTGCAAATGCAGCTAAAGATGCTTGGGGAAATACTTCAGCAGCGGAAAGAGCGGCACTTTTAAATAAAGTAGCAGATATTATTGAGGCAAACTTAGAAGAATTTGCTTTGGTAGAAACCTGTGATAATGGAAAACCAATTAGAGAAACTTTAAATGCGGATCTTCCATTATCTGTAGATCATTGGAGATATTTTGCAGCTGTAATTAGAGCAGAAGAAGGTTCTGCAACTGAATTAGATGCAAATACACTTTCTATGAATATTAAAGAACCATTAGGTGTGATTGCTCAAATTATTCCATGGAATTTCCCATTATTAATGTTGTCTTGGAAATTACCTCCAGCATTGGCAGCAGGAAACTGTGTTATTTTAAAACCAGCAGAGCAAACACCTTCTTCAGCAACGTTATTAATGGAGAAAATTGCAGATGTGTTTCCTCCGGGAGTTGTAAATGTAATACAGGGTTTTGGCCCAGAAGCAGGTAAACCTTTGGCTTCACATTCTGGAGTTAATAAAGTGGCTTTTACAGGGGAAACAACTACAGGTCAGTTGATTATGCAATACGCTTCTAAAAATTTAAATCCTGTTACCATGGAGTTAGGGGGTAAGTCTCCAAATATTTTCTTTAACAGTGTTATGGATAAAGATGATGCTTTCTTAGATAAAGCAATTGAAGGAGCTGTATTATTTGCTTTTAATCAAGGTGAAGTTTGTACGTGCCCTTCAAGAATATTAGTGCAAGAAGATATTTATGATAAATTTATGGAAAGAGTAATTGCAAGAACAAAGGCAATTATTCAAGATAATCCTTATAATGTATCTACAATGATAGGAGCTCAAGCATCAAATGACCAATACGAAAAAATTCTTTCCTATATTAAAATAGGTAAAGATGAAGGGGCAAAAGTGTTAGCAGGTGGTGATGCTTGTAAGCTATCTGGTGAATTGGCCAACGGGTATTATATACAACCGACTATTTTAGAAGGACACAATAAAATGCGTATTTTTCAGGAAGAGATTTTCGGACCTGTTGTAGCGGTTACTAAATTTAAAGATGAAGTAGAAGCATTGGAAATTGCAAACGACACACTTTATGGTTTAGGTGCTGGTGTATGGACCAGAGATGCACATCAATTATATCAAATACCAAGAGCAATTAAGGCGGGTAGAGTTTGGGTAAATTGCTATCATGCATATCCGGCTCACGCACCATTTGGTGGATATAAAAAATCAGGATTTGGCCGTGAAAATCATTTAATGATGATGAATTATTATCGTCAAACTAAAAACATGTTAATTTCTTATGATAAAAATAAATTAGGATTCTTTTAGAAGGTAATTATTAATAATCAAGAGGGTGTCTAAAGAGACTTAAAATTAGTTATTCTGAATTCATTTCAAAATTTTATAGTACTGATTTTTAAATGTTAGTATTAATTGAGTTAAGTTCAGGTTGACGAAAATTTGATGCTTTATTATACATCCTCTTAATAATTTATATAAATGAAATTTGAAAGAGTTGCAATAACTACTGAAGCTGCAAAAATAATTAAACAACTTAAAGCCAAACACGGAGAATTAATATTTCACCAAAGCGGTGGGTGTTGTGATGGTTCTGCACCTATGATTTTTGAAAAAGAGGATATGTATTTAGATGAAAGTGATATTTTGCTTGGACAATTAGAAGGGGTTAATTACTATATGAATCAAGACCAATTTGAATATTGGAAACACACACATTTAACAGTTGATATTACCAAAGGAAGAGGTTCTAGTTTCTCGCTTGAGATTCCTCTCGGTATCAGGTTTATTATTCATTCAAGAATATTAACTGATGAAGAAAACGAAACATTAAATAAATAGGAGTATTAAATTTTTGCTAGAAATAGTAGTGTATAAGCAATACATTAATAGCTTTATTGCGAAATATATACATGAATTAGAAAATATTTTTTGATTTAATATGCTAAAAAGGTATATTTATGCAAAACTAATATATATGAAAATTGAATGCTGTCCAAATTGTGGTTCTGACGAATATGTTAAAAGTGGTGTCATAAAAGATAGACAACGCTATAAATGCAAGAAATGCGGCTATTATTTTACTGTAAATAAAGTTGGTAAGCAAATTGATTCCTATTATGTGAATAAAGCTTTGCAGCTATATTTGGAGGGTTTGAGTTATCGGGAAATTGAACGTATTTTAGGTATTTCGCATGTGAGCATCATCAATTGGGTTAAAAAATACAACATTAAGCGCCCGTATAGTTTTGAATATCATTCTACCTACAAGATTTTAAACGCTGCCGAACTTGCTAAATATTTTTCAAACAATAAAAATTTAATCGGTGCAGGCGTCATTGTCACAGAGCTTGGAGATAAATTTATGTTAATTCGCTGGGAGCGATTTAAAGGGTAGCTATACCAATTTACACATATATATACTAAATTTTAAAACCTGCATTTTTCTTTTCATATTGTTATCGCTAAAAATGAATTCTTTAGCGAAAAAATAATTAATTAACCAAATTTAACTATTATGAAGAAATTAACTTTACTACTCTTTTGTATTTCTTTGTTTTCGTTTCAAATTATTTTCTCTCAAGGTTCACCAGATTATGGTGGTGGATTAAAAGTGAAAATTAGTGAAGATGGGAGCAAATACTTTAGAGTAATTTCATGGGCGCAAGTCCAGGCAACTTATAATGATAATGTTGCCGCTGATGCAAGTAAACTTAACTTTAATGTGAGAAGAGCTCGAGTTTTGATGTTTTCTCAGATTAATAAAAACTTTTTAATCCTTACTCATTTTGGATTAAATAGTTTAAATAGTGGATCGATGTCTCCAGTTGGAAAGGGAGATGGAGCGCAACTATTTATGCATGATGTTTTTGCTCAATGGAGTCTAGGCGAAGATCATGCTGTTGGTGGTGGTTTACATTATTTTAATGGTATCTCAAGATTAAACAACCAGAGTACCTTGAATATGATGACTTTAGACAATAACAGACAATCTTGGTCTACAATTGGCTTATCAGACCAGTTTGCACGTCACGTTGGATTTTTTGCAAAAGGTAAATTTGGAAAATTACAATATAGAGTTGCAATTAACGATGCAATTACTAATGGATTGGATGCACGTACTCCAGTAAATGGCGGAGACGCAGTTTATGGTGGAAAAAGATTAATTGGATCTAAAGATGCTGGTAAAGCATATGCAGGATATTTTGAATATAACTTTTTGGATCAAGAGTCCAATTTTTTGCCATTTAAAGTTGGAACATACTTGGGTGGTAAAAAAGTATTTAATATTGGAGCTGGATTTTTCTTGCATCCAAGCGGATCTGTAGTTGCTAATTCTTCCGGTAATTTAACAGGCGAAGATGTTTCTATTTTTGCTGTTGATGCTTTTTATGATGCACCGCTTGGGGAAAATGGAAGTGCAATAACTGCTTATGCAACCTATCAATCGAATGATTATGGTAAAAATTATAAATTCAGCGCTTATGGAACAGGAAGTATGGTTTATACTCATTTAGGTTATGTTTTTGCAGGTGATAAAGCAAAAACAAGATTCCAACCTTATGTTTCATATGGCAGTAATAGTTATGATGCTATTTCTGACAATTTAAATGTTTTAGGTATTGGAACTAATGTATATATGAGTGGTCATAACTCAAAAATAACATTGGAATACCTAAATCAAAAGACTGGTCCTTCTAAAACAGGAATGGTTACATTACAAGGAATGATTTATTTATAAACATCTAAAACCAATAATTATGTCAAAAGAAAATATGAAAGCATATTGGAAAGAAAACCTAACCTATTTGGCAATATTGCTAAGTATCTGGTTTTTGGTTTCCTATGTGTTCGGAATCTTTTTAGTGGAAGAGCTAAATACCATCAAATTTGCCGGGTTTAAACTTGGTTTCTGGTTTGCTCAACAAGGATCAATGTATGTGTTTGTTATCTTAATTTTCGTCTATGTAAAATTGATGAATACCTTGGATAAAAAATATGGCGTTGAAGAATAATATAAACTTTTAAAAAAAATATAAATCATGGGAATATTAGCATGGACATGGATACTTGTAGGAATTTCATTTGCACTTTATATAGGAATTGCAATTTGGGCCAGAGCAGGAACTTCAAAAGAATTTTATGTAGCGGGTGGCGGTGTACATCCCGTACTGAATGGTATGGCTACGGCGGCAGACTGGATGTCAGCAGCATCATTTATCTCCTTGGCAGGGATTGTGTCATTCACAGGTTATGATGGCTCTGTTTACATTATGGGATGGACTGGCGGATATGTGCTTTTGGCACTTTTGCTGGCGCCTTATTTGAGAAAATTTGGAAAATTTACAGTGCCAGATTTTATTGGGGACAGGTATTATTCAAATACTGCCCGTGTAGTGGCAGTAATTTGTGCGTTAATAGTTTCATTTACCTATGTTGCCGGACAAATGCGTGGTGTTGGTATTGTATTTTCAAGATACCTTGAAGTAGATATTGATACAGGTGTTTACATTGGTATGGCAATTGTTTTCTTTTATGCCGTATTAGGGGGTATGAAAGGGATTACTTATACACAAGTTGCACAATATTGTGTGTTGATATTTGCTTTTATGGTACCTGCAATTTTCATTTCGTTTCAAATGACAGGAAACCCTATTCCTCAATTGGGATTTGGTAGTCAAGGTGGAGACGGTGTGTATTTGTTGGATAAATTAGATGGCTTGTCTACAGAACTTGGATTTCATGAATATACTTCAGGCAGTAAATCAATGATTGATGTATTTGCAATAACATTTGCGTTAATGGTTGGAACAGCCGGTTTACCGCATGTAATAGTGCGTTTCTTTACGGTGCCAAAAGTAAAAGATGCACGTATATCTGCTGGTTGGGCTTTATTATTTATTTCAATTCTTTATACAACCGTACCTGCAGTTGCAGTATTTGCACGAACCAAATTAATTGAAACTGTAAGTAATGCAAATTATGCAGAATTACCGCAATGGTTTGGCAACTGGGAAAAAACTGGATTGTTGACATTTACTGATAAAAATGGTGATGGTATTGTACAATATGTTGCTGATAAAGAAATGAATGAATTGGAAATTGACCGTGATATTATGGTTTTGGCAAATCCTGAAATTGCAAATTTACCTAACTGGGTAGTTGCATTGGTTGGAGCTGGTGGATTGGCAGCAGCCTTATCTACGGCAGCCGGTTTATTGTTGGTAATTGCTTCTTCAATTTCTCACGATTTAATTAAAAAAATCATAAACCCAGGGATTTCGGAAAAAGGAGAATTGTTAGCTGCGCGTATAAGTGCAGGCGTAGCAGTGGTTATAGCTGGTTATTTTGGAATTCATCCGCCGGGATTTGTCGCCGCGGTTGTGGCACTTGCCTTTGGTTTGGCTGCAGCTTCCTTCTTCCCTGCAATTTTACTTGGAATTTTTGATAAACGTATGAACAAAGAAGGTGCAATAACAGGAATGATTATTGGGATATCTTTAATGTTATACTATATGTTGAAATTCAAATTTGGAATTTTTGATGGAGGAAAAGAAGCCGTGGCCGGACTTGCAAAAGACTGGTGGTTTAATTTTGGAAACGGAGGGATATCACCTGAAGGTTTTGGAACCGTAGCAATGGCAATAAACTTTATTTTTTCTGTGGTTGTTTCCAGGTTAACGCCTGCACCGCCAGAACATGTTCAAGATATTGTTGAGCATATCAGAATTCCGTCAGGAGTAGAAGCGGCACAAGCTGCTCATTAGTAAAAAGTTTAGTAATAAAACAGCACTATATTATTTGTAGTGCTGTTTTTATTATATTTAGATTCAATATAACAGATAGTGAAAAAAAGACACCAACAAAAGTTAATTGTATTATCAATACTGTTATTGTGTTTATTTAATATTCCAATCATATTAATATTCAACAGTAGCAGAACTTTTATGGGACTTCCTTTACTCTATTTTTATGTATTTTTTATTTGGATTGTAAGCATTATTGTGTCATATATCATCTTAAAAAAATATTATGAGTAGCTTTTTGGTGATATTTATAATATTGGTTTATCTGGCCGTCATTTTTTATGTGGCCTATTGGGCTGAAAAAAATTCAAAAAGCAAATGGGTAAACAATCCTTATGTTTATTCACTTTCATTAGCTGTTTATTGCACAGCCTGGACATACTACGGCAGTGTTGGTTTAGCTGCAACTTCTGGTTTAAAATTTTTGACTATTTATTTAGGCCCAATTATCATTATACCAACTTGGGTAATTTTAATGCGAAAAATCATTAGGATTTCAAAAGGAAATAAAATTTCAACTTTAGCTGATTTCATTTCACTACGATACGGAAACGATCGTTTTTTGGGAGCCATAGTGACTGTTATTTGCGTTTTAGCAATTGTTCCCTATATATCATTACAGTTAAAGGCTATTTCTGAAACATTTAATGTGATCACTAATCATAATAATACTTCCTATTCTATTTTAGACGATACCACCTTTTATATTGCAATTTTATTGGCAACTTTTGCCGCATTTTTTGGCACACAGCACACAGATGCATCTGAGCGCCATAAAGGAATAATTACTGCAATAGCTTTAGAATCAGTTATTAAACTGGTATTTTTTCTTGTCATAGGTTTTTATGTAACCTTTTATTTATTTAATGGACCAGCCGATATTTACGATAAGGCATCGGTATTGCCCAATTTTGAAGCCCAGCAAACCATTGATGGTTTAAATGGCGGCTTTAATTGGTTTATGCTTAGTTTATTGTCAATGGTTGCTATTTTTTTATTGCCAAGACAATTTCAGGTTACTGTTATTGAAAATGAGCGGGAAAAATATTTAAAAAAGGTGATATGGTTATTTCCTTTGTATTTGTTACTTTTTAATTTTTTTGTCATATTTATAGCTTGGGGAGGAAACATCATGTTTCAGAATCAATCTATAGATGCTGATTTATTTACATTGATGTTGCCTTTGAGTAACCATCATGAGTTTTTAGCATTATTGGTGTTTTTAGGCGGGTTTTCAGCCGCTATTTCTATGGTGGTTATTTCATCATTGGCATTGGCGACTATGCTAAGCAATAATTTAATTATTCCTTATGGATTTTTAAGTAGATTTAGCAAAGCAGAATCAAAAGAAAATGCGGAATCAATTAAAAACATTCGACGAATCTCCATTTTTTTGTTGATTATCATCGCTTATTTATTTTATAAAAGTTTTACATTAGATAGACCGTTGGTTTCAATCGGTTTAATATCATTTGTGGTAATTGCCCAATTGGCTCCAGCCTTTTTTGGTGGTTTGTATTGGAGAAGAGGTTCCTCAAAAGGTGCTAAATATGGTATCATTACGGGTTTTTTAATTACAGCTTATACTTTATTAACTCCGCTAATTATTGATTCCCAATCAATAGTAACGTCTTTTGTAAACGAGGGATTATTCGGTATCAATATTTTAAAACCTTATGAATTGTTTGGGTTGCAAATATTTGAACCTGTAACTCATGCGTTTTTTTGGAGTATGTTTTTTAATATACTTATTTATTCATTGGTGTCGGTAAGTAAATTAGGAAGTTACAGGGAACGAAATTTTGCTGAAATGTTTGTTGACAGTAACAAATATGCATCCTTGCAAGAAGGCGCTTACGTATGGAAAGGGGAAGCTTATGTGCGTGATATCAGAAAAATTTTAACCCGGTTTTTAGGAGAAGACAGAACTGAAAGAGCGTTGAATTTATTTTTTAAGAAATATGATATTGATAAAAACAAGCAATTTGCAGATGCCCGTTTGGTAAATTTTTCCGAAAAATTGTTAACAGGAAGTATTGGAAGCGCTTCATCAAGGATTTTAATTTCTTCCGTAGTAAAAGAAGAAGAAATAAGTTTAATGGAAGTGCTTAATATTTTAGATGAAACCCAAAAAGCAAAAGAATCTAACAAGGAATTAAAAGAACGTGACAAACAAAAGGATGAGTTTCTGGATACAGTGGCGCATGAACTTAAAACCCCAATTACATCCATAAGAGCACTTTCTGAAATATTATTGGCAGATGATGAAATTGAAAATAGTATAAAAAAGAAATTCTTAACAAGTATTGTAAGTGAAAGCGAAAGAGTCAGCAGACTTATTAATAACATTTTAGACTTGGAAAAACTAGCCACCGGAAAAGAAAAATTAGATTTAAACCCGAATTCCATTAAAAACACAATTTTAAAATCGATTGATCCATTTAAGCAATTGGCCGTTAATAGAGGAATTAAAATTAGTCTAAAAGGGATTAATGATGTTGAAGTAGTTTATGATGAAGACAGAATTCAGCAGGTAATTGTCAATTTATTGTCGAATGCATTTAAATTTTCAAATGAAGAAAATGGGGAAGTTAAAATTTCAACCTATTTAAATCAAAATAAAGTTGAAATATATATTGAAGACAATGGTAAAGGAATTGAAAAAGACGAATTATTGTCCATATTCAAGAAATTTTATCAATCTAAAAATCAAACCTTAATAAAACCTATTGGAAGTGGATTGGGTTTGGCAATAAGCAAGCAAATTATTGAAAGGCACAATGGTGAAATTTGGGCGGAAAATATAAATCCGCAAGGGGCGCGATTGACTTTTACCTTACCATTAAATATAAATTAATATGAAAAAAATATTAATAGTTGACGATGAACCGAACATTGTAATGTCTCTGGAATACACCTTTAAGAAAGAAGGGTTTAAAGTATATATTGCTCGTGACGGTGCGGAAGCGATTGAAATTGTGGAAAATTCGATTCCGGATATTATTTTACTGGATATTATGATGCCTAATGTTGATGGTTATCAGGTGCTTAATTATTTAAAGGACAACGAAATTTTAAGAAAAATTAAAGTCATATTTCTTTCGGCAAAAAATAAAGCGTCTGATATAGAATTAGGTTTGCAATTAGGTGCTGACAAATACATATCAAAACCTTTTTCAGTAAAAAATTTAGTAAAAGAAGTAAAAGAACTCTTAAATAAAAAAAATAACAAATGAAATTAAAACTAGGGAATAGAACTTCAGATATTTTGATTACTATTTATGTCATCATTACCATATTTGGCAGAATATATATTGAATCATTATTTAAAATAGGCGCATTAAGTTCACTTTTTATGGGAGTGTTGACCTTATTAGTGCTGTGGGCATTGATTAAAATAAAATTTTTAAATCCAGTTTGGTTTGGGTTATTTAACAAAAAAAACAAATAATTATGAGCTACCAAAAACATTACAACAACAGTATCGAAAACCCAGAAGCGTTTTGGGAAGAACAAGCCAATAATATTAAATGGTATAAAAAACCAACAACGATATTATCTAAAGATGAAAATGGATTTGATCGTTGGTTCGCAGACGGAAAATTAAATATTTGCTATTTGGCCGTTGATAAACACGTTGATGCCGGCTATGGAGAACAAACAGCAATTGTTTATGATTCTCCAGTTACACAACAAAGAGTTCTTTACTCTTACAAAGATGTTAAGAAACAGGTTTCACGTTTGGCTGGCGGACTTCGTGATTTGGGCGTGAAAAAGGGCGATACCGTTATTATTTATATGCCAATGATTCCGCATGCAGCATTCAGTATGTTGGCCTGCGCGCGTATTGGCGCTATACATTCTGTAGTTTTTGGTGGTTTTGCACCTCATGAATTGGCTATAAGAATAGATGACTGTAAACCAAAAGTCATTATTACTGCCACATCTGGAATGGAAGTTGACCGACTTATTGCATACAAGCCATTGGTTGATGAAGCAGTAGAAAAAGCCACCCATAAAGTTGAAAAAGTTATTGTTTACCAACGAAATTTGGGTGCCATAAATCCTAAAACTGAACGTTACGTTAGTTATAAAAAATTAGTTAAAGCTTCTGAACCTGTTGATTGTGTTGAGATGAATTCTAATGATCCGCTTTATATATTATATACTTCAGGAACTACAGGGAAACCAAAAGGTATTTTACGTGATACTGGTGGTTATGCAACCGCTTTAAAATATTCAATGAAAAATATTTATGGTGTTGAAGAAGGGGATACCTTTTGGGCAGCGTCAGATGTTGGTTGGGTTGTTGGCCATAGTTATATTGTTTATGGTCCGCTTATTAATAGAAACACAACTATTATTTTTGAAGGAAAACCGGTAAAAACACCAGACGCAAGTACTTTTTGGAGAATTATCAGCGAAAATAACGTAAAGGTCATGTTTACTGCGCCAACGGCAATTAGGGCTATAAAAAAAGAAGATCCTGATGGTGAATTGCTAAAAATGTACGATTTAAGTTGTTTGAAATATCAGTTTTTGGCAGGAGAACGCTGCGATGCTGCAACCTTACATTGGTTAGAAGATCAGTTACAAATTCCGGTGATTGACCATTGGTGGCAAACAGAATCCGGTTGGCCAATGGTATCAAACATGATGGGATTGGAAGCATTGCCGGTAAAACCTGGATCAGCGGCAAAACCAGTTGGCGGTTATAATATTCAAATTTTAAATAATGAAGGAAAACAGGTTGAAGCAAATGAGGAAGGACTGGTTGTGGTTAAGTTGCCATTGCCTCCAGGAAATATGCTAAACATTTGGGGAAATACAGAACGATTTGTAGAAGGTTATTTAAAGCGATTTGATGGATATTATTTTTCTGGTGATGGCGGATATATTGATGAGGATGGCTATGTTTTTATTACCGGTCGCGTTGATGATGTAATCAATGTTGCAGGTCACCGATTGTCAACTGCCGAAATGGAAGAAATCGTTTCTTCAAATAAATCGGTTGCTGAATGTGCCGTTTTTGGTATTGAAGATGCTTTAAAAGGACAAGTTCCTTTGGCATTGGTGGTGTTAAAATCGGGCGATTATATTTCAAGTTTTGAATTGGAACATAACATCGTTCAAGAGGTCAGAAATGTTATTGGTCCGGTTGCGTCATTAAAAAAAGTTTTGATAGTTCAGCGATTGCCAAAAACACGGTCAGGAAAAATTCTTCGTAAATTATTGCGAAATATGGCTGATGGTGTTGAATACACCATCCCTTCGACCATTGATGATCCTGAAATTATTGAAGAAATCATTCATGAGCTCAAACTTTTCAAAATTGGAATATTTGAACATGCCACTGAGGAAGAAAAACAAACACTTGCCGATTTACGTATAGATTCATTCATAAAGTATTATAAATCCTACCAACACAGCGTAATTGATCCGGAAGGTTATTGGGCTCAGATTGCAGATACTTTTACATGGCGTAAAAAATGGGATAAAGTTGTTGAATACGATTGGGATACACCAAAATTTGAATGGTTTAAAGGCGCTAAATTAAATATTACCGAAAATTGTTTAGATCGCCATTTAGAAAAAAGAGGAAATGATACAGCCATTATTTGGGAACCTAACAATCCAGATGAAGCAGGAAGAAAGTTAACATATAATGAATTGCATGCTGAAGTTTGTAAATTCTCTAATGTGTTGAAAAATAATGGTGTTGTTAAAGGTGACAAGGTTTGTATTTATATGCCAATGGTGCCAGAACTTGCTATTGCCGTTTTGTCTTGCGCACGCATTGGAGCAGTACATTCTGTTGTGTTTGCAGGATTTTCTGCAGTGGCACTTTCTACTAGAATTAATGATGCCGAATGTAAAATCATATTAACCTCCGATGGTGTTTTTAGAGGTAATAAGGCAGTTGATTTTAAAGTTATTGTTGATGAAGCGCTGGAAACTTGCCCAACTATTGAAACCTCAATTGTATTAAATAGAGTTAATGGAAAAGTTGTCATGAAAGAAGGACGCGATGTTTGGTGGCATGAGGAATTGAAGAAAGTTGATGCCAATTGTCCTGCTGAAATTATGGATGCTGAAGACATGTTGTTTATACTTTATACTTCTGGCTCAACAGGGAAACCAAAAGGAATGGTACATACTTGTGCTGGTTATATGGTGCAAACTGCGCATAGTTTTAAGAATGTATTTCAATATGAACATGGGGATGTTTATTTCTGTACTGCCGATATTGGATGGATTACAGGCCACTCATATATTGTATATGGTCCTTTATCTGCCGGGGCAACCACATTAATGTTTGAAGGAATCCCATCATACCCAGATTATAGTCGTTTTTGGCAAATCGTTGAAAAGTATAAAGTAAACCAATTCTATACGGCGCCAACTGCCATTAGAGCTTTGGCAGCCCAAGGAAATGAAATGACACAAAGAAACGATTTAAGTTCCATTAAAGTTTTAGGAACCGTTGGGGAACCTATTAATGAGGAGGCATGGCACTGGTATGATGAGAAAATTGGTAAACAAAAATCACCAATTGTAGATACTTGGTGGCAAACTGAAACGGGAAGTATTATGATTTCTCCTTTGGCGGGTGTAACCCCTACAAAACCTACTTTTGCAACCAGACCAATGCCAGGAGTACAACCTTGTTTACTTGATGAACTTGGAAATGAATTAGGTACAAATCCTTCTGAAGGAAGATTGTGTATTAAATACCCATGGCCATCTATGGCACGGACAATTTTCGGTGATCATAAACGCTATAAAGAAACGTACTTTACTGCATTTCCGGGAAAATATTTCACGGGAGACGGGGCTTTTAGAGATTTGGAAGGAAATTATAGAATTACCGGTAGGGTTGATGATGTAGTTATCGTTTCAGGCCATAATTTAGGAACGGCTCCAATTGAAAATATAATTAATGAGCATAGTAATGTTGTTGAGTCTGCTATTGTTGGATTCCCTCATAAGATTAAAGGAAATGCGCTGTATGCATATGTAATTGTTTATGAGGTTCCACAGAATGAGGATTTTTTACGTCGTGAAATTAATGATTTAATTAGTCGTACTATTGGGCCTATCGCAAAATTGGACAAAATTCAATTTGTGCCAGGATTGCCAAAAACACGGTCAGGAAAAATTATGAGACGAATTTTACGCAAAATTGCTGAAAATGAAACTTCAAATATGGGAGATATTTCAACCTTGTTAAATCCAGAAGTTGTTCAGGCAATCATGGAAGGATCCTTGGTTAAATAAATTTCGATACCCTGAAGATGAAGACGCTCTCAATTTTTGGGAGCGTTTTTTTTACATCAAGCCTTCTTTGCCGGAAACCCTAAACAAATCGGAATAATGCAAGTTGCGTTGTTTTTTTAAGGTTGCTATAATTTTTAAAAAAAGCAAGGCGGTGATAAAGGCATCCCCGGCTGCGGTATGACGGTCGTGCTTTGGAATGTTGAATTTTTTGCATAAAACATCTAAATTAAAATGACTGTCTTTTTTGCCCTCCAGTTTTTTATATAAAATACCGGTATCAATCGTTTTGTTTTTTAATTTCGGTAAATCCAATCTTTTTAAGGCGGCATTAATCATTTCAATGTCAAAAGCAGTATGATGCGCCACCAAAACGGAGTTTCCTATATAAGCAATAAAATGTGCCATTGCTTCTGTTTCGCTGAGCTTAGTGAGTTTACCTTCTTTTAAAATTCCGTGAATTTCAACAGTTTCAGCTTTAAAGGCATCTTGTTTTACATAGATTTCGAAACTGTCGGCAACATCAATAATATTGTTAAAAATACCAATGGCACCAATTGACAAAACTCTGTCATTTAAAATGTCTAAACCCGTAGTTTCTGTGTCAAATACAACAAATCGGGTATTTTCAATACTTTTTGGCTGTTTTTGTTTGAACTTTATTGAATACTGCTTCCAGAATAAAGGATAATTTTTATATTTGAACCAGGAAATCATCACATTATTTGAGCTAAGTTATACCTGATATTCAATAATTCCTGAACATCTTTAATAGGTTTAAAACATCCTTTTAATTTTAATTTTTCGAATTTGCTCAAATTATTTAGGTCTACATATCTACCTGAATCGTTATTTTTTAAGCCTTGTTTTGTGCGGAATTGCAGCAATATTTTAAAGGAATTAATGCATGATAAATACAAGTCCTGATTTTGAGGTTCCACTTTTATTAATTTTTTAAATCGGGAAATTGTATTGTTTTTGTCTTTTATTTGATGCGATAGTGTTAGCAATCGTGCGGCATCTACCAAAGGCATTATTGCTCTGCTTTTTATATCGAATTGATCTTTATGTGCTCCGTCATTTTCTACTAAAAATTGCCTGAAAAATCCAATAGGAGGTGGGTTTCTGAGTGCGTTTCTTCCCAGGAAATTTAAAAATATTTCAAAAGATTTTATTGATTGATAAATACTGTCGGACATTTCATTTACCAACTTTTTATCGCCAAAAACCAAGTCGTAGTCAAAAAATATGGAACACATCATTATGGCATCTTCAGAAGGGGATTTAATCCATGTGTCAAACTGATTTTTCCATTCGGATAAGGATAAGCACCAATTTGGGTTGCTTGCCATCATATTTGCAGGGCAATACTCAAAACCAATAACGTTTAGTTTTTCGGTAACTTTTTTTGCAAGTTGTAAAAAATACTGTTTTGTTGATTGATGTTTTTCTGGCGACACATCTTTAAAAACCAAGGCATTGTCCTGATCGGTCATCAGCAATTGTTCTTTTCTGCCTTGGCTTCCCAAAGCCAGCCATCCAAATTTAACAGGTGGCTTTTTATCCATTTCTTCAATGGAAAGTTCAATGGCTTTTATGGTAATGGCTTCATTTATTTCAGAAATAATTTTTGAAATAAATATAATTGGAATATGTTGTTCAATATAACCTTGAAGTAAATTTGATGCTTTCTCCCGTATATATTTTAAATCATTTACATCTTTTGCCCGATTTGTTTTTTTTATTAGTAAGGAAGGGTTGTTCCCATGCATAACTACGATGTCATGTTCCGATAAAACACCTATTAATTCGGAGTTTGGGGTGCCGTCTTTGGTAATGCATAAATGGGTAATTTTGTTTTTTATCATGGCAATTTGGGCTTCGGCCACAGTAATTTTTTGCTTAAAAGTTTTAACTGGCGTAGACATGATTTTGGTGACTCTTTCATCTATGGAAATAATTCCTGTAGCAATTTTTGACCGCAAATCCTTATCGGTTATAATGCCTACGGGATTTTTATTTTCCACAATTAAAATAGAACCGACACGTTTCTCGCTCATTATTTGGGCAGCTTCTTTTATAGAAGATGATTTTAATGTGGTAACAGGATTTTTGCTGAATTCTGCACTTTGAATTTCAGTAAAACTGGTATTCGAATTTTGCAGCATTTCTATATTTGCAAATAATTGTCCGTTCGTGCCTTTTGCATAAGGCGTTTTGATATTTGACGAGAAACTTGCAATTAAAAATTTCTTTACTTTTTCATTGGTTTGAATAATTTCTTTTAATATTTCTACGGAAACGGCATACAAAACAGACTCTTCATTGGCTTTGGCACTCATGAGGTATAAATCGTTTTGTATCAAAGGTCGAAGCCCAAAAATATCACCTTCATCACAAATATCAACCAAAATTTGTTCATTGCCCATGGTTCTGTACAAACCTATGGCGCCATCTTTTACCACATAAAAATGCTCGTGCGGATTCTCTTCTTGCTTAAAAACAAAATTATCTTTTTCAATATAGGTTACCTTCACATTTGAGGCAATTTTAAAGAGTTGTTCTTTCTCTAAAACATCAAAAGGAGGGAAGTTTTTAAGGAAATCGTATATACGTTCTGCAATGGTGTTTTTCATAAAATCAGTAACAATGTGAATCAATAAAGCTACAAAATTTTATGGGTTTACAAAAGCGTTTTTATTTGAGCAAATGATAGTTGGTGTTTATTAAATCGAACAGATTCAGCGCGTTGTTTTTTTTGTATTTGGCTGTTTGTTTCAGGAATAAATAGGCGGTAATCAGCGCGTCCCCCAAAGCGGTATGCCGGTCGTGCATTTTAACGTTATAAATTTCGCACAATTCTTCCAGACTGAAGATTTTTTTATACGTATCTGTTTTTGCTATTTTTTTATGGATGTAATTGGTATCCAGTTGTTTGGATTCCAAAGGCCCAACTTTTAAACGTTTTAAAGCCATATTGATCATAGTTACGTCGAATGCCGTATGATGCGCCACAATAACCGCATCATCCAAATAGTCAATAAATTTAATAATGGCCGCTGCTTCACTCAATTTTTCTTCATCGCCATCTTTTCTGATGCCGTGAATTTTTACGGTTTCTTTATTGAAAACATCTTGTTTGACGTAGATTTCAATAGCATCGGAAACCAATATTTTATTATTTTTGATGGCTACTGCGCCAATGCAAAGAATTCTGTCATTTTCATAATCGAATCCGGTTGTTTCAGTATCAAGCGCCACAAATCGGATGTCTTCAAAATTTGAATATTTTTTGCTGTTTCGCACCTTATAAATGTGATCTTCCCAAAATTTCGGAGTTTGCTTCTTTTTGAAATAGTTGATCATATTTGTGGAATTTGAGAGGTTTTAAAACGCAGTTTTATGGCTTCCTGCACATTTTTTATGGGTTTAAAACAACTTTTTAATTTTAGCCTGTCAGCCTTGTTTAGGCTGTTGATGTCAACAAATTTGCCATTGTCATTATTGGCCAAGCCTTGGGAAGTTCTGAATTGCAATAAAATTTTAAATGCGTTGGCGCAAGATTCAAATAAATCCCTGTTTTGGGGTTCAACCTCCATCAGTTTTTCATAGCGCGAAATGGTATTGTTAACTCTTAAGTTATGATGCAATGATAAAATTCTGGCGGCATCCACCAAAGGCCTGATCGCCCTGCTTTTGATGTCAAAACTGTCTTTGTTTTCGCCATCCTGTTCCACCAAAAACTGTTTAAAGAATCCTAATGGAGGCGGATTGTCTAAAGTCACTTTTCCTAAAAAGCTTAAAAAAATCTGATTTTTTTCAATAGTTTTAAAAACGCTTTCAGACATTTTTGTGTAAAGATTTTCGTCGCCATGAACCAACTCAAAATCAAAAAAGATAATGCTTAACAGTATTTTTTCCGGAATTGGGTCAGTAATCCATTCCTCAAATTGTTGTTCCCATTCTTCCAATGAAATGCACCATTTTGGGTTGCTGGCCATAATGTTGGCCGGGCAATAATCAAAACCAACCATATTTAGTTTTTCTGTCACTTTTTCTGCCAATTCCAAAAAGTAATTTTTTACCCTGTTATAATCTGCGGGAGCGACATTTTCAAATACCAAAGCATTGTCCTGATCGGTCATTAACAATTGTTCTTTTCGTCCCTGGCTTCCCAATGCCAACCACGAAAATTTTACGGGCGGCTCTTTGCCCATTTCTAAAATCGACAATCTGATTGCTTTTTTTGTGATGGCCGTATTTATTTCAGAGATTACTTTCGTCACAAAATAAATGGGGATTTCCTGCTCAAAATAGCCTTTTGTTAACTCAGATGCTTTTGTTCTTATATGTTTTAGTGTTTCAGTGTCTTTGGCATTTTTTATTTCTTTGATCAGCAACGACGGATTATTGCCTTGCGTTAAAATTAAATCCTGTTGGGTTAAAATTCCGACCAGCTCAGATTTGTTGGTGCCGTCTTTGGTGATGCATAAATGGGAAACCTTATGCTTTAAAATCATAATCTGGGCTTCGGCAACTGTGATATTTTGAGGAAAGGTAACCACTGGACTGGTCATAATTTCACCTACTTTGCTGGTGATTTTATACAAGCCTGTCCCAATTTTAGTTCTGATGTCTTTATCGGTAATAATCCCAATCGGTATATCATTTTCTATGACAATAATAGAATTAATGACGTTCTTCGTCATAATGATACAGGCCGTTTGTATAGAAGTGTCCGCAGAACAGGTAATTGGATTTTTATTATAATTTGCCGATTGTATTTCTGCAAAACTGCTGTCTATTTTTTGAATGGCGGAAACATTTGCAAACAATTTGCCTTTGTGCTTTTCAGAAAATGGATCTCGGGTATTTGTGGCAAAACTTGCGATTAAAAACTGGCTAACTTTTGGATAGTTTAAAATAATGTCGTGAAACAACGCAATAGGAATTCCGTATAAAATGGTTTCTTCATTGGCAGAAGCGCCCATCACATAATTTTCGTTCATAATGAGCGGCCTTAAACCGAATAAATCGCCTTCATCACAAATATCAAGAATGTGTTTTTCGTTTTCCACAAATCGGTAAAGCCTTACGGATCCCTGATAAATGATATAAAAATGTTCGTGTGGATTGTCATTCTGGCTAAAAATAATCTGATCTTTTTCAAAATATTGAATTTCCACCTTTTGTGAAACTTCCAATAAAGTTGCGTTGGAAATTAAATTGAATGGTGGGTAATTTTTTAAAAAATCAAAAATTCTTTCAGAAATGGTATTTTTCATTATTCTTGAGATATGTTGCTAAATAAACTAATTAATCAATTGAATTCCAGTCTTTTCTAAACCGAAGAAGCTCCTGGTCTATTTGGTTTTTCGATAGGGAAATTAATTCCTCCACATTATCAGAAACGATTGGATCCAAATAACTTACCTTAATTTCAGTCCGCCATTTGCTGAAACATTTTAAAAAATGCGGAATAAAAGTATCATTGCCAATCCAGGCATCATCAAGATTTTTATAATCTATCGCCACAGGCATAACAGGAATGCCCATTTCAGCCGCTAAAACGAATGTGCCGGGCCTGAAATTAATGGTGGTTGGATTGATATGTGTGGTGCCTTCCGGCGCAATAAATATCGAAAAACCATTTTCTAAAACCACACGAACTTCTTTCAGCGTTTGTGTTCTGCTTGATTTTTCTTCTCTGTTTACAAAGATGACACCTGTTGTTTTTGTGACGCTGCCAATTAATGGCCAGGATGCTACTTCTTTTTTTCCAACAGGAGAAGCGAGTAAGTTTTTTAAAATAACCATCGCGTCAAAATAACTTCTGTGGTTTGAAACAATTAAACCGGTATCGATTGGCTCTTTGCCGTAAACCGTTATTTTCGACCCTAAAATGGGGTGTAAAATCCTTATCGCAAAACGCCGAAGCAATATGCCGCGTTCCAATTTTTTTTCCTTGCCTTTGTAAAATAAACTAATAACCAGCAATAAACAAAAGAAGAATACGGCAACCAATATAAATAGAAACAGCCTGCCAATTGCCAATAAACCTCCAAATACAGCCATCTATTTAAAGTAACTGAATGTTTCGCCTTCTTTAATAGTAAGCAATGTTTCATAAATTAATTTAATGACATTTTCAACATCATCTTTGTGAACCATTTCTACGGTAGTGTGCATATAGCGCAATGCCAGTGAAATTAATGCGGAAGGCACGCCTCCATTACTATATGCAAAAGCGTCGGTATCGGTCCCTGTTGCCCGTGAAGAAGCATTTCGCTGAAAAGGAATTTTTTTCGCGATGGCCGTATTCACAATCAATTCTCGTAAATTATTTTGAACAGCAGGAGCATAGCTTATTACAGGTCCGCTACCGGAAAGCGTTTCGCCTTCTTTCTTTTTATCAATCATTGGGGTCGATGTGTCGTGACAGACATCGGTAATTATCGCAATATCCGGTTTGATGGTTTGCGTAATCATTTCGGCGCCACGCAAGCCAATCTCCTCCTGAACGGAGTTTGTAATATACAGTCCGAAAGGAAGTGTTTTCTTATTTTCTTTTAACAAACGCGCAACTTCAGCAATCATAAATCCGCCCATTCTGTTGTCGAGCGCCCTGCAAACAAAATTGTTTTTATTTAAAATAAAGAAGGTGTCAGGGTAGGTAATTACACAACCTACATGAACGCCTAATGCATCTACTTCCTCTTTCTTTTTACAACCAACATCAATAAAGATATTGTCTAATTGAGGAGTTTCTTCTTTACTCTTATCTCTAGTATGTATTGCCGGCCATCCAAAAACACCTTTTACAAAGCCTTTTTTTGTATGAATATTTACAATTTTTGAAGGGGCAATTTGATGATCGCTTCCTCCATTTCTAATCACATATATTAAACCTTCAGGAGTAATATAGTTTACATACCATGAAATTTCATCTGCATGTCCTTCAATAACCACTTTAAATTTCGCATCCGGATTTATCACACCTACGGCCGTGCCGTAACTGTCGGTTATGAAGGTATCAACATAAGGCTTTAAATAATCCATCCAAATTTTTTGGCCTTCACTTTCATAACCTGTAGGCGAAGCATTATTTAAATATTTTTCTAAAAAGTCGATTGATTTTTTATTTAATATAGATTTACTCATAATTATTTAAATGTTTTTGTGAACGCAAGATAGTGAAATGTTGTTTATGCCTTAAATTAATAATACATATTGTATTAATAAAACATTAAGATACTATTGAAATAGATTTTTGAATTGTGTAATTTTGGAACTCTTTTTGATAAAGATAATAATTGATGAAGAATAAAGTTAAAAAGTTTTTGTTATTGCCTATCCTATTTATGGGTTTACTTCTTTTTGCACAAGAAGAAAAGGATCCTATTCCTTTATCTGAGCAGTATATTATTTTTGAAGGTGATACCTTACTGATTGAGCTAGATGAGATTTTTTTATTGAAAAAATTAAAATTTAAAACAGAT
>NZ_JBFFKM010000030.1:0-31560 GCF_041555395.1 Lutibacter sp. | reverse complement strand
TTGGCATATTCTAAATATGGGGATACACATAGAATTATTGGTGTGGCTTCTAAAACATGGCAATATGGAACCAACGATAAATGGGGAACTACACTTTCTACATTTTTTGAATATGCACAGGGAGGAAGATTTAATTATACCTATGGAGGTGATATAAATAATGATGGTTCATCATTGAATGATTTAATTTATGTTCCAACCGCTGCTGAAGTAAATCAAATGACATTTTCAGGTTCTGGACAAGCTGCAGCATTCGAGCAATTTATTCAACAAGATGACTATTTAAGTGGTATTAGAGGAAGTTATGCTGAGCGTTACGGAGCTTTAGCACCTTGGAGAGGAAAATGGGATATGAAATTTATTCAGGAATTAAAAGTCTCAAAAACCAATGCCATACAATTTAGTATTGATATTTTAAATGTAGGTAATCTAATCAATTCGGATTGGGGATTGGTGCAACAACCAAATGCAGTGCAGCCAATTGGCGTTTCTGTTGATGGAACCGGAACACCAACCTATACTTTCAATTCTGATTTAAAAGATACGTTTGTATATGATGCAAGTTTATTATCCAGATGGCAAATGCAGTTTGGATTGCGTTACTCATTCTAAACTTTAAATTTAATATATTTGAACCGCCCAATCTGGGCGGTTTTTTTATTCTTATATTTTATGAAATACAGACAATTAACGAAAGAACAATTTTTGGAATTACACCAGGAATTTGCTGAGTTTTTGGCAACTCAACAAATTGATGCAAAAGAATGGGCAAACATAAAAAAGGAAAATCCTTCTATGGCTGAAGAAGAATTAAATATATTTAGTGATGTTGTTTGGGAAGATGTTTTAAGTAAAACCGAATATTTAGAACATATTTCTGAAGGCCATATTAATTTATTTAAATGTCAGTCGGATCTCATTATTAGAATTTATATCAAATTAAAAAATAACAACAAAAGTTTTTTAAACACAGACGATTTTCAATGGTTTTTAAAGAATCCGCTCAATGAACAATTTGACTATTTTAAGGCAGAAAAAAAATATACAAAAGAGCGTAATTTTGAATTATTTGAACTCATTGAAATGGGAAGTCAAATTTCAAAAGGAGGATTATTTAATGCAATTAACCAATTAATTGGTTAACAACCTTAACAACGCCAATTGAAGCTTTTTCAGCCAAAACAGTTAAATTTGAATATAGATTTTGTTGAATAACAGGTTTCGGGTCAATAAAATAAATAGAAATGGTTGATTTTGCGCAATTAATTAAATGAGCGGCCGGATATACCTGCATGGACGTCCCCACAATAATTAAAATATCAGCTTCGGAAGTGATTTCAAGTGCTTTGTCAAACAAGGGTACATCTTCACCAAACCAAACAATATGAGGCCTGAGCTGTGAATTTTCTTCGCAAAAGTCACCCAAATTCATAGCTTTGTTCCAGTCATAAATTAAGTTGGTATTTTTAGTGCTTCTAGCCTTTAACAACTCGCCGTGCAAATGCAATACTTGTGAACTTCCTGCACGTTCATGCAAATCGTCAACATTTTGAGTTATAATGCTTACTTCATATTTTTTTTCAAGCGCTACCAATGCCTTGTGCGCTCCGTTTGGAAAAACTTCAAGTAACTGCGCCCTTCGTTTGTTGTAAAAACCCAATACTTTTTCCTTATCTTTTTGCCAGCCCATAGGTGAAGCTACTTCCATAACGTCATGTCCTTCCCATAATCCATTGGAATCCCTAAAGGTATTAATGCCACTTTCGGCACTAATACCTGCACCTGTTAATACAACTATTTTTTTCATATCTTTTAGTTATTCAAAAGTAAAATTTTATCTTTGAAAAAACACAATTTTCACATGGTAGATTATAAATTTATTGACTATTTAGAGCAGTTTGTTTCTGAAAAAAGAAGGAATTTATTCAAAGAAGTTTTAGAGAATCGAACGCGACATTTTACGGTAGCCATTGAGGATATTTTTATGCCGCAAAATGCCAGCGCTGTTGTGAGAAGTTGTGATGTTTTTGGTCTTCAAGATGTTCATATCATCGAAACTAAATATAAATTTTATGCATCAAACCATATCGCAAAAGGCGCCCAAAAATGGTTGGATTTTTCCGTATACCGAAACAAGGACAGTAACAATACGTTAGGTTGCATTGCGAATTTACGATCAAAAGGGTATAAAATTATCGCAACAACCCCACATAACGATTCCTGTTTTTTGCAAGATTTTGATATTTCAGAAAAGGCAGCTTTCTTTTTTGGGGTTGAAAAGGCTGGACTTTCAAAAGATGTGTTGGATAATGCGGACGGATCTTTAAAAATTCCGATGGTTGGTTTTACCGAAAGTCTGAACATTTCAGTGGCAGCTGCAATCATTCTTCAAAACATGACTGAAAAACTAAAAAAATCTGACGTGAATTGGCAATTGACAGCAATTGAAAAAGACGAAAAATACCAGGAATGGATGGAGAAATCCATAAAAAGCATAAAAAAAATTAAGGAAAATTATTATTCAAAAATTGCTATTCAATAATAATTTTTTCTATAAAGGCAAAAGAATCACATCTTTTAACGGTTAGCATGATATTTTTTAAACTATCTCGTCCTTTTATGTTATATTGAAAACAAGAATCTAATTTAATTTTATTCCAAATATCAACATTGCCATTTTTTAAAATTTGATTAATGCTTAAGGAATCTATTTTATTTGAATTTAAGACTTGCAATGCTTGCGAAGAGAAAACCTGTGGCTTTCTTCGAATACTTTTTAACACTCTGGAATTAGGAAGATAATCAAATTCTGCACTTTTTTTATCAAGAAAAAAGACCACCATCACTATACCAAAAAATAAACCAATTAAATAATAAGGCAAACGTTGTTTAACAGTCATTTTACAAAAACAATAAATTTATATCTCTAAAAGGCAAACTAAACCAGTCGGCCACAGTTTTGTTGGTTAAAATTCCGTGGTAAAAGTACATCCCTTTTTGCAAACTTTTGTCAAATCGAGCCGCATTTTCAAATCCGCCATCTTCAGCGATGCTCAACAAATAAGGCGTAAAAGTATTACTTATTGAAACTGAGGCTGTTCTTGAGTATCGGGAAGGAATATTTGGAACACAATAATGAATGATTCCGTGTTTTTCAAAAGTTGGTTTTTTATGGGTTGTAACCTCAGAAGTTTCAAAACATCCTCCACAATCAATACTAACATCAACTATTACAGCCCCATTCTTCATTTTCATTACCATTTCTTCCGTAACCAAAATAGGGGAGCGCAATTTTCCTCTAACAGCTCCAATGGCAACATCACAGCGCATTAATGCTTTTTGCAATGTTTTTGGTTGTATTGTTGACGTGTAAATAGGATGACCTAAACGGTGTTGTAAGCTTCGTAATTTTGCAATAGAATTGTCAAAGACTTTTATACTGGCTCCCAAGCCCATTGCAGAACGGGCCGCAAATTCACTAACGGTTCCTGCGCCTAAAATGACTACTTCCGTTGGTGGAACACCACCTATATTTCCCAATAATAAACCTTGTCCTTCATTATTCTTGCTCATTAATTCAGCAGCAATTAATATTGAAGCCGTTCCTGCAATTTCACTTAGCGATTTTACAATTGAAAAAACACCTTGGTCATCTCTAATAAAATCAAAAGCTATTGCAGTAATGCGTTTGCTTGCCAATTCCTCAAAATATTTTTTTGTCTGTGTTTTTAATTGCAAAGCCGAAAAAAGGATGCTTTGCGGATTCATTAATTTAATTTCATCTAAAGAAGGTGGTTCAACTTTTAATACCATTTGGCAACCAAATGCTTCTTTGATATCATAAGAAATTTTTGCTCCGGCTTCGGAATATTCATTATCCGAAAAGTTTGCCCCATCACCGGCTCCGGTTTCAATCACAAATTTATGTCCAAGCGCAGTTAATGCAGCAACAGCATCAGGGGTTAAACAAACTCTTTTTTCCTGATAATGCGTTTCTTTTGGAATTCCAATAACAAGTTCGCTTTTCCTTTTTATAATCTCTAAAGTTTCTTCTTGTGGAATTAACTCCTGCTGACTAAACGGTGAAGAAATTTTTTTACTCATTATTTCTAAGTTCTATAGTTCGTAATTGGTCGCTGTTTGAGGTTATTGTTATCAATACCGAATTTAAAGGTACTAAATTTTTTACTTTTTCCGGCCATTCTGCTAAGCACCACCAATCACTGTAAAAATATTCTTCAACGCCGATGTCTAAAGCTTCATTTTCATTATTTATTCTATAAAAATCAAAATGATATATTTTTTCGTCATTTGCGGTATGATATTCATTAACAATTGAAAAAGTAGGGGAACTTACATTATCTGAACTTCCTAATTGCTTTACAATTTCTTTAATCAAAGTGGTTTTTCCCACACCCATCTCTCCATAAAAAAGCAATACTTTGTGTTTTGCGGATTTTATAATTTCTTTTGCAATTGCGGGTAATTCTTCTAAAGAGTAATTTTTAATCATATACGGCTGGACTATACTTGATTGTTTAACTGTTTAACTGTGTAATTGTTTATTTGTAAAAAGTTGAAAAGTTGAAAATTGCTTATTTCCATTAACTTTTGTCTCTATTCTCTTTTCTTTAATCAGCTAATTTGCTAATTATCTATGCCTATTGCCTATTTGTTTACTTCTAACTCAAAACTTATTTAGGTACAAATATAGCACATGGAATAATCATTTCCTCTAAAGAAATTCCGCCATGTTGATAGGTATTTTTAAAATAGTTAACAAAATGATTGTAATTATTTGGATAGGCAAAAAAGATATCTTCTTTGGCAAAAATAAACGCGCTATTTATTGAAATTGATGGCAATAAGAGTTCCTTAGGGTTTTTAACGGCATAGACATCCTTCTCTTCATAAGACAAGCTTCTTCCGGTTTTGTATCTTAAATTGGAGCTTATATTTTTATCCCCGACCACTTTTGACGGAACCTTAGAGTTTATGGTGCCATGATCTGTTGTAATAATCAATTTTAATCCTAAATTTTGGGCTTTTTGAATGATTTCCAACAAAGGTGAATTTAAAAACCAACTATTGGTTAACGACCTATAAGCCTTGTCATCACTAGCCAATTCTTTAATAACTTCCATTTCAGTTTTTGAATGTGAAAGCATATCAACAAAATTGTAAACAATGACTGTTAAATCATTTTCTTTGATGGAATTAAAATTTTCAACCAATTGTTTTCCTGCTTTCAGATTGGTTATTTTATAAAATCCCCATTTAATATTTTGTCGAAGTCGTTTTAATTGTGCTTCTAAAAATTCTTCTTCATGTAAATTTTTACCGCCTTCATCTGGGTCATTTTTCCAATATTGAGGATGTTGTTGTTCCATTTCCAAAGGCATTAAACCTGAAAAAATAGCATTTCGGGCATATTGAGTAGCAGTTGGTAAGATACTGTAAAAAGCGATTTCTTCCTGTTTTTTATAATATTTAGTGATGGTTTGTTCTAAAATTTTAAACTGGTCGAGGCGTAGATTATCGATAACAACCAGTAAAGTTCCTTTTGAGGTATTAATCTCAGGAATTATTACTTTTTTGAATAGGGTATTCGACATAGTGGGCGCATCTTCATCCTGAATCCAATCTTTATAATTTTTCTTTATAAATTTAAAAAACAACGAATTGGCTTCTTGTTTTTGACTTTCCAATATTTCAATCATTCCTGAATCGCTGATGTTTTCAAGTTCCAATTCCCAATAAACCAACTTGTTATAAATATTAATCCATTCTTCATAAGAATTTACCATACCCAAATCCATTGCTATTTTTCTAAATTCCTGCTGATAATTTGAGGTGGTTTTTTCTGAAATCAAACGAGAATGGTCTAAATTCTTTTTTAAACTCAACAATATTTGATGTGGATTAACAGGTTTAATTAAATAATCAGCAATTTTATTCCCAATAGCTTCTTCCATAATATATTCCTCTTCGCTCTTGGTAATCATCACAATTGGAAGGTTTGGTCGTTTGCTTTTTATTTGGCTTAACGTTTCTAACCCGCTTAAACCCGGCATATGTTCATCTAAAAAAACAATGTCATAATTGTTTTCTTCACACATATCAATCGCGTCGGCACCATTATTGGATACAGAAACAGAATATCCTTTTTTCTCCAAAAAAAGAATGTGAGGTTTTAAAAGATCTATTTCATCATCAACCCATAAAATTTTTATATTACCCATATTGTTATCTTTGTACTATCATTTATAAAACTCATTGTTTTGAACGAAAAAAAAACGAACAAACTAAAAATATTAAACGACCCAATTTACGGATTTATTACAATTCCTAATATTTTAATTCACAATTTAATTGAACACCCTTATTTTCAAAGATTAAGAAGAATATCTCAAATGGGATTGTCATACTTGGTTTATCCGGGTGCACACCACACACGATTTCACCATGCCATAGGAAGTGTGCATTTAATGCAGAAAGCAGTAAGAATTTTAAAATTTAAAGGCACTCAAATTTCCGAAGAAGAGGCAACGGCAGTTTATATTGCGATTTTATTGCACGATATTGGTCACGGACCATTTTCGCATGCGTTAGAAGGGCAATTTATTAAAGGTATTTCTCATGAAAATATTTCATTGTTGTTTATGGAGGCTTTAAATGTTGAGTTTCACGGACAACTTTCATTGGCGATTGAAATATTTCAGGGAAATTATCATCGTAAATTTTTATACCAACTAATTTCGAGTCAGTTAGATGTGGATAGGCTTGATTATTTAAAACGGGATAGTTTTTATACAGGCGTTGCTGAAGGAACCATAAATTCCGAACGTTTAATTACGATGCTCAATGTGAAAAATGATAATTTGGTGGTTGAAGAAAAGGGGATTTACAGTGTTGAGAGTTTTATTGTTTCCCGCAGAATCATGTATTGGCAGGTTTATTTGCATAAAACGGCGCTTGTTGCAGAAAAATTATTAGAAAAAATATTAAAACGCGCTAAAGAACTTTCTTTATCGGGCATAGAATTGCCGGCTACAAAAACGCTGTCCATTTTTTTAAAACAACCCATTAATAAAGCTCATGTTTCTCAAGAAAACTTAAAATTGTTTTCAAAACTTGATGATTATGATATTTTGGCTGCCATAAAAGAATGGATTTCTAACGATGATAAGATACTTTCAAGTTTGTCCAAAAGTCTTGTTAACAGAAGATTGCCAAAAGTAATGCTTCAAAATGAACCTTTTACCAAAAACCAATTGTTAACCATAAAAGAACAGGTTAAAGAAAAGTTCAATTATAGCAATGGCGAGCTGGATTATTTTGTATATCACGGCGAAATTTGCAATCAGGCTTATGATGCAACAAAAAATAATATTCAAATTATATATAAAAACGGAAGCTTAAAGGATGTAACAGAGGCATCTGACCATTTAAATATACAGGCATTGTCTAATCCGGTTTATAAGTACTATATCTGCTATCCAAAGAAATAGGTGGAGTTGAAGTTTTTTTTTACTTTTGCATATCATGAAATTTACAGCAATTCAAATAGCAGAAATTTTAGAAGGAGAAATCTTCGGAAATAAAAACGTTGAAGTATTTAGTCTTTCAAAAATTGAAGAAGGAGAAAAAGGATCTCTAACATTTCTGTCGAATCCCAAATATACCCCTTATCTATATACCACAAAAGCGTCCATAGTGATTGTGAATATGGACTTTGTGCTTGAAAAAGAGGTTGAAACAACCCTCATTAAAGTTAATGATGCTTATCAGGCTTTTTCAACACTATTGGAGTTTTATGATCAAGTAAAATTAAGAAAAACCGGAATAGAAAAGCCGTCTTTTATTGACGAATCAGCAATTTTTGGCACTAATTTATATTTAGGGGCTTTTTCTTACATAAGCGCCGACGTTTTTATTGGTGATAATGTAAAAATTTACCCGAATGTTTATATTGGTGATAATGTAAAAATTGGCGATAACGCAATAATTCACGCAGGTTCAAAAATTTATTCCGAAACAATTATCGGTTCAAATTGCACATTGCACGCCGGCGTAATTTTGGGTTCGGACGGGTTTGGCTTTGCCCCGGATGCCTCAGGGATTTTTACTAAAATACCCCAAATAGGAAATGTTGTTATTGAAGACAATGTTGATATTGGCGCAGCAACAACTATTGACAGAGCTACATTAGGCTCAACAATAATAAGAAACGGCGTAAAATTAGACAACCAAATTCAAATAGCTCATAATGTTGAGATAGGTCAAAACACAGTTATTGCAGCGCAAACAGGTGTTGCAGGTTCAACAAAAATTGGTGAAAATTGTATGATAGGAGGACAAGTTGGGATTGTTGGGCATATAAGTATTGGAAATAACGTCAGGATACAAGCTCAGGCTGGCGTAGGAAGAAATATTAAAGACAATGAAATAATACAAGGATCTCCTGCAATGGGATATTCAGATTTTAGTAAATCATTTGTTTATTTTAAAAAATTACCCGAACTGGTTGCAACCATAAATGCATTGGAGAAAGATATTAAAGCTTTAAAAGAGAAAAAATGAAGAATAAACAAAAAACTATCAAAAAAGAAGTAACACTTTCGGGTGTTGGTTTGCATACTGGCAATAAAGTCACCCTAACTTTTAAGCCTGCACCCATAAATCATGGATATATTTTTGTGAGAAAAGATTTAGAAGGAGAACCAATTATTGAGGCAAGCGCAGAATATGTTATAAATACACAAAGAGGTACAAATCTTGAAAAGAAAGGTGTTTTTGTAAATACTTCTGAACATGTTTTAGCTGCAGTTGTAGCCCTTGATATAGATAATATTATTATTGAAATCAATGCTCCAGAGCCTCCAATAATGGACGGATCATCCAAACATTTTGTGGAAGCCCTTGAAAAAGCTGAAATAGAAGAGCAAGATGCCGAAAGAGACGAATATATTGTCAAAAACATTATTTCGTATAAAGATGAAGAAACTGGAAGCGAAATTATTTTAATGCCTTGCGATACTTATCAAATAACAGCTATGGTTGATTTTGGCACCAAAGTTTTAGGCACCCAAAATGCAACAATGAATTCGCTTTCAGAATTTAAAACTGAAATAGCGAATGCAAGAACTTTTAGTTTCCTTCACGAATTGGAAACTTTGTTGGACAATAACTTAATTAAAGGAGGCGATTTAAACAATGCCATTGTTTATGTGGATAAAGAAATATCTGAGGTAACAATGTCCAAATTAAAAAAGGCCTTTAATAAAGAGACACTCACTGTTAAACCAAACGGCATATTGGACAACCTTACATTACGTTGGGCAAATGAAGCTGCCCGTCATAAGTTGTTAGATGTTATTGGAGATTTGGCTTTAGTTGGCACAAGAATCAGAGGGAAAATTATTGCAAATAAACCGGGACATTTGGTAAATACTGTTTTTGCAAAAAAACTTCAAAAAATTATTAAACTAGAAAAACGAAATTGTGTTCCAAAATTCGATTTAACACAACCTCCTTTAATGGATATTCATAAAATTATGAGTATTCTTCCTCACAGACCACCTTTTTTGTTGATAGACCGGATTTTAGAATTATCGGATAGGCATGTGGTGGGAATGAAAAATGTGACCATGAATGAAGCTTATTTCATTGGACATTTTCCAGGGGCACCCGTAATGCCTGGTGTTTTGCAAGTTGAAGCAATGGCACAATGTGGCGGTGTATTGGTATTAAGCACTGTTCCAGATCCGGAAAATTACTTGACTTATTTTATGAAAATGGATAATGTTAAGTTTAAACAAAAAGTTTTACCAGGAGATACTTTAATTTTTAGTGCTGAATTAATTTCACCAATAAGAAGAGGGATCTGTCATATGCAGGCTTACGGCTATGCAAATGATAAATTGGTGGTAGAGGCAGTATTAATGGCGCAAATAGCCAGAAAACCTACAGAATAATGAATCAACCTTTAGCATATATACATCCACAGGCGAAAATTGCAACAAACGTTGTTGTTGAACCTTTTACCACAATTCATAACAATGTCATAATTGGCTCAGGAACTTGGATTGGTTCAAATGTAACCATTATGGAAGGCGCCAGAATTGGAAAAGATTGCAGAATTTTTCCCGGAGCAGTTATTTCCGCAATTCCTCAAGATTTAAAATTTGATGGAGAGGATTCATTGGCAATTATTGGAAATAATACCACAATTAGAGAATGTGTCACCGTAAACAGAGGTACAAAAGCACTTGGAAAAACACAAATTGGCGACAATTGTTTAATTATGGCTACCACACATATTGCCCACGATTGTATCATTGGCAATAATTGTATTTTGGCAAATGGGTCCATTATTGCGGGACATGTCACTATAGGTGATTTTGCAATTTTAAGTGGATTGGTGGCTGTACATCAATTTATTCATATTGGAGAACATTCTATGGTTTCAGGAGGTTCATTGGTGAGAAAAGATGTTCCTCCTTTTTCTAAAGCCGGAAAAGAACCATTGTCTTATATCGGTATTAATTCGATAGGATTGAGAAGAAGAGGATTTGATACAGAAAAAATTAGAGAAATTCAAGATATATATAGAATCTTATATCAAAAAAATTACAATACTACGCAGGCTTTGGAAAAAATTGAAGCCGAAATGGAAGCAACTAAAGAAAGAGACCAAATAATTCTTTTCATTAAAAATTCTCAAAGGGGAATTATGAAGGGTTATTCAGGAAGTTAATAATTAATAACATAAAGTACTAAGTATAAAGCCTTATTAACAAAGCTGAGACTTATAATTTAGAGCTTAAAACTTAAAACTATAAAAAATGGCAACTACATCAGATATTAGAAATGGATTATGTTTAAGATATAATAATGATATTTTTAAAGTAATTGAATTTTTACACGTAAAACCAGGTAAAGGCCCTGCTTTTGTGAGAACAAAAATGAAAAGTTTATCTTCAGGTAAAGTCTTGGATAATACATTTCCTGCAGGAAGAAAAATAGAAGACATAAGAGTTGAAACTCAAAAATTTCAATATTTATATCCGGAAGGTGATTCATTTCACTTTATGAATACACAAGATTATAATCAAATCACTTTGAGTAAAAACGCATTGGATGCACCGGATCTTTTAAAAGAAGGTGAAATTGTAACCATTATTATCAATACGGAAGATGACTTGCCGCTTTCAGTCGATATGCCAGCAAGTGTGGTTTTGGAAATAACACATACAGAGCCCGGTGTAAAAGGAAACACTGCGACAAACGCAACTAAACCTGCAACTGTTGAAACAGGCGCGACTATTAATGTCCCTTTGTTTATTAATGAAGGTGATAAAATAAAGATAGATACTGCAAAAGGAGCTTATTTAGAACGCGTTAAAGAATAATTTTTATCAAACGAGCTTTACAAATTTTGACACACAAAGGAATGATTAAATGCGAACAGCATCTGTTACCGCTAAAAAATAAAATTTAAACAGATGAAATTTCCACGAAAATATAAATTGAAAGAAATTGCGGACATTATTGATGCAACTTTTGTAGGTCCTTCCGATTTTTCAATTTCAGGGTTTAATGAAATTCATGTGGTTGAAGAAGGCGATATTGTTTTTGTCGATCACCCAAAATATTATGATAAAGCGTTGAATTCAAAGGCCTCGGTTATTTTGATAAATAAAGAAGTGGAATGTCCTGAAGGAAAAGCATTGCTGATTTCAGAAGATCCGTTCACAGATTTCAATAAACTTACCAAACATTTTAATCCGTTTAAAGCTGTTAATTCATCAATTTCAAAATCGGCAGTAATAGGGGAAAATACGGTTATTCAACCAAATGTATTTATAGGAAATAATGTTAAAATTGGTGATAATTGCCTAATTCATCCCAATGTAACTATTTACGACAATTGTATTTTAGGAAACAATGTGACCATTCATGCAGGATCTGTTTTAGGTGCGGATGCATTTTATTATAAAAAACGTGCAGATGGTTATGATAAATTGCTTTCAGGCGGTAGCGTGATTATTGAAGATAATGTTGATATTGGTGCACTTTGCACCATTGACAGAGGTGTTTCTGCCAACACAACCATTAAAAAAGGCACAAAAATAGACAATCAGGTTCAGGTTGGTCACGATACTGTTATAGGCGAAAATTGTTTAATTGCTTCACAAACCGGCATTGCAGGTTGCGTTATTATTGAAAATAATGTTACTTTATGGGGGCAAGTTGGCACAAATAGCGGAATTACCATTGGAGAAGGCGCGGTTGTTTTAGGACAAACAGGCGTAACCAAATCGCTAAAAGGAGGCATCAGTTATTTTGGAACACCAGTGGAGGAATCAAGAAAGAAATTGAAGGAAATGGCTGAAATAAAACAAATGATAAAAAATCAAAAAAAGTAATAAATTCAGCCGTCTTAAACTTAGAAAAAATTACTTTTGTAATACGATAAATACTTTAATTCAAAAATAAACTTAAATGAGCGTTTTAGTCAATAAAGATTCAAAAATAATTGTACAAGGATTTACTGGAAGTGAAGGCACTTTTCACGCAACCCAAATGATAGCATATGGAACAAATGTTGTTGGTGGCGTAACTCCTGGAAAAGGAGGAACATTACATTTAGAAAAACCTGTTTTTAATACCGTGCAAGATGCAGTTGATAAAGTAAAAGCAGATACGTCAATAATTTTTGTGCCACCGGCATTTGCCTCTGACGCTATTATGGAAGCCGCTGCCGCAGGAATTAAAGTAATTATTTGTATTACAGAAGGGATTCCTGTTGCTGATATGGTCAAAGTAAAAGCTTATATTGACAATAAAGACTGTAGATTGGTTGGACCTAATTGTCCGGGAGTAATTACACCAGGCGAAGCAAAAGTAGGCATTATGCCAGGTTTTATTTTCAAAAAAGGAAATGTAGGTATTGTTTCCAAATCTGGAACATTAACTTATGAGGCTGCCGATCAGGTGGTGAAAAAAGGATATGGAATTACTACAGCCATTGGTATTGGAGGAGATCCAATTATTGGAACAACCACAAAAGAAGCTGTTGAATTGTTAATGAATGATCCAGAAACTGAACTAATTGTAATGATTGGTGAAATAGGAGGCCAACTCGAAGCAGAGGCTGCCCGCTGGGTAAAAGAAACAGGAAATAAAAAACCTGTGGTTGGTTTTATCGCCGGCCAAACTGCTCCAAAAGGTAGAACAATGGGACATGCAGGCGCAATTGTTGGAGGGAAAGATGATACGGCACAAGCGAAAATGGCTATTTTAAGAGAAAATGGAATTTACGTTGTGGAATCTCCAGCTAAAATTGGCGAAAAAGTAGCTGAAATATTAGGAAAACTAAAGGATTAACAGCCAAATAATAGGTTAGTTACAATTTTTAAATAAAAAAACCTTTGAATTTCAAAGGTTTTTTTATTTTGAATTGTAAGGAATTGTAAGGAATTGTAAATAAAACTACTAAATCTAAAAATAGAAGTTTATGAATTTCAAATTAAATAAAAAGTCTGTTTCAAACATTATTTTTGTAATAGCTATAGCAGTATTGTTGTATCCATCTTCAAGAGAGTGGTTTATGCGCCAAATTGCCTTTGCGCCATCAATAAAAAATGTTGATAAAAGTGAAAAGTTAAGTTCTAATGATTGGAGCTTAAAAGGATTAAATACGGAAAGCATCAATTTTAAGGAACTTGAAAACAAGGTAATTTTTGTGAATTTTTGGGCTACTTGGTGTCCACCTTGCAGAGCAGAAATGCCAATGATACAAAAATTATATGCTGATTATAAAGATAAAGTGTCTTTTGTATTTGTAACCAACGAAGATTGGGGGAAAGTTGAGGTTTTTTTTAATAAAAACGGATATGACTTACCTGTTTACAATTCATTGAGTTTACCACCAGACAGTTTTACGAAAACAAACAGCATCCCGGCAACATATTTAATTGATAAAAGTGGAAATATATTAATTGCAAAAACAGGTTCAGCCGATTGGAACAGTAATAAAATAAGAGAATTATTAGATGAACTAGTCGCAAAGTGAAAATTGATTATTTGTTCGCTTCGGCTTCGCTAAGCAACCCTTATTTATTTGTTTAACTGTTTAATCGTTTAATTGTGAACGGTTTATTTCCATTAACTTTTGTCGCTACTCTCTTTTCTGTAATCAGCTAATTTGCTCATTAACTAATTGCCTAATTGTTTTACTTTTCCTTAATAGTGCTTCCTTTTTTAATGGCTTTATGATTTTCGTAACAAAGCAAAACTGCTTCAATAAGCTGTAAATCGCTGGCAGATTTTATAAAATAGTCAGAGTAATTACATTCATTTAACAATTCATTTAACTCTCCAGCAGACATCCCTAAATATTCCATCAATAATTCTCTGTTAAACTTGGCTTCCAACATGTTGCGAAGATTATCATCATCTTTCAATTTCTTCAACTTTTTTAACTGTTTCGGACTTTTACCAAACATATTGTATACATAATCAATGGGTCTAAAAAGGGCGTCAATGGGTGAATTAAATTCTTTACGCTGTCTCGATCCTACCTCATAAGTTTGAGGCAAACCGTTTATATGAATACGGGAATATTTATCTTGAGGGACATTTTTTGCATCAATTTCTAAAACACCGATAAGTTTGTGGGAGCTCACCACAATTTCATCCATTGGTTCAGTTCTTTCATATAATTCAATAACCAATTCATTTCCTTTCAGTAAATCGTTGGTGATTTTTAGTTTTATGGATTGAAACCCCAAGTAAGAAACATAAATAGTATCATTTACGATGGTTGCAAGCTCAAACATTCCATTATTATTAGAAATTGTCCCAATTACCGAATTTAAATTAAATAAATGTGCACCAGCTAAAGGCAATTTACTGGCATTATCAATAATCTGGCCTCTTAATGTAACCAAAATTGAACTTTTTTTTAGGGTATCGGTATTTTTAATTTCCTGTGAAAAACCCTGCAGTGAAAGTAAAAATAAAGCCGTATATAATATTTTATTTAGCATATGCAATGATACTTATTTCTAAGCAAATTTAAGTTAAAGATGTGTGAAAAACAGCGAATAGTCCCTAAAATACTACCTTAAAAAAATTATAATCTGAAATTTCAAATTATTTAATAAAATTTTGATTTGAATATAAAAAACAATTCAAATTATTTCAGCATAAACGATTGCATAACAATTATGTAAAACTTAAAATATATTTTATATATATTTGGGTATATTAGACGCTTAAGCACCATATATTATTAATTGCAACCCCTTTAAATGCACTTAAATTTTTTTATACAGATTTACTAAATTCTTGTAACGAAATCTTAAAATCTCTTGATGTAAAAACAAAAATGACTAATGATAAAATTCCTACATGACATCTGTAAAAAAAACTCCTGCAAGTAGGAATGACCATTAATTGTTTTAAATATGCCAATGTGAGATTAGTAAAAATAATTGTATAAGAAAATTATGATTTTAATTGAAAAATAAATTAGTGAAATTGAAACAGAATTAAATTCAAGAAAATAAAAAACCATTTTTTGAGTTTAGTTTTTCTTTGAAATTTGAGTATTTTTGCATTTATGATTAAAAACATACAACTTCGGATTCCTCTTCAAGAAGAAAAGCTGGAAGGTATTTTAGAAAAAAAGTCGGCACGCTTTTTAGGTATTGATCAAAAAGACATCAATGCTGTAAAAGTGTTAAGAAAATCTATTGATGCCCGAAAGTCTGAAATATTTTTTAATTATAAAGTTGCTGTATACATTCAAGAGCAACTGCCTGAATCTTCTGAATATTCATTCGAATACAAAGATGTTTCTTCTGCTAAAAAAATACATATAATTGGTTTTGGGCCAGCAGGTATGTTTGCCGCATTACGTTGCATTGAACTGGGTTATAAACCTGTGGTATTGGAAAGAGGAAAAAAAGTTAAGGAAAGAAGGCGGGATTTACGCGCTATCAATCAATTTCATATTGTGGATGAAGATTCTAATTATTGTTTTGGTGAAGGTGGCGCTGGCACTTATTCCGACGGAAAATTATATACACGAAGTTTAAAACGCGGTGATGTTCGCAGGGTTTTTGAAAATTTTGTGTTTCACGGCGCTACCGAGCAAATTCTTGTTGATGCCCATCCGCATATCGGCACCAATAAATTACCCAAAATTGTAGAAAACATTAGGGAAACCATTTTAAAATTTGGCGGTGAAATTCATTTTGAAAGCAGGGTGGTAGATTTCATTATTAAAGACCATAAAATTTGTGCAATAAAATTACAAAACGATAAAGAAATGCCTGTGCAGGCGTTAATTTTAGCAACCGGACATTCGGCACGTGACATTTATTATTTACTGCACAGAAAAAATATTTTCTTAAAAGCCAAATCTTTCGCAATGGGCGTTCGCGTTGAACATCCTCAGCAAATTATTGATTCTGTTCAATATCATTGTGAAGATGAACGCAATGAATTGTTGCCGCCGGCTGCTTATAGTTTGGTTCATCAGGTAAATGACAGAGGTGTGTATTCATTTTGCATGTGCCCTGGCGGATTTATTGTTCCTGCTGCAACTGCTCCTGGAGAAGTGGTGGTAAACGGAATGTCGCCTTCAAAACGAAACAGCAAATTTGCAAATTCCGGAATTGTAGTGGAAATAAATGCAGAAAAGGATTTACACAAATACGAGCAATTTGGTGTTTTAAGAGGGTTGGAATTTCAAAAAGATATGGAAAAACTGGCTTTTTTGGCAGGAGGCAGAAGTCAGGCTGCCCCAGCTCAAAGACTTACCGATTTTGTAGAAGGAAGATTGTCTTCAAGTTTGAATGAAACTTCTTATCAGCCTGGATTAAAATCGGCGCCTTTACATTCCTTATTGCCAAAAATAATTGGAGGCCGATTGAGAAAGGGGTTTATTGAATTTGGACAAAAAATGAAAGGGTTTTATACCGAAGAAGCAAATGTTGTGGGCGTGGAATCACGAACTTCTTCACCTGTGAATATCCCTCGAAAAGAAAACTTAGAGCATCCTGAAATAGCCGGACTTTTCCCTTGCGGAGAGGGTGGAGGCTATGCCGGCGGAATTGTTTCTGCCGCTATGGATGGTGAACGTTGTGCGGAAGCTGCCATAAAAATGATTCATTAAAAATTTAATAACCTTTATAAGCTAAATTTTTCTTTTGCCATTCCCATAAAATTTCGTAAATTTAAATGGACCATCAATAGCATAAAAAATATTCTTTTTTTTATTGCTAAAATTTTAAGTCTAAGCAATTGATATCCCCTCTATAAATTTCAGCCTTTAGATAGTTTATTAGGAGCATTAAAAACCTCAATTTATTAACTTAAATCATAAAGTATGTACCCATCAGTTTTTTTTACAATTATTATTGTATTGTTTTTATTTAGCGGAATACGAATTATTTTCGAATATAAAAGAGCTTTAAAATTTAGATTTGGGAAATATGTTGAAATTTTGGAGCCTGGATTCCGATGGATTATTCCAATTGTTGAAACAATTCAAACGGTTGATATTCGCGTTATTACCTTTAATATAGTTTCTCAGGAAGTTATGACTGAAGACAACGTGCCTTGTAGTATTGACGGTGTTGTGTTTTTCAAAATTGATGACCCGGAAAAGGCCGTTTTACGGGTTGAAGAATACAATTTCGCCATTGCACAACTGTCACAAGCTGCTTTAAGAGATGTTTGTGGAAAAGTGGAACTGGACACCATTTTGTCTAAAAGAGAAGAAATGGGAAAGAATATAAAAGCGATTGTTGAACAGGAAACCAAAGAATGGGGTATTGTGATTATTGATGTTAAAATTAAAGACATTCAATTACCTGAAAACATGAGGCGAATGATGGCCAATCAGGCAGAAGCAGAACGATCCAGAAGAGCCAGAATTATTTTGGCACTGGCAGAAGAACAAGCAGCCGGTAAATTGTTAGAGGCCGGGAAACTGATAGATCAATCACCGTCTGCAATAAAATTAAGATTGTATCAAACCTTAGCAAATATTGCTGCTGAAAAGAATTCAACTATTATTTTTCCATTTCCTGAAGAGGCTTTGCCAAGAAATACCAAATAGGTTTAAAAAAGCTGCAGTAAAAAATTATTATTTCAGTTCTCCAAAAATTTGGTTGAGCACATTTGTTCTGTAGGTAAATATTTCATTCAATTTGTTTTTAATGATCAGCGTATTGGCTATAGATCCCAAAAACCCCATGGGTGGCTGATAGGTTACGATATCTGTCATTAAAACGCCACCTTCAATTGGCTCAATCCTATGCTGGTGATGCCATATTTTATAAGGGCCAACGCGTTGTTCATCAATAAAAAATTTCTTTTCATGAACCTGCGTTATTTCTGTAAGCCAATTCATTTTAAATCCGAAAAGCGGACTCACTTTATAACAAATAATCATTCCAGGGTACATTTTTTCAGGCAAGTCGCCTGAAGTGATGTCAAAACCCATATAATCTGGGGTAATTTTCTTCAAATTTTCAGGCGAAGCAATGAAATCCCAAACTTCATCTATAGTTCCCTTTATTCTTTGTGTTTGTTTCAGTTGGTAAAATCCCATAGTGCTTATTCAGTTAATTTATGAATCATTCCTTTGAAAATAACGCCGTGAAAAGGCAAAACAAGGTACCAGTAAATTCTTCCCCAGAGTCCTAGTGGTCTGAATGTAGCTGTTTGATATAGTATCTTATTTTCAATTTTAAATTCGAGCCAGGCTTCACCGGGAAGTTTCATTTCAGCATAAAGCAACAATCTTTTTTCCTTTCTGTCAGCATATAAAACCCTCCAGAAATCCAGAGAATCTCCTGCGGAAAGCTTGGTATTGCTTTTTCGTCCTCTTCTTAAACCGATACCTCCGGAAAGTTTGTCTAAAAATCCGCGCATGGACCATAAAAAGTTGGCGTAATACCAACCTTTTTCACCGCCGATGGACCAAATTTTATCGAGCGTTTCTTTTTCGTTTTTAAGCGCTTTTTCACGTTTGTCCATAAAGCAGCCAAAAGTAGGAACTTCAATTAAATTAGAAATTCCTCTTGAAAGCACGTTGCTCGATTGTGCGTCAATCCAGCTTGAAATCACATCTTGCTGGTTAATTTTGTCGAAAGCAAGCTGAACCGCTTCTTTATAGGGTATTAATTTTATTTGAAGTAGCTCTGCCAAGTCATTTTCCTTACAAATTACTTCAACTTTCATGCTGTCAACCAGGTTTGTCGCAAGTTTATATGAGGTTGATGTTACAAAATAAAGCCAGTAGGAAGATAGCTTTGGCGTCATGATTGGCAAGGTGATTATGGTACGTTTCAGCTTGCGAACCGCTGCAAATGTCAACAACATTTCTTTGTAGGTGAAAATTTCCGGGCCTCCAATATCAAAGCTCTTATTATAAGTGTATTCATTTAAAATCACCCCTTTTAAAAATTCCAAGACATTTCTTATGGCGATAGGCTGCGATTTTGTATTCAACCATTTTGGCGTTAGCATAATGGGTAATTTTTCCACCAAATCACGCATAATTTCAAAAGAAGCACTTCCTGAACCAACAATAATACCGGCACGTAAAGTAGTCAGATTATAGGTGCCTGAAGAAAGGATGTCTTCAACATTTTTTCTGGAAGTCAAATGTTTCGATAATTCTTGCTCATTTACTATTCCACTTAAATAAATGACCTGTTTAACAGATGTTTTTTGCAGACTCTTTTTAAAATTTTTTGCAGAAATTTCTTCCAATGTCTCAAAATCATTGGTGCTTACCGACATAGAATGAATTAAATAATAAGCCACATCAATGTCTTTTGGAATTATATCCAATGAGCCGGCATCCAGAAAGTCCAGCTCAATAATTTTTATATTTTTAACCTCGAAGCCGCTTAAGTCTATTCGTTTCTTGTCGCGCACGCAACAAATAACTTCATGACCCTCAGCCAGCAGAATAGGCAATAACCTTTTTCCTATGTAACCAGTTGTTCCTGTTAGTAAAATTTTCATAATTTAAATTTACAAAAAAATTAATTTATTAGTGATACTTTATTTTGAGGTATTTTGCTTTGAATATTTTATTGGTTATTTTTATGTTAAGAATAAAAAAATAGTATGCGAAGATATGTTATTTTGTTTAACAATAACAATATATATATAAACATTTTATATATTTGCAGCATACTTAATAAAGTTATTTATAATGTTTAAATCACAATACTAAAAACTTAAGCTATGGGTTATTTTGAATTATATTTTACGGGCTTGTTGCTAGTCGTAATTGCAATGACATTGCTCTGGTTTGTGAGCGTTTTAATAAAAAACGCCAGTATTGTTGATCCGTTTTGGGGATTGGGTTTTGTGATTGCAGGTATTTTTTATTACTATAAAACGGATGGACTGGAAATTAGAAAATTAATTGTTTTAACCTTGTTAATTATTTGGGGATTGCGGCTATCCATTTATTTGGCTTGGCGTAATTTGGGAAAAGGGGAGGATTTTCGTTACCAAAAATTTAGAAAGGATTACGGACCAAAGCGTTATTGGTGGATTAGTTATTTTCAGGTCTTTTTGCTTCAGGGAGTATTGTTGTGGTTAATTTCTGCACCGTTACTAGGCGCTCAGTTTTATGCAAACGAGAACACTTTAAACTTTTTTGATTATGCCGGGATATTGGCATGGATCATTGGTTTTGCGTTTGAAGCTGGCGGAGATTTTCAGCTGGCCAGGTTTAAATCCAATCCAGATAATAAGGGAAAAGTGTTAAATACCGGATTTTGGAAGTACACGCGCCATCCCAATTACTTTGGGGACGCTGCTGTTTGGTGGGCTTTTGGGCTTTTTTCAGTGGCAGCGGGTAGTTATTTGCCACTTTTAGGTTCCTTATTAATGACACTTTTAATTGTAAAGGTTTCTGGAGTATCTTTGCTAGAACGAACATTAATAAATACCAAACCGCAATACAAAGATTACGTTGAGAAAACGCCTGCATTTTTTCCCTGGTTTCCAAAAAAGTAATTTATAAATGGAAATCACAAAACATATTTGGTTAATTTTATTTATCGTATGGGGACTTCCGCTAACGATGTATCGGAGTAAATTTCGCAAAATTGTTTATGATACAGATAGTTGGATCATCAATTTAAAGCCAGTATTTATTAAAGAAATAAAAGCGCTGTTCGGAAATATTTACCCGAACAACAAAAAGTACATAAAGTTCAGAAATTTTTACAGGTTTTACTTAGCCATATACATTTTATTATTTATTGCCTATACCTTATTAAAATAGCGCATTATGTATTTTCTTTATCAGAAATAAAAATTCTTGAATACCTTCATCTTAAATGGCTGGCGAATTCCATTTGTTTTATGTTCCATTATAAATTTTAACAATTACACAATAGATAATTAATAGTAACCATACTTGTTATTATTATTTTTATTGTTTAACTTTGTTTTGTAATAATTAAACAAAATGATAAATAATCAGTTTAAAACATCGGTATTTAGAAAAGAAAGCTTTAATGCCGCCCATAGATTGCACAATGCGAATTGGAGCGATGAAAAAAATAAACGCATTTTTGGGAAATGTAACAATTCCCATTTTCATGGCCATAATTACGACTTGGAAGTTTGCATTACTGGTTTTTGTGATTTAGATACTGGCTATGTGATTGATATAAAAATATTATCGGATATTATAAAAAGTAGTGTCATTAATAAATTTGACCATAAAAATTTAAACGAAGAATTAACTGAATTTAAATCCTTAAATCCAACTGCGGAGAATATCGCATTTGTTATATATAACTTATTGATTGCTAAACTTCCAAAAGAATTGGAACTTAAAATTAGACTTTATGAAACCAGAAAAAATTATGTTGAATACCCTGCTAGAAATTGAAGAAGACAACTTATTTGATGATTACTCCGTGAATGATATTGGCGACAATCACTTGTATACCAATTTGGAAACACCATTGAAAAGCAATGCTTTTGAAATTTCAGACAAAGAAAAAAAAGAAAAAATTTCGGTGTTATTTGCTCAAATTATGGATGTTATGGGAATGGACTTGAATGATGATTCTCTAAAAGGAACTCCTGAAAGAGTTGCGAAAATGTACATAGATGAAATATTTTCAGGCTTGAATCCAAAGAACAAGCCTAAAGTGTCTTTATTCGAAAATAAATACCAATACAACCAAATGCTGGTTGAAAAAAACATCACTTTTTATTCAAATTGCGAGCATCATTTTGTGCCGATTATTGGCAAAGCCCATGTGGCTTACATTTCTTCGGGCAAAGTAATTGGCTTGTCAAAACTGAATAGGATAGTACAATATTATGCTCAAAGACCTCAGGTTCAGGAACGCTTGACCAATCAAATTGGAAAAGATCTTGAGCATATTTTAAAAACGGAGGATATTGCCATAATTATTGATGCAAAGCATTTATGTGTGGCTTCAAGAGGAATTAAGGATGATACTTCCTCAACAATTACGACCTATTATGGCGGTGCATTTAATAATGCACAAAAAATAGCAGAACTTCAAAATTACATTAAGAACAGCTAAAATTGAAGTTTTATAAAATTAAAATGAATTACCAATGAGAACAGTATTAATTATTGGCGGAAGCAAGGGGATAGGCAATGCCATTTTATCTTCCCAATTAAAGCTAAATAATAAAGTTTATAATATAAGCAGGTCAGCACCTTTGAATATTCATCCAAATTTAACACATTATAACTGCGATATTTTAACCGATGAATTACCTGATTTTGAATTAATCGACACGCTTATTTATTGTCCTGGCAGCATAAACTTAAAGCCTATTTCTACTTTAACCATTGAAGATTTTAGTACAGATTTTGAGATTAATGTGATTGGTGCGGTAAAAACAATTAAAAAATACCTCAAACCTTTAAAAAATGGAACAAATGCAAGTATTTTATTATTTAGCACTGTGGCCACAAAATTGGGAATGCCTTATCACGCAAGCATTGCCGCATCCAAGTCAGCCATTGAAGGATTGACAAAATCGCTTGGAGCAGAATTAGCTCCGGCAATTAGGGTCAATGCCATTGCCCCGACAGTTACAGATACCGATTTGGTTTCAAAAATACTTCGTAATGACAAAATGAAGGAAGTCATCGCTGAAAAGCATCCGCTTAAAAGATATTTGAATACCAATGATGTTTCAGCTTTGGCAGATTTTTTAATTTCTGAAAATTCTAGTGGTATGTCCGGACAAATATTTAACTTAGATTGCGGTATTGTAACGTTTAAAATTTAAAATAATGAAAACACTAAAAATAACAGCAATCCTTTTGATTTTCACTTCAATGTTCACAAGCTGTGCACAAGAAAAAAAGACTCAAATAAAACCTACAAATATGTACGATATAGCAATCAACAGTTTAACCGGTGAAAAGATAGATTTAAATCAGTTTAAAGGGAAGAAAATTCTTTTTGTGAATGTAGCTTCTGAGTGTGGATTTACCCCTCAATATAAGGATTTACAAAAATTACATGAAACTTATAAAGATAAATTGGTTGTTATTGGGTTGCCTTGCAACCAATTTGGCGAGCAAGAATCTGGAACAACTGCACAAATTAAAAGTTTTTGCGAAAAAAATTATGGCGTTGATTTTTTAATGACAGAAAAAATAGACGTGAAAGGAGAAAATCAACATCCGTTATATACTTGGTTGACTCAAAAAGAAATGAATGGTGTTATGAACAGCTCGGTAAAATGGAATTTTCAAAAATATTTGGTAGATGAAAAAGGAAATTTAATTGATGTTTTTTACAGCATTACTGAGCCTTTAAGTGAAAAAATAGTGAAACATTTAAAGTAAGATATGAAGATTTTTTTTATTGTTTTAGCGGCTTTGGTTACTGTTTTTTGTATTGCTCAACTTATTATTATGAAAACAACGAATAACACAGAAATGTATCCGTACAAAATTCTAAAAAAATATGATGACTTTGAAATTAGAAAATATGATGCAGCAAATTTTTCTTATGTAACGATGAAAACCAATTCCTATCAGGAAAGTTCCGGACAAGGCTTTAAATCGTTAGCCGGATATATTTTTGGTGGGAACGAAAAAAATGAATCAATAGCAATGACTTCTCCTGTTGTCGTAAATTTAAGTGATACAATAACGATGCAATTTATGCTTCCGTCTAACTATAAATTGTCTGATTTACCTACACCAAACAATCCTAACGTCAAGTTTAAAACCGAAAAGGAAAAATTTGTGGCCACAGTTTCTTTTGGTGGATGGTCAAACGATGAAAAAATAAAACAACATATCTCAAAATTAAATGATTTATTAAAAGAAAACGGAATAAAGCACTTTAATAATTTCAGCTATTTCGGATACAATCCGCCTTTTCAAATGGTAAACAGAAGGAATGAAATTAGTGTTGAAATTGATATAAATAGTTTAAATGGATCAGGTATTAAAGCCGAAAATAACTAATTATTTAAATAATTAATTTATAATTTAAACTTAGATATTTTCGTAATTTAGCTGAAGAAGATTTCCGTATTTATACTCAAAATTTAATAATTCTTTAGATTTTTTGTTTGAAATTATTTTTTTATTATTTTCCACAACATCTTCAAATACAGGTAGTTCAAGCCCTATATCTAAAGTTGTTTTGCTGTAAAATTCCCTTCTTGTAGGATGTGTATCCGCACAGCCGTTAAAAATTTGCTTCCAGGCTTTTTTTGCGATGATTTTTTCAATAAGCCTAATACAGTCATCTTGGTGAATCATATTGACAAAGCCCTCCGGATTTGGTATTTTTCTTCCTTTCGAAAAGAAATTACCGGGCTTTCTGGCATAGCCAAATAAACCCGCAAAACGAATGATCGTGGTATCAAAACCAACTGAATTTTTAAAAAGCATTTCTATGGTTGTCAATGCGGAAGGCAGTGTGTCGGATTCTTCTGTAACCATTTCATTGGAATTTGCATAAACCGAAGTAGAACTGATAAAAACGACCTTTTTTATGGGTGATTTTTCAATATGTGATAGTAGATTTTTAAATCCGTCAATGTTTTTAGAGGGTAATGCTACAATTAATAGCTCTGAATCTAGAAACGCTGAAATATTTTCTTTTAAATCGTCAAGGTTTATTATAAAAGGTACAACCCCAATTTCCCGGAATCCGGAAAGTTTGAATTCAGAAGTGGTGGAGCCTTTTATTTTATGGCCTTGCTGAATTAAATTGATGGCCAATGGCTTTCCAAGCCAACCACATCCCAATATGCTTATTTGTTGTTTCAAGGTTTCTGTTTTATAAAATTTTACTTTTTAATGGCGCTCTCCAGTTCATTTAAACGCACCATCTTTTTTCGTTCAAGGAATTCCTGAATTCCTTCCAAATGTTCATTTATGCGCTTGTTTCCAAATTCGTATATTTTAGTCACCATTCCGTCTAAAAAATCACGGTCATGCGACACAAGTATTAGCGTTCCGTCAAAATTCATCAGCGCTTGCTTTAGAATGTCTTTGGTTCTCATATCAAGATGGTTTGTAGGTTCATCCAAAATTAAAAGATTTACCGGTTCAAGCAACAATTTAATCATAGCCAATCTCGTGCGTTCTCCTCCTGAAAGTATTTTTACTTTTTTATCCCAATCTTCGCTGCTGAACATAAAAGCACCCAAAAAATCTTTTATTTTTGTTCTAATATCTCCTTTTGCCACGTTGTCTATGGTTTGAAAAACCGTAAAAGTCTCGTCGAGTAAAGAAGCTTCATTTTGGGCAAAGTAACCAATCATGGTATTGTGCCCGAGCGTTAGTTTGCCGCCGTGCTCAATTTCACCCATAATGGCTTTAATAAAAGTCGATTTTCCCTCCCCGTTTTTTCCTACAAAAGCCACTTTTTCACCACGTTGGATGGCAAATGTAGCTGCATCAAACACGAGATGCTTTTCGTAAGTTTTTGATACATTTTCAGCCGTTACCGGATAGGTTCCTGAGCGGGGAGAAGGCGGAAATCGAAGTTTTAAGTGAGAAGTGTCTATTTCATCAACTTCAACAATTTCAAGCTTTTCGAGCATTTTAACACGAGATTGTACCTGTAATGTCTTTGAGTAGGTTCCTTTAAAGCGGTCTATGAATTCCTGTGTGCCGGCTATTATTTTTTGTTGTTCTTCAAGTTGTTTTTGTTGCTGTTCGCGGCGTTCTTTACGCAGTTCAAGGTATTTTGAATAGTTAACTTTATAATCGTAGATGCGACCCATTGTCACTTCAATGGTTCGGGTTGTGATGCGGTCAACAAAAGCACGGTCGTGAGAAATCACAATGACGGCTTTGCCGCTGTTTACCAAAAAATTTTCCAGCCACTGAACGGAATCTATGTCAAGGTGATTTGTTGGTTCATCCAATAATATAAGATCTGGATTTTGCAGTAAAATTTTAGCCAGTTCAATACGCATACGCCATCCACCGCTAAAATCACTGGTTGGACGATTAAAATCAGCCCGTTCAAAACCCAATCCCAACACTATTTTTTCAACTTCTGCATTGAAATTAATTTCACCGTTGCTATATAATTTTTCGCTAAGTGTAGAAACCTGTTCTATAATATTATAATACGCTTCAGACTCATAATCTGTGCGAATGGTGAGCTGATGGTTCAGTTCATCCATGTTGGTTTGCATAGCAAGTATTTCAGCAAATGCCTGTGAAGCTTCTTCAAAAACAGTTCGGTCATTTTCTGTCATTAAATGTTGTGGAAGGTAAGCAGTGATTTTATCTTTCGGAACAGAAATTCGTCCGCTGGAAGCTTTTTGAAACCCGGCTATTATTTTTAAAAGTGTAGATTTTCCTGCGCCATTTTTACCCATAAGGGCAATGCGGTCTTTTTCGTTTATCACAAAAGAAATATCCTTAAAAAGGGTTGTTCCACCAAACTCTACGCTAAGTCCTTCTACTGAAATCATGGTAATATTTATGAAAATTAGGCCACAAAGGTAATAAAATCTTGTACAATTGGGCAGCGTTCTTAAAATTGGGTAAGAAACAGATTGTTATTTTTTTGAGAAGGATGTCTATTCAAGTAAGCAGGTAATATTTTACTTATTCCGTGCGCATATCTCGCCTCACAATCGTGAAGATTAATTTTATGTATTAAATTTGATTTATTGCACTACAGATATACGGTGAAATACGAGTCATAAATAAGGAAAAAACCACCCATATTTAATCCCAAATAATCCCATATAACGCAGCTAAATGTGTGAATAATGTAATTCTGATTAAGAATTGTGTAACAAAAATAAATTGGATTTGGAATACCTTTGTACGCATAAATATTAATCACATAAATAACAATAAATTATGAAAGCACAAAAAGTAATTTTAGCAACATTAGCAAGCGCAGCCATAGGAGCAGCTTTAGGGATTTTATTTGCACCAAATAAAGGTACAAAAACAAGAAAGAAAATTTCTAAAAAAGGAAATGAATATGTTGAAGGATTTGAAGAAAAATTTAATGAATTTTTAGATGATGCTGCAAAGAAATTTGAAACCATTAAAAAGGAAGCTGCCACATTTACTGAAAATAAAATTAATAAAGTAGAAGAAAAAGTTGAAGAAGTAGTAGACAAAGCCACTAAAAAATAAAAATGCTATTGGTAAATTAATTTATACGTATTAACTTCAATTTGAATTCTAATGAAAATTGAAGTTAAAGTTTATAAAAACAAATGCCAATTAAGTATTTATATAATCCGAGATTAGGGCTTATATAGAAAAATTTAACAATTTAATGGAAAAGCATTTTAAAAAGATGGATCATAAATCAATAAAACAAGAAGACACAAAACTGGCGTTAAATCTTGCTGATGCAAGAATATTAGCCTAAAATAACCTGAATATGGAAATAAAGCCAAGTATATTTGAAACATTATTTGAAAAAGCAGAAACTTTTGGAAAAACAACCTATGAGATTTCAAAACTTAAAGCATTGGAAACAACAACGGTCGTGGCAACTTCAGTGGTGGCCAGGATAAGTGTTATCCTCATGATTTCTATGTTTCTTCTTGTTTTTAACATTGGCGTTGCATTGTTTCTTGGAGAATTGTTGGAAAAGGTTTATTACGGATTCTTTATTGTGGCAATATTTTACTTGATTGCAGGCCTCATATTGCATTTTTTTCTGCATAAATGGATTGAAAAACCTTTAAGTAATTTAATTATTACGCAAGCACTTAAATAAATGAACCCATGGAACCAATAACAACACAACGAGAACTTAGGGCTGCCATTCTTCAGTTAGAGAATAAACAATCTGAAGACGGTAAAGCACTGAAAGAGCAATTCCATTTGGCCTACAATAGTGTGAAGCCTGCGAACATTATTTTAGATACTTTAAAAGATTTAGGTGAATCTAGCGTCATACAAGATAATTTTTTAAACACAACGGTTGGTTTTGGCACGGGTTATCTATCAAAAATGATTTTTCAGGGTGTTGTCAATAGTCCCATAAAGAAACTTCTTGGATCGGTCTTAATGTACGGCGTCACGAATTTAGTTACAAAAAATACCGAAGGCATTAAATTAATGGCCAGCAAGATTTTTAAACTTTTCGGAAGCCATTCCGAGGAAGAAGTGAAAGAACCTGAAAATTATTAAGCAAATGAAAGATTTTCCGGATATGGATGCAAATAAAAGTTTAAAACTGCCATTTTATATAAAAGCAACGATTCTCCTAGTTGGACTTTTTGCGTTTATCAGCATGCTTTACATTGCCCAGGAAATCTTACTTCCACTCATATTTTCAGTAATGATTGCCGTTTTGCTTCACCCTATTGTCAACTTTTTTGTTAGGATGAAAATAAATAGGGTAGTCGCAATTATTTTTACCCTATTCCTTACCGTTTTAATCACTGCATCATTGGCTGCCCTAATTTTTAGACAGGCAAGTATTTTCGCAGAAACTTGGCCAATATTACTCGACAAGCTTTCCAAAACATTGAACGAATTTACCCATTGGGGTTCTCGCTATTTTGACCTAAACCAATGGAAAGTCAACAGATGGATCACAAATGCCAAAACAGAGTCACTCACTGTGAGCGGTGCTCAAGTAGGTCAGACCATGTTTGCAGTTGGCAACGCCATTATGATTATGCTGCTTATTCCTGTTTATGTCTTTATTCTGCTCTATTATAAGAAGCTCTTGATTGAGTTTATTCACAGGGTTTTTATGAGAAGCGATCAAAAAAGAATCAGCAATATTATTTCCGAAACCAAAACTGTAATTCAACGTTATCTTGCCGGACTCGTTATTGAAGCTGTTATTGTGGGAATTTTAAATATTACGGCCCTTTTTGCGCTTGGCATTGAATATGCCATTTTGCTCGGCATTATTGGTGCACTGCTCAATGTAATTCCCTATATCGGAGGCTTGGTTGCCGTCGCGTTACCAATGGCGGTTGCTTTAGCCACCAAATCATCAGGTATGTATGCCTTTTATGTTCTTGGAATATATTATATAATTCAAGTTATAGACAATAACTTAATTGTTCCCTTAATTGTTTCTTCCAAAGTAAAAATCAATGCGCTTTTCGCAATAATTGTAGTTTTTGCAGGGAATGCTTTATGGGGCATTTCAGGAATGTTCTTGTCAATTCCGCTTCTCGCAATCGTAAAAGTTATTTTTGACCATATAGAACCTTTAAAACCTTGGGGTTTTTTACTGGGAGACACGATGCCCATATCACCGGTAATTAACCCAATCATCAAAAAAATAAAAAGTAAAACTTCATAATTTCCTATAATTATATGGCGTTCCTGCTAAAAAGCAGTCGGGCTTTTCGCTGCAATCTTTTTAACGGTAAAAACCGCTAAAAAGGATTTCCGCTTCAATCCCTAACGCAAATTAAATTATGATTCTAGAATGTATTTTGTAATTTTTAATTACGATTTGCCTCTTCTTCCTTTTCTCTATGCTGTTTTAACTTAAAACTTTTTGCTATTTCCTCTTTTCCCTGTATCTGCTAATCCTTAAAGTTTTAAGTGTCTTAAATTCGATTAAAAGAAGAATCTTACCATCTTTTTTAAAATAAAAAAAGGTACTTGAAGTTAATGGTTTAACAACAAATACCTGTCTTTAAAGTGCGCGTAACAAGATTCGAACTTGCACATTCTAAGCGAACACCAGCCCCTCAAGCTGGCGCGTCTACCAATTCCGCCATACGCGCATTATTTTTTAAACAAAAAAAGTTAAGCGGTTAAACTTAACTTTTTGTGACCGGGCTGGGGCTCGAACCCAGGACCACCTCCTTAAAAGGGAGGTGCTCTACCAACTGAGCTACCAGGTCAATTATCTCCTTCTCAATGCGAGTGCAAATATACCATCAATAGTTGTACCTCACAAGTTTTTTTATGTAGTTTTTTAAACGATATTTGTTTTTGTATTTTAGACGATAAAAATAAGTTTATGAAAATTGTTTTATTGGGATATATGGCAAGCGGAAAATCGGTAGCCGGCAAGATTTTTGCAAAAAAATTAAATCTTCAATTTATTGATCTAGATAGTTTTATAGAAGAACGAGAACAATTGTCCATTGCCCAAATCTTCGAAACAAAAGGAGAGATTTACTTCCGAAAAAAAGAAGGGGAATATTTATTGGAACTACTCAATTTTAATGAAAGTATGGTAATTTCTTTAGGTGGAGGAACACCCTGCTATGGAAATAACATGGAATTTATTCAAAATAAATCTAATTCATTTTACTTAAAAGCATCGATTGACACTATTTTTGAAAGGTTAAAAAACGAAACTTCACAACGGCCATTGGTTGCTGCCATTGGATCAGAAAACTTAAAAGAATATATTGCCAAACATTTATTTGAACGTGCACCTTATTATGAAGGTGCAAACCATACCATCTTGGTAGATGATAAAAATTTGAATCAGATTGTTGATGAGATGCTACTATTACGCTAAACTGGCGTGTGAGTTGTTATTTTCAAACACAACGGAAATATGCTCTTTCAAGGAAGTTGATAATGAAATTCCCTTAAAATCTGCTTTTACGGGATATTTTTTATGATTTCTGTTAATTAATACAGCTGTATTGAACCGTTTTAAAGGCACTTCCAAAAAATGTTTTATTCCGTAAATTAAGGTAGTTCCCGAGTTTAAAACATCATCTACCAAAACCAAAGATTTATTTTTATACGCACTTGAGCTTATAGAAGTTGTGATTTCTTTTAACGGTTGCTTTTTATCAATCTTAACTTCACACAAAACCACTTTTAAATTGGAAATGTTTGTTAAAACTTCCGCAATTTTTTTTGCAAACAAAAACCCGTTTCCTGCAATTCCAGCGATAATAATTTCTTTCTCATTGAAATTTACTTCATATATCTGATACGCAATTCTTCGCGTTTTATTTTCAATTTGCTCATTCGTTAAAATAATTGAACTTTCCATTTGGTTATTTTTTTTCAAAGATAAAAAACAATTCTCTTCCAGCTCT
>NZ_JBFFKM010000029.1:0-32651 GCF_041555395.1 Lutibacter sp. | reverse complement strand
GTTTTGCTTCTGATCGGGAATTTGTTGCCTTAGCTGAAAAAGCAGCCATGGAAAATCTTTCTGAAAATGACATTAAAAAGGCAATAAGCAATTGGAAAGCGGACCAATATCGTGTTTAAGATATAATCGATCGACTTTTAATTTATGTTAAATCTCAAATGAGTTTCTTACTTAGTAGGATACTTTTCTTTTATTATATTTTTCGTTTTGGCTTTTCATTTTTAAAGCAATCGAGGCTATTATAAAATATAAAAATGTTAATAACCATAAGTGATTCCATTCATTTAAAACTTCAACAAAAGAGGCTTCCATTTGGGTTAATTTTACAAAACCGGTTATTCCCGGAGTTGACGGAATTATTGTGGATATTAATTGATAAATTCCGGAAAACCCTTCCTTTGGAAAAGACAAACCACTTAGCATTAAAGATGGAATAGAAAGCAACACCAAAAAAAGTATAGAATCTTCTCTTCTTTTGAAGAATGAACTAAAGGCAATTCCTAAAAACACTACAGAAAATATATACGGAACTAAAAACAAATAAACAGCAAACAATGATGATCGAACAGGAATTGAAAATAACGTATAAACAATTCCTATTTGAATTGGAATAATAACTATAAAAATTGCCGTGTATAGGCACGCTTTTGCTAACAAAACAGGTATAGTTCCTCCTTTGTGTAATAACCTTGGAAAATTTTTATGTGTGGATTTATCCTCTCGTCTTGATCCTCCTAAGATACCAATTCCCATTAACAACACCAATTGTACAATTAACGCTGTTAACATAGGGATCATATAGGTTGCGTATCCTGCTGAAGTATTAAATAAACTTGTGGAAATTGCTTGTATTGGTGTGTAATTTTGTTTTGCTTGATCAGATGAAATCCCTTTAGCCATCTGTCTTTTTATAGCAATACCAGCACTATAATAACCATTAATTACCGAAACGTCTCCTAACACTTTTTTATAAAAAATCATGTTAGAGGCATCTGAAAAAGTAGTAATATTGGTTTGCTTACCGCTACGAATATTTTTCTCAAAATCTTTTGGAATAATTACAATGCCCTGTACTTTTCTTGAATAATAAGCAACTTTAGCTTCTTGTAAATCAGTATAAGTTGAAATAACTTTTGTTCCTTCAGTAGCATTTAACATCGCTGTATAATCTCTACTCATTTTTGAGACATCCTGATTTACCACTGCAACAGGTACTTCTTTTACAACCTGATTTGAGTAAATATAGGTGTACACAACCAAAATAAGAATAGCCACAGAAAAGAAGGTACTAATAACCGCTTTATCATTTTTTATTGCATTCCATTCTGTTGAAAATGCATTCCAAAAAGAAATTTTAGCTTTGTAATATGTTTTAAATAATTTTTTCATTCTTAAATACGATGATTAAATACTCCTTTTTCAAATAGATTATTTAGTTTAAACCAACCAAAGGAAAGTGGTAAAATACATAAAATCACCAAAATTACAATTGCCTTGAATGAATAAAATACAGGAAATCCTCTTTGAGATTGATCTAACAATAATTCAAAAAAATGAGTGAACGGAAAAATTTGACTTAACCACTGTAATACTTTTGGCATTCCAAAAATAGGGTAAGTAATACCTGAAAAAGATAAACTTACCGCAGCAAAACCTGAACCAATTGTTAAGGCTTCTCTAAAACTATTACTAATAGCAACAAAAAACAACGCAAAAGATTGATTGGCTAAAATTAATAGTATTAAACCTACCAATACCGCTATTTTACTTCCAAAAAATGGAAAATCTTGCCAAACATACATACTAAAAAGCATAATAATGCCAACCAATAAAAACCAAACTGTATAAGGCAATACTTTACCAGTAATTACAGCTAATAAATTTCCTTTTGTAATACTTAATAATTTATTTCCTTTACTGTATTTTAAATCCGTACCAAAACAGTAAATGGTTGTTAGCATTACAAATATTTGGAAAAACATAGCTAAAAATCCAGTATTTAAGTAGTATGAATAATTTGTATATGGGTTTGACAACACATTATTATTGGCCACAATTGGTTGATAATTAACAATGGCTTGTTGCATTGAAATTCCTTGTTTTCGTTGCTTTTCAATGTTAACTTCAGCCGAAATAGTTCCAATAACTTTTCTAAAAGCTTTATATTCTAAACCGCCAGACAATAATAAATTACTATTGTATTGATTTATAATACTAACTTGTTTTCCGCTTTTTAAATTGGCTCCAAAATTTTGTGGAATAGTAATTACTCCGTACACTTTTCCCAATCGCACTAATTCTTCCCCTTTTTGCTGACTTATAGGAAAAAAACCAATCTCAATTTCTGGTGCCGTATTTAATTGAGAAATCACATTTCTTGAAATAGAGGAGTGATCTAAATCTACAACTGCAACCGGCAAATTACGAGCAACACCTTCACTTAAAAGCGTATTAAAAAATAAAATTGAAACAAAAGGTAGTATAACCGCAAAAATAAAAGTAGACTTACTATTAAATAATAGGGCTATTTCTCGTTTTGCAATTCGTAAAGAAGGTTTCATTTTACTCATTAAATTGAGAATAGTCAATTAAAATACTCATACCAGGTCTTAATTCAACTTCTTCAGAAACTGGTGATGCCTTAATTTCAAAAGTTCTAACATCAAAATCTCCAGTTGCTTTGGTAGCATTCCAAGTAGCATAATCACCTAATGCAGCCACATAATATATTTTAAATGTTACTTCCTTATTATTCAATGCCGGTATAACAGCTTCAAATTCTGCTCCTTTTTTAAACTCAGAAAGACTCGTTTCTTTAATATTTAAAATTGCGTAACAATTTGCTAAATCCACTAAATGTACGACCGGATACCCTGCGCCGATCAATTCACCTTTTTCAGGTAAAAAATTTAAAACTTCAGCATCAATAGGAGCAATAATATTTCGTTCATTTTTATAACCTTCTAATTCAGTTAAAGCACCATCGGCTTGTTTAACCAATGCTGTTGCAGCTGCAATATCTTCACTTCTGGCTCCTTTTAAAGCCATTTGATATACACTTAAAGCAGCTTCCTGATCTTTAAACGTCACTTCTTTTTTAGCGAAAATTTCATCGCGTTGTTGTTCTGAAATCACACCATCTTTAAACAAATTCTCCATGCGAGCATATGTTTTCTTCATCACATTGGCTGCTGCTGTTGCTTTTTCATAAACACTTTTTGCAGCTTTAATTTCCTCTATTCTTGCACCATTAGTTGCTTTATTTTTTTGAGAATTTGCAGCTTCTCTTAATGCCAAAGCTTGTTGCTCTTTAGCTATAATTTCAGGACTTTCCAGCGTTGCTAACAATTGTCCCTTTTTCACACTAGCACCTTCTTTTACTTCAAAAGTATTTATACGTGTGGGTATTTTAGCCGATAAATATATTTCCTTGGCTTCAATCCTACCCTGTAACACGACATTTTTAGGTTTTGTTAAAAGCCAAACACCTGTAAGTACTAAAATTGAAATAACTACAATGCTAATAAGTGATTTTATAAATTTTGGATTTCTCATTTTAAAATTAATTTTGATTCAAGAATAATGCTGTTTTTCCTGTAAGTACCATGAGCTCTCCGTAAGCTACATTGTACTCGTATAATGCTTTTATTTTATGTAATTTGATTTCGGTTAATTTTAGCGTTGCATCTGCAACCTCAAGTGAGGTTCCTGTACCTTCGTCAAAAGCTCTCGTTCGCATAAATTTTAATTTATTTGCAAAAACTTCATCTGCATTTAAACTTTCAATTTGTTCCAATTCTTTTTGCATTGTGTTATACAATTTTTCAGTATAAGTTGATAAGTTTAACCGTGCTTGTTTATCTATTTCTTCAATTTGAGAAACTTTATATTTTGACGCTTTTATTTTATGCTCTCTTTGAAAACCATTAAACAATTCCCACTCTACTCCAACACCAACAAACCATTTAGTGTCTGCTAACGGTAAGTTATCTTTCCAAAACATATATTTTCCAAAGAAACCCACTTGAGGATAATAATCGCTATTGTCAACTTTAACACCAACTTCTGCTAATTCATGACTTTTTTTAATAGTTTTTAATTGTTTACTTTCAATTAACATTTCATCTTGAAATTCTTTTAATGATTTTACAACAGTTGGCGCAGTAAATGAGGTTGAAATAGCTGGAAGGACTTGTAAACCAATTAAATTTTGTATCGCAGTTGTCGCTAATGAAATATCTTTTTTAGCGGCTAATAATTCTCTGTTTGCATTAGATAGTGCTACTTTAGCATTTAAGGTTTCTACTTCTGCAATCATTCCATTTTCAAAAAATTTAGTAGCTTGGTTATTATGAAGTAATACCGTCTCATAGACTTCTTTTCGCAAATTTTTAGCCTCAATTGCTAGCTTCAACTTAAAATAATAAGATATTAATTTTATAGTTAATTCATCTTCTTTTAATTGATGATGATTTTCTGATAAATTTAATTTTATTTCAGAAGCCTTATTTGCTGCATTAATTTTTCCCCCGGCAAAAATAGGCATAGAAACATCAACAGAAGCAAAACCCAAATTTTTTTCTTGTAAAGTAAAATTCCAATCTCCCAACACTAATTCAGGATTTGGAATTTGCAATAAACCACCAACCATATCTCTTGGTGCATTTAAATCGACTGTAATATCCTCATCTAATCTTAAATAAGTTCCCGAAATACCAACTGTTGGCAACCTTAAACCTTTAGTTGCTTTATGTTCTTCTTCCATTGCTTTTACTTCAAACATAGATGCCTTTGCTTCACCATTTTTAGCCAGCATAAATTCTTGAGCTTCTTTTAACGAAAGTTCTTGCGCATTGGCAAAAAAAACCAGAAATAACAGCAAATAGACTAAACTTTTTTTGAATGGAGTTAAAGCCATTTTTTTAATATATAAACTCATTACTTTATATTTTTAAAAAAATTCAAAATGTTTTTTGTTAAATAAATAACATCCTCATTGGTTGTTTCTTGCCCATCAAAAATATTTTTCCTTTTAAAATTTATATAATCTACCGGGTAAACAAAAATGTGATAATGCAATTGATAAAGGGATAATGAATTGGAAATTTCACCTGATTTTACACCTATATCTTTAATGCTTTCCATTAAAAGCATACTTTTATCTTTAAGTTCAGTAGTGATTGTAAAGTTTTCATTATGAAGTAATTGATAAAAAAATTTAGAAGCAATAGGTTCATTCAAATAATAAACAACTCTGTTTTGAACGAACGATTTAATTAAAGGTTCTATACTTGTTTGATTTAATGCCAGTAAAAATTCTAATTCTTTATATAATGAGTTTACTTTATCATAATACAAATTATTTATGAGATCTTGTTTTCCTTCATAAATTCTATAAAGATAACCGCCACTTACATTTGCATTTTTAGCAATCATTGCAATTGTTGTAGACTCAATTCCATTTTCAACAATTGTTTGCATAGTGGCTTCTTTAATATGTTGTATTTTATCTTCATCTATTTTACGTGCCATATTCTATTTTTTTAAACAGAATGCAAATATATGAATAAATGTTCATTCATTAATAATAATTTTAAAAAAAAAGTAATTTCCTTTAGTGAAATTGACGAAATAAAATAAGTATATACTTAGTTTATACAATTAATTAGTTTTATTTTGTCATCTGAAATATGAAAAAAATTATGCAATTATTGTTTTTTGTTTCTATAAGCACATTTTCACAAGTTGGAGGTGAAACGATCTATAATTTTTTGAATTTAAGAGGTTCTGCAAGGTAAGCTGCCTTAGGAGCAGAACTTTTTTCGAAAAATGTGTTTAATATACGTTTAGGGTATAACTTTAGACGCTAAAGAATTACAATTGATAAAAGAACATTTGCAGGATTTACTGCTGGTTTTGGTTTAAAAATGAATAAAATTAAATTAAAGATTTGAAAAATATTACGATTGCCATAGATGGGTTTTCTTCAACAGGAAAAAGTACCATAGCCAAAGAGTTGGCAACTAAATTGAAATATGTTTATGTTGATTCTGGTGCTATGTACAGAGCGGTAACCTTATATGCCATGCAGCAAAATCTGATTTCTGAAAGTGCCTTTTTACAAGAAAAGTTAATCGATGAATTAAAAAATATCAATTTAGAATTTAAGTTTAATACTTCTTTGGGTTTTGCCGAAATTTATTTAAACGGCGTAAATGTTGAAACAGAAATTAGAAATATGAAAGTTTCAAGATTGGTAAGTAAAGTGGCTGAAGTTCCTGAAGTTAGAAGAAAAATGGTTGCGCAACAACAACAAATGGGAAAAGATAAAGGGGTAGTGATGGATGGTAGAGATATAGGAACGGTTGTTTTTCCGGATGCGGAATTAAAAATATTTATGACTGCTTCCGCAGAAAAACGTGCAAAAAGAAGATTTGATGAATTTGTGGAACGTGGAGAGCCGGTAACTTTTGATGAAACCTTGAAAAATGTGGAATACAGAGATCATATTGACACCTCCCGAAAAGATTCACCATTAGTGAAAGCAAAGGATGCTATTGAAATTGACAACTCAAGATTGACCAGAACTGAACAATTTGAAAAAGTTTACAAATTGGCCTTAAAAATTATTGAACAGGATTAAATTAAGGAATATTCAAATATTTATGTGTTTGCAGGGATACCTTCCAAGTAGGATTTTTCATCACATAATCTACAATTAAAGGCATCATTTTTTCCCGGTTACTCCATTCTGGTTGTAAAAATAATTCACATTTATCTGATACTTTAGCAGCTTGTTCTTCGGCAAATTTAAAATCATTTTTATTAAAAACAATGACTTTTAGCTCATTACATTGACTGTAAATATCATTTAAAGGCAATTTTGTTTTTTTTGGCGAAAGGCAAATCCAGTCCCAGATTCCGCTCAATTTATAAGCACCTGAAGTTTCAATATGCGTTTTAATGTTATTAGTCTGTAAAGCGGTGGTAATATAATCCAACTCCCACATTAATGGTTCTCCACCAGTAATTACAACGGTATTTGCATATTTTTTAGCATTTGCCACAATGATGTCAGCATTCGTTGGAGGATGCAGTTTTGCATTCCAGCTTTCTTTTACATCGCACCAATGACAACCAACATCACAACCGCCAATTCTTATAAAATAAGCCGCTTTTCCCGTATGAAATCCTTCGCCCTGAATGGTGTAAAATTCTTCCATTAAAGGTAGCATTTCGCCTTTATCCAATAATTCTTTTATACTTGCATTTACCATGCTGCAAATATAAGATTTAGGAACGGTAATAAATATTTGCAACTTAATTTCTTTTGAAATATTTGGTTTCAGTTTATTTCTTATTTTTATAAAAATTATTCAAAATGAATAGGGAAGAAATTTTTTTTAAGCATATAACTGAAGGGTATCAAATCAAAGGCGATTATTTTGTTTTAGGTTCGGCGATGTTAGATGGCAAAACGATAAAGGATGCTTTTGTAAAGGTTCCGTTAAAAACATTGAACAGACACGGCCTTATTTCTGGCGCTACCGGAACTGGGAAAACAAAGTCATTACAGGTAATGGCCGAAAATTTGTCTGAAAAAGGAGTTCCAGTATTGTTGATGGATGTAAAAGGAGATTTAAGCGGATTGGCGCAACCGAGTGCTGGTCATCCAAAAATTGATGAGCGTCATGCAGCGATTGGATTGCCTTTTGAAGCAAAAAATTTTCCAGTCGAAATACTTACTTTATCAGAACAAGATGGTACCAGATTACGAGCCACGGTTTCTGAATTTGGTCCAGTGCTGCTTTCCAGAATATTGGAGCTATCTGATGCCCAAAGCGGCATTGTTTCCATTATTTTTAAGTATTGTGATGATCATAAATTCCCTTTATTGGATTTAAAAGACTTTAAAAAAATACTTCAATACGCCACTTCTGAAGGAAAAGAAGATATTCAAAAGGAATATGGCTTAATTTCCATTGCAAGTACTGGCGCAATTTTGCGAAAAATAGTGGAAATTGAGCAGCAAGGCGGTAATTTATTTTTTGGAGAACGCTCTTTTGACGTTCAGGATTTGGTGAGAATTGATGAAAATGGAAAAGGTATTATTTCAATATTGCGTTTAACGGATATTCAAGACAAACCAAAACTATTTTCAACATTTATGCTACAATTATTGGCAGAAGTGTATGCGACTTTCCCGGAACAGGGCGATAGCGGTCGGCCAGAATTGGTCATTTTTATTGATGAAGCGCATTTGATTTTCAGCGAAGCCTCAAAAGCACTACTTTCTCAAATTGAAAATATTGTGAAATTAATTCGTTCAAAAGGCATTGGTTTGTTTTTTGTAACCCAAAACCCAAATGATGTTCCTGAAGATGTATTGGGACAATTGGGTTTAAAAGTGCAACATGCTTTGCGTGCTTTTACAGCCAAAGACAGAAAAGCCATCAAATTGGCCGCTGAAAATTATCCTGATTCTGAGTATTATGATGTTGATGAAATTTTAACGCAAATGGGAATAGGAGAAGCATTTGTGTCTGTTTTAAATGAAAAAGGAATTCCAACGCCATTGGCTTGCACCATGTTGCGTGCCCCAATGAGCAGAATGGATATACTTACTGATAATGAATTGAAAAAGTTGATTGGTAACTCACGTATTTACCATAAATACAATGAAGTTATTGACCGAGAAAGCGCTTATGAAATTTTAACTGAAAAAATTGAAAAAATATACGAAAAGGAAGCTGTTGAAAATAAGAAAAAGGAAGGAATGAAAACCACAAAAACATCTAGAGGCAGAGCAAGCACCAGAATGAATCCTATTTTAAAAGTGGTAACAAGCGCAAGCTTTATAAGAGGAGTGCTGGGAATTTTAAAACGGGTAATATAAAATCAAAAAATAATAAATAATTTTCAAATTCTCACATTGTAGAGCGTGTGTTTAATAAAATATTAAAAACAACAATCCGTTTATGTCTTTCTTTAAAAAAATCACTTATTTATTTTTAATCTTACTTTTACTCATTCAATGTTCCATAAAAAACGACCAATTTTTAATTGAAAAAGGAAGAGTTGGGTTGTTAAATAAAAAAATAACAGTTAAGGACTTAAATTCTATTTTTACAAAAGACTCCATAGTTGCCGTGTTATATGCTGATAAGGAAATAGACAAAAAATTATTTTCTGTTGAAAATGATGAGTATTTAATTTACTCAAAAAAGGCAAATTTATTGTTGGAAATAGTGCCTGCTAATTTAAATGATCCGTCATCAGGAATAAAAAGCATTCAAATATTTGACAATAGCTATAAAACTTCAAAAGGAATTTCACTTCAATCTACCTTTAAAGATATCAATGAAAATTATAAGATAAATAAAGTCGAAACAACATTAACTTCTGTAACCCTTTTTATTGATGAATTAAATGCCACAATTTCCATTGATAAAAAAGAGTTAGGATTAAACAGTTTTAGCAGAGAAGAAGTTACGATTGACCAAATACCCGATTTAGCAAAAATTAAATATTTCACTATTTGGTTTAATTAAAAGTATGGTAAATAAAGTTCTCTCAGTCTAAATAATATTCATTGTTTAATTTCGCAACCGTACTCTTCCACTTTAACTCCGTTTTAATTTTAGTGTTTAGAGCCTGACTTTGGTGCGGCTCTCCATGATTGATAAAGGTAAGGGTTGGCGGTTCCTTAAAGTGTTTAAGCCAATCCATCAATTCACTTTGATCCGCATGGCCAGAAAATTCATTAATCTTAAAAATTTCCGCCTTAACTTTATGATATTCACCAAAGAATTTGATTTCTGTGTCACCTGCCAACAATGCTTTTCCGCGAGTTCCTTCTGCTTGGTAGCCTACAATTAAGATACTGTGTTTTTCATCTGAAATTATTTTATCCAAATAATGCAATACCCTTCCTCCTGTAATCATGCCACTTCCAGCCAAGACAATTTTAGGGTCTTTATTGTTGACAATCATTTTAGAAGCATTAATTTCAGTAATCAAATTTACTGTTGATAGCATGCTTTTGATATCCTCGTCTGATAATTTATGGCCATTTTTATATTTAAAATAGACTTCCGTGGCATTAACACCCATCGGACTGTCCAGAAATATCGGAATATTTGGCAGTTTATGATCTCTTTTCAACAGACTTAATAAGTAAATAATTTCTTGGGCTCTTTCCACTGAAAAAGTTGGGATTATTAAAATACCGCCTTTATTGTAGGTATGATTTATGTGCTTCAGCAACACCTCATTAATTGAGGTATTTTTATGGTTTCTGTTCCCATAGGTAGATTCAACAATAAGGTAATCTGCTTTTGTAATATATTCAAAAGGATATAAAAGGATCGGTTCTTTTCTTCCTATATCGCCTGAGAAAACAATTATTTTTCCGTTCACGTCCAATACCACAAATGCACTACCTAAAATATGACCACTATTGATAAATTTGAATTTTATGGAATCTTCAATAATATTCCACGTATTCAAATCAAAGGTTTCAAAGTGGGTCATTGTAAGTTTGGCATCTTCGATATCATATAAAGGTTTGGCCGGATCGTGTTTGGTATAATGGTGTTCATTGGCTCTTCTGGCATCTTCTTCTTGTATTTTGGCACTATCCAATAAAATGATTTCTGTTAAATCTTTGGTAGCATGCGTGCAATAAATTTTACCAACATATCCGTTTTTAATCAGAATTGGAAGATATCCTGTATGATCTAAATGTGCGTGCGTCAATATTACTAAGTCCAATTCTTTGAAATCCTCGGGAATTTTTTCCCAGTTTTTTAAACGCAATTCCTTCACCCCCTGAAACAGGCCGCAATCAATCAATATTTTTTTATAATTAACTTCCAATAAAATTCTGGAACCGGTTACAGTCCCCGCTCCACCAAAAAAGGTTAGTTTCATTCTATGTTGATTTATTATTGTAACATTAAAATTAGGTTTCAATTTTTAATCATAAAATGATATGCATCAGTTTGCAATCATTGATTTTGTAGAAGCTTATGAAAATTTGATTTGTAGGTTTTTTATAATGTTAAAAACACTTATTTTGCTAGTGTTTTTGAGCAAATATTGAATATTTTTTGTATACTTGTCAAGTTTTACTTTTTTAAAAATTGTCCAGGTGCTTGTAATAGGACAAAAAAAGTGAGGTTATAAGAATTGGAAAAGTTTTAAGTATAACTTTCTGATAATTTTCATCATAATAAAATAAGAGAGATAAACTGTAAATGAGGAAACCCTATTTAACATCCGTTTTGTTAATTGTTTCAATGTTTTTTTTCGTTGAAACTAATAGCTCATCGGGAAATACTCAATTTGAACCTATTAACAATCTAAGTGCTTCATTTGCCTCCAATGATTTTGGTTCAAACTTCAGCAGGCAAACTAATTTGAATGATTTTATTTTAAAGGAGGCTTATAAGTATCCTTTAAGGGAAATACACAATTATGTTAGCCGTTTAAACAGTGCTCACCGATTTAATGGAAGCATATTGGTCGCTAAAGATGGAAAAATATTATTTGAAGAGCACATTGGATATAAAGACCCAAGGCATAAGAAATCTATTGAAAATACGGACACCTATCAGCTGGCTTCTGTTTCCAAACAGTTTACTGCTGCTGCAATTTTGTTGTTGTACCAGGAAGGCAAACTTGATTTAGACGATTTTGCTACTAAATATTTGACTAATTTTCCGTATAAAAACATTACAATTCGCCATTTATTAAACCACGTTTCCGGACTTCCAAATTATATGTGGGCGGCAGAACATAATTGGACAGGTAAATTGCCGCCGGATAACGCTGCAATGTTGAACCTAATGAACAAGTTAAAAATGCAGGCCTATTTTAAACCGGGAAGCAGGTTTGACTATAGCAATACTGGCTATTTTATCCTTGCTTCAATTGTTTCAAAAATAAGCGATCAAAGTTTGAGCGATTTTCTGGATAGCAAGTTTTTTAATCCGTTAAATATGCAGCATACTTACGTTCGTAATCCAAATGAAGAAACTGGAAAAAATGAATTATTAGGTTTTAGAAGATATGGAAGGTCATACCGATCTATTCCATTTTCAATTAATGACGGCGTTGTTGGTGATAAAGGTATTTACTCAACTGTAAGTGATTTGTTTAAGTGGAATCAATCTTTAACTGAAAGTACTATTTTAAATGATGCTGTTTTGGCAAAAGCATTTCTTCCAGGCAAAACCAACAATGGTAAAAGTGTGCCTTATGGTTTTGGTTTTAGACTAAAGCAGGAAGATGACAGTGATATGATATATCATAATGGCGTATGGAATGGATTTAGAAATACATTAAGAAGGTATGAAGCCGACAATATCACAATTATTATATTAAACAATAATAGCTTTAATTCAATCACAGCTATTTCAGAGGAACTCCATGAACTTAGTAAAGCCTTTTCAAAATATGACAGGTTTGCTTCTTTTATAGAAAACACGAATATTTATGATATTGACAATCTAAAAAAGGAGTTGGTAAATTTCAATGATATTCCAAAATCTGAATCAGTGGAAATAATAGAACAAGCAGCAAAGCTTTACTATAAACAGAACGAACGTTACCTTTCACTTAAATATTTAGAGGTTTCCGATAAGTATATCATAAATCAACAGTATCAATCATTGTTAAATTAAATCAAATTATTTCATATTTAAAAAAGTATGATTCATTCTTGTTCTTGAAGGATTGTGAAGGTTTGGATTATACTGAATACTCAAATATAACAGTTCAACCTCGGCTTCGCTTTTTTGTGCTAATTATTTTTATTTATTAATTCCTAAGGCGAAGTTTGGATTAGTTTTAAACTTTTCGGGGTCATCTTAAAATACAATTGACATATCTTAAAATAGGAGCGTAGGTTTCCTAAATAATTAATAAATTTGGATGAAATAAAATTTTAATATGAAAAAATATATTGTACAGGATTCGCCTTTTATAGTTCCTACTAACGATGGCAAATTGATTGAAGAACATTTTGGTCTGGCATCAGTGCCATCAGCGTTAAGCATTGCACATATGACTGCGCCGCCACATTGGAGCGAGCCTTTCCAAACGCCTGCATTTGATGAATATACTTACATCATAAAAGGAAAAAAACAATTTAATATTGAAGGAGAACTTGTTGTTTTAAAAGCGGGGCAATCCATAAAAATAATGAAAGGAACCAGGGTTCAATATTCAAATCCTTTTGACGAGGAATGCGATTATTTATCGGTTTGTTTACCCGCATTTTCTATAGATTTGGTGAATAGGGAGGAAGCAATTTAGTATTGATGGAGAAATTATTATTTCCATAATTTTGCATTTATTTCTTGAAATAAGTTAAAAAAAAAGTGTTTTACAAATAATTTGTAGAACACTTTTTAATTGATGAAGTTAAAATCTAAACAAGAAAAATTGTTAAACTCATAGCACCTTGCGCCCCAATAACCAAACATTGTTCAATATCTGCCGTTTTGGAAGGTCCCGAAATAAAAAGCCCAAAAGTTCTCGTTCTATTTGCTATAATTTTATAAGCATCATGCATGTGCAAACACAAATCCTTTTTCTGTAAAATTAGCGCTAAATCATTTGTGATGAATGGTAATATTCTTATTGAAAATTGCGCATCAGAAATCCATATGGCGCCATTTTCAGCTACACCAAATTCACCTTTTAGAATTGCCAAATCCAAATTTTCAAGATCATGAGGTTTTGTTTGTTCACTTATTTGAACATTGCCCAAAACAGATTCCGAAATTTGAGAAAAAATTCTTTTCGCGTTTGGATACCTGTTTTTAATTTCAAGGTCTAGGTCTTGTATTTGTCCTAATTCCTTTATACTTCCACCAACTGACTCAACATTTTTTTTGAAGGTTTCCAATAAATTGATAGCTTCTTCAAAAGAATTTATATCAATTTCCGGCAATGATATCAATGTTGGTTTATTTTCTTTAATCGACTTTAAAATTGATGATTTACCCATTATTTTTTCTTTTTTTATACCATTGATCGAAGTTACCATTTTCAATTTCTGGAAACTCCCTTGATTTCCCCCATGCATTCAACTTTGAATAAACCATAAATCTTGGTGCATATTTAAGCACCCATCTTATAGATATTCCCAGTACTGCGTATAATTTTGGTTTTGCTAAAACCATCCCTGTTATTTTAAGTATTGTTTTTTTAACGAGCGGTTGCTTTTGCTCTTTTGTTATTATTTGTCTCCATTTATACAATTGCTCATGGATATTAATTTTAACCGGACAAACATTTGTGCAAGAACCACATAAAGTAGAGGCAAAGGGCAGCGAACTGTGTTTTTTCATATCCATTCCTGGTGATAAAATAGACCCAATAGGACCTGGAATAGTTGCGTTATAGCTATACCCGCCGCTTCTTCTGTAAATAGGACAAGTATTCATGCACGCACCACAGCGGATGCAACTTAGAGAAGATCTAAAATCCTCACGACTTAATTGTTCGGTTCTTCCATTATCAACAATAATAATATGCATTACATTGCCTTGAGCAGGTTTATTATAATGAGAAGAATACGTGGTGATTGGTTGTCCTGTTGCACTTCTTGCCAACAAACGTAAAAACACCCCCAAATGTTCTTCTTTAGGAATAATTTTTTCTATACCCATAGAGGCAATATGAACCTTTGACAAGTGCACGCCCATATCTGAATTACCTTCATTTGTACAAACTACAAAACCACCAGTTTCAGCAATGGCAAAATTAACACCGGTAATGGCAACATCTGCCTGTAGAAATTTATCCCTTAAGTGTTTTCTTGCTTCATTTGTTAAATATTGAGGATCCCCATTACTGGGTTTGGTCCCCAAATGCTCTTGAAACAAAACATCTATTTCTTCTTTGGTTTTATGAATAGCCGGTAATACAATATGACTTGGCGGTTCTTTTGCCAATTGAACAATTCGTTCACCTAAATCCGTATCAATCACTTCAATACCTTTAGACTCCAAATAAGGATTTAAATGGCATTCTTCGGTAAGCATTGACTTACTTTTAACAACTTTTGACGCCTTGTTTTGCGTAAGTATCTTATAAACGATCTTATTATGCTCTTCGGCATTTGAGGCCCAATGTACTTCAATTCCGTTACTTTGGGCATTCTTTTCAAATTCAACTAAATAGGTATCTAAATTAGATAAAACATTGGCTTTAATTCCAGAGGCTAATTCTCTTAGATATTCCCAACCTTTTACATGGTGCGCTGCGGTGTCTCTTTTTTCCCGAACATACCACAAAGCTTTGTCATGCCAATTTACTTTTGCCTCATTTTTATTGAATATTTCTGCTCGTTTTGCGTGACTCATCATTTAAATACTATGGTTTAAAATCTCTGCAATATGCATCACTCTTAAAGGATGATTATTCCTGTTTAATAATCCATCAAGATGCATTAAACAAGAATGATCAGCGCCGGTTATTACTTCAACGCCATTATCTAAATGGTCCTGAATACGATCTTTACCCATTTTTACAGATATCGCTTCCTCAAAAACTGAAAATGTTCCTCCAAACCCGCAGCATTCATCTTTTCTTGTTAAGGACATCAATTCAAGTCCTTTTACCTCTTTCAATAATGCTTCTTCGGTAGAATAATAATCATCCATCCTTTCAGAACAGGACCCCAATTTTAGACCCCTCAACCCATGACAACTTTTATGCAATCCTACTTTATGAGGAAATGAAGCTCCCAAATTTGTTTTGCCTAATACTTTGACAATAAATTCGCACAATTCATAAGAATTATTTCGAACATTTATAACGGCATCGGTTTGCTCTAAAATATCAAAATGCTCTTTAATATGATGAATACAACTTCCGGAAGGCCCTACTATATAATCGTATTCTTTAAAATTTTCAACAAATACCTGACAAGCTCCCTTTGCATCTTCTTCATATCCTGAATTTCCAAGTGGTTGTCCACAGCAAGTTTGACCTGTTGGATAATACACTTCTACGCCCAATTTCTCTAATAATTCAAGAGTTGCAATGCCTACTTTTGGATATAGTTGGTTAATATAACAAGGTATAAAAAGTCCTACTTTCATTTGAATTATATTTAATTATCACTATTTTACAATAATGACGATTATTGTTTCAATTTACGTTTAAAAATGTAATGTGGTAGCAAAAAGAAATCTTGCATTGCTCACATTATTTGTATTTTTAACTTTGTAATTGGCATCTGGAGTTCCATATGCGGCAGTATCATAAGAGACTTCACATCTAAATCTAACTTTACCTGCTCCATAAACTATTCTAGGGGAAACCCGGTAACTACAGTCAATATCTGTTCCTCTTGCGTAAACGGCACCGGTAATTGGATCATCAGATCCATAATTTTTAGTATATCCTCCAAATAGGCCCAAAGTAATTTTTTCTCCGATTAAACCGGAATCAACATCAAACCAATAACTACCCGTTGTGAAATTTGTATAAGTTGCTTCTCCTTTGCTATTGGTGCCAGAAACGCCGTAACCTCCCAACATGACAAATTCGTACAAATCTTGACCATAAATAACACCCAATCGGATGGCTGCCTTATCCATTTTAATTTTACTGAACAGATTTAAGTGATAACTGCCAATACTTTCTTCAGATTTATAAGTTGATGCGCCAACTGTATAAGACAATTGTGGTTTTAGTGTTTTATATCCCACATTAGCACCAATCAAGAAATTAGATTTTAATCCTAAAACATAGGTTGCATTAAACTCAGGCATGGCAGCATTTCTTATATATTCTGTCGATGGACCATTTGGACCATTAGATTTAAAATCTAGTTGCGTAGAGGCCGCAATGGAAAATTTAGAATTTTCCGTTGCTCCATAACTGTAACGCAATTGAGCACTTCTTTCTAATGGAAAATATGGAAGTGCCGCTCCCCATGAGGCTACTTGTGGATATACATCTAAAGAAAATATTGGATGCCAATACTGACCCGCTAATAATTCCGATTTTGCCCAATTTAATTTCACCATGGCATGACGCAAACGCAGTAAACCAATTTTATCATTTGCTGAACCAACAAAATCTCCTTCTATTAAACCAGTCACTTTGGCATTTAAAAAGCTTGGTGCAGTTATTTTAAGCCTTGCCCTTGAATGAATATTTAACATGTTAAAATTGGCTTTGGCATTTATATCTTTACCATTTGCATCTATTTTTTCATTGGCAGGAAATAATAGAACATCGCCATCTCTTGCGCTCACAGTTTGTCTGGTATCAAAAATACTTTCGGTCCATATATGGCCACTAATTTTAACAGTTACTTTCTCTTCTTCTTGTGCATTAGTAGAACGAGGTGCTAAAAAAAAGGCTAAAAAAGAAAATAAAAGAATGTAATTTTTCATAATTTAAAGTCTATATATTGATTTTTGGTTTTGTTGCTAAGTCAATTAAATTGACAATTGATTTAAAATCTGCTTTGCTGTGTTTGCTTAATCCTATTTCACAGGTTCTGCTGGTTGCATAACCTTCTGTCACATTTTCAGGAATTTGCTCGTCTAATGTTCTTAAACCATGTTCATTGAGTTCAGGAAAATTGAAGCCTTTATTGCCCGCAAAACCACAGCAATTGGTTTTTGGTGTATATACTTTGGAGGAACATAGTTTTGCAATTGCATATAAGTCCTCGTCAATTCCCATTTTCTTCAAACTACATACAGAAAAAACGGCAACTTCTTTATTGACAGGATTAAATTCTAAACGGTCCAATAAAAAAGTAGTCGTGAAATTGGGTAAGTCATAAAGATTTAAGGCAGAATCTTTCATAGATTCTTTCATTTGAAGGGAACATGGACTCATATCACATAAAATTGGATATGCTCCTTTGTTGCTTGCCTTCAGCAAACTTTGGAATAATTTATCTGAAGCAATATGTGCGGATTCAGCAAATCCTTGCGATTTAAAAGCAAGTCCGCAACATAAATTTTCTAAGTCTTCCGGAAAAATAATCTCACAATTGGCTTTGTTTAAAATTTTAACGGTTTTATTAAAAACCGTGTCTTCATCACCATAACTGTTTGAAGCGCCTATCATTCTATTGATACAGCTGGAAAAATAAACTACTTTTAGCGCATGTGGCTTTAAATCGGTTTGCTTTTCAATTTTAAAGTTGGCCGCTTTAGGTGTGTATTCATTCCATTCCATTTTTTGACCTAAAATAGAGGTCGAAGCACCAACCACTTTATTATAGGCATTATCTCCTATTATATTGGAAATTGCATGACTTACTGTTAAGCCAACTCGAATACCTTTTAAAGTTAGACTTAAGTTGTTGGCAACCATTTTAGCTATTTTATTGCCCGAATGTTTTTTGGCTCTTATGCGTTTAACATAATCTCCGGTGTCAATCTTGACCGGACACGCCAGCATACATAAGCCATCGGTTGCGCACATGGAATCAAAGCCATATTCGAAAGATTTTTCCAATTCTCTAGCTTCTTTAGAATTCCCTTTTGCATCTAACCTGCTCATTTCTCTATGCAAAACAATACGCTGCCTTGGTGAAAAACCCAAATTGTGAGAAACACAAAAAGGTTCACAAAAGCCGCATTCAATACATTTATCAATTTGATCATCAGCTTTCGGTAAAGGTTTCAGATTTTTTAAATGAACTTTTTTATCTTCATTGATAATCACACCAGGATTAATAATTCCTTTAGGATCAAAAATCAGTTTAATTTTCTTCATTAAATCATAGGCTTCTGCTCCCCATTCTTTCTCTACAAATGGGGCCATGTTTCTGCCTGTACCGTGTTCTGATTTTAGCGCTCCGTCATATTTATCAACTACCAAAACTGACAATTCATCCATAAAATCTTCGTAGCGTTTTATTTCTGAAGCTTTACCAAAATCTTGCGTAAATACAAAATGAATATTTCCTTCTAAGGCATGTCCAAAAATTACGGCTTCGTTGTAATGATATTTTTTAAATAAGTCTTGTAAATCTAAAGTTCCGGCTGCCAATCTGTGAACCGGAAAAGTGATGTCTTCAATAATAACCGTTGTTCCAATTTTTCTGATGGCTCCCACTGTTGGGAACAACCCTTTTCTAATTTTCCAATATTGATTGTATAAGGTAGCGTCAGTTGTAAATTTGAATGGTAATTCCGGTTGTATGTGTTTAATCGATTTTTCTATTTCCGCTATTTGAAGCTTCAATTGAAGCATATCGGGAGCAACCGTTTCAACCAAAACAGCTGAAGCGCCAGCACTTAATGTTGGAAGGTAATTTGGCACGCCCTCCATTTTTTCAACCGATCTCAAGCTGGCCCTGTCCATTAATTCAACAGCAGCAACCGGGGCCGATTTTAATATAGAAACCACATTGCACGCCATTTCAATATTTTCAAAAATCATTAAAGCACTTGCTTTATAAGGATGATCTTCAACAGTATTGTAAGTGATTTCGGCAATCATTCCCAATGTTCCTTCAGAGCCTATCATTAAATGATTAATAACATCAATAGGATTGGTATAATCAACCAAGGCGTTTAAACTATAGCCGGTCGTATTCTTCATTTTATATTTATGATGAATACGCTCAACCAATTTCTGGTTATTTTGGGTTTCTTTAATTATTTGAACTACTTCATTATAAATAGTTGCGTGATGCTTTTTAAAATTCTCAATACTTTCTAAATTATTGGTGTCCAATAAAAATCCATCATAAAAGATTATTTTTAAACTTTCAAGTGTTTTATAGGAGTTTTGTGCGGTTCCGCAACACATACCACTGGCATTGTTTGCCGCAATACCACCAATCATTGCCGAATTAATTGAGGCCGGATCGGGTCCGATTTTTCGCCCATAAGGTTTTAACAGCACATTTGCTCTTGCGCCAATAACACCGGGTTGTAACTTAATGCGATTTCCGTTTTCAATTACTTCGTGGTTGGTCCAATATTTTGAGGTTAAAATAAGTATAGAATCAGAAATAGCCTGACCTGATAAACTGGTACCTGCCGCCCTAAAGGTGACAGGTAAGTTTAATTTATTGGCTTCTTCAAGCAGAAAAGATATTTCTTCAATAGATTTAGATTGGATTACAATTTTTGGAATCAATCTATAAAAACTCGCATCCGTCCCGAAAGCCAAGGTGCTTGCCTTATCCGTGAATATTCTATCGGGACTTATTTTTTTAGATATCTGCTCAAAATATAGGATGTAATTTCCTTCTAACATAATTGATTTATTATAGTGAATTCAGGTATACTGTTAATTTATCAGTAATGTCCAGCCCATACAACATGATTAAACCAATAATTCCGGCAAAAATCACATAATAAAGTGTTGGTAAAATAGTTCTTCGTAAAACAAAACCTTCTCTTCCAAGCATACCAACTGTTGCAGAGGCGGCCACAACATTATGTATGGCAATCATATTTCCTGCTGCGGCTCCAACGGCCTGCAAAGCAACAAATACGGAACCTGTCAATCCTAAATTTACTGCAGTTGAAAATTGAAATTGCGCTAACATCATATTAGAAACGGTGTTAGAACCAGCGATAAAAGCTCCTAATGCACCTACCGAAGCTGCAAAAGCAGGGTAAATTCCACCCATGGTATCTGCTACCCATTGTGCCATTGCTATTGGCATACTTGCATAACCCATATCATTTACACCTGAGTTGATTAAGATTCTAACCATGGGAATTGTAAATATTAAAACAAATCCGGCACCTAAGAGCGTTTTCGAGGATTCTCCTATAGCACTAGCCAATTCTTTTGGCTTCATACTGTGCAAAAAATAAGTAATTAAAACAACAAATACCATAATCCCGCCAGGCAGATACAAAGGAGAAAATGAGGCATTTATACCTGTTTCTCCCAAAATATTTTTAATTGATATGGTCATATATTTCAGCGCTGAATTAATCCCTAGTTGAGGTATTCTGCTCATAACCAAAAAGACAGCGACTAAAAGGTATGGCAACCAAGCCTTTGACAATGATATTTTTGAGCTTTTATCCGTTAAACTGCTTAATTTTAAATCCAGGTCGCCCATCCAAGTTGAAGGCCAATTTTTTGCAGGTTCGAAATCCCAGGTATCTTTGGGTATTAAAAATTTGGCTTTAGCGGCTGCAACTACAATAACCAATCCTACCAAAGCTCCAATAAGTGAAGGAAACTCAGGACCTAAAAATACACCGGTTAATGCATAAGGAATTGTAAAGGCCAATCCGGCAAAAATAGCGAAAGGGGCAATAGACAATCCTTCAGTCCATGATTTATTTTTACCAAAATATCGTGTTAAAACCATGCACATAAATAATGGAATTAATGTTCCTACAATACCATGAATGATAGCAACTTCAGAAGTGATTAATTGTAAAAATTGATCCCAATTGGTTCCGGCAGCCTCTAATTGAGTAGTTAACTCATTTGTTTTTAAACCCGTAGTCACCCCAATTACAATTGGCGTACCAACGGCACCAAATGATACAGGTGTTGATTGAATCATCATGCCAATAATAACAGCTCCTAAGGCAGGAAAACCCAAACCTAGTAATAATGGTGCGGCAATTGCTGCCGGTGTACCAAAACCTGAAGCACCTTCAATAAAACTTCCAAATAACCAGGCGATGATAATTACTTGAACACGTCTGTCTGTGCTAATATTCGTAAAACCGGCCCGAATGACTTTTAAAGCGCCTGAATGTTTAAGAGTATTTAATAATAAAATAGCACCGAAAATAATCCATAAAATAGAGGCTGTTACACCTAAACCTTCTAAAGTGGAAGCTAAAATTCTGTTAATTGGCATTCCCCAAGCAAATAATGCAATGATGACTGAAGCTAATAATACAATTGGCATTGCCTTTTTTGCAGGCCACCTTAATCCAACAAGCAATATACCTGCTAAAAGAATTGGGAAGAAAGCCAAAAAGGCTTGAATTGATAAACTCATAATAAAGTATTTATTGGTTAAAGTTAATTTGGTTCTTATTTAAGCTCATAAAAAATGATTTTATGTTATATTATCATAAATCAGTTTTTTCTTATTATATTTTTATCGAAATGAGCATTTAAATATGATTATTAATTTACGAAATCGTATTCGTTAATTATTTTATAAAAGTATTTGTAATTTTAAATATGGAAAAGAAGATTATTTGCATGTTGTAATATTAAATTTGCAATATTATTTTTATAAAGCCACTTAATGATATAATCATTTATTATTCAACTACCTTCTTCTATTATACGGCATTATTATTAAAAATATGAAATTTAATTGCGGCTTGCGCAGCTGCTAAACGTGCAATTGGAACTCTAAATGGGGAGCAACTTACATAATCCAAACCCAGTCTATGACAAAATTCAACAGAACTTGGTTCTCCACCATGTTCACCACAAATACCTATTTTTAGTTCAGGATTTGTTGAACGTCCTTTTATAGTCCCTATTTCTATTAATTGCCCGATACCTTCTTGGTCCAGTACTTGAAATGGATCAGCTTTTAAAATGCCTTTTTGAATGTATATTGGTAAGAATTTGCCTGCATCATCACGCGAGTACCCAAACCCCATTTGGGTGAGATCATTGGTTCCAAATGAAAAGAATTCAGCTTCCTCACCAATTTGATTGGCTGTTAAGCAAGCTCTCGGAATTTCAATCATAGTTCCAACTAAATACTCAATTTTATCTCCTTTTTCCTCAAAAACTTTATCGATAATCGTTTTTACTAATTGTTTTTGTAACCTAAATTCTTTTACCGTACCAATAAGTGGAATCATAATTTCCGGGAACGTTTTAATTCCTTCTGCTTTTAATTCTAATGCTGCTTCAATAATTGCTCTAGCTTGCATTTCAGTAATTTCGGGGTACGTAATTCCTAATCTACATCCTCGGTGACCTAGCATAGGGTTAAATTCCTTTAAATCTTCTACTTTTTGTTTAATAGCCTCAATAGAAACACCCATTTCATGGGCCATTTCTTTTTGATTTTCTTCTTCATGAGGAATAAATTCATGTAATGGCGGATCCAGTAAACGAACCGTTACAGGAAGATTTGCCATTGCCCTAAGTACATCCTTTAAATCTTTTCGGTGAATGGGTAATAATTTATCTAAGGCTTCTCTTTTTCCAGCTTCATCAATAGATAATATCATTTCTCTAATACGGATTAATCTTTCACCTTCAAAAAACATATGCTCTGTTCGACAAAGCCCAATTCCTTCAGCACCAAATTTAATTGCATTTTCACATTCCCTTTCAGTTTCGGCATTTGTTCTTACACCAAGGGATCTATATTTATCGGCTAATTTCATGATAGCCCCAAAGTCAACGCTTAATTCAGCATCTTTAGTTCCAATTTTACCTTTGTAAACCTCGCCGGTTGAACCGTTTAAAGAAATCCAATCGCCTTCCTTAAATTCTTGATCTTCAATAGTCATTACCCTGGTTTTGTAGTTGACATTTACAGTGCCCGCTCCGGAAACACAACATTTCCCCATACCACGGGCTACAACGGCAGCATGAGATGTCATTCCTCCTCGGGCGGTTAAGATACCCTTGGCGATATTCATTCCTTCTAAATCTTCAGGGGAGGTTTCAACCCTAACAAGAATTGAAACAGGGTATTTGTTGGCTTCATCGGCAAAAAAAACAATTTGTCCGGTTGCAGCACCCGGAGAAGCTGGCAATCCTTTAGCCAGTACCTTTGAAGCTTTAATGGCCTCACCATCAAAAACCGGATGTAAAAGTTCTTCCAACTTTGAAGGTTCTTGCATTAATAAGGCTTTCTTTTCATCAATCATTCCGGTAGCTAGTAATTCCATGGCAATTTTCACCATGGCTGCAGCTGTGCGTTTACCATTGCGGGTTTGCAACATCCAAAATTTACCATTTTGTATGGTAAACTCTAAATCCTGCATGTCATTATAATGTTTTTCAAGAATATCTTGGGTTTTATTTAATTCATCATAGGTGGTCGGCATTAATTCCTCTAATGAAGGATACTTCGCTTTTCGATCTTCTTCAGTAACCCCTGCTAAATTAGCCCATTTTTTTGAACCTTCTAAAGTAATTTGCTGAGGTGTTCTAAACCCGGAAACAACATCTTCACCTTGAGCATTAATTAAATATTCACCATTAAACACATTTTCTCCAGTGGCTGCATCTCTTGTAAATGCTACTCCGGTACCTGAGTTCTCACCCATATTACCAAATACCATTGCTTGAACATTTACAGCAGTTCCCCATTCTTCTGGAATTTGGTTCATACCACGATAATATATTGCTCTGGGGTTCATCCAACTATCAAATACACCAGTAATACTAGCCCAAAGTTGATCCCAGGGATCTTCTGGGAATTTTTCACCGGTTTGCTCTTCACATGCAGCTTTAAAGTCAGAAACCATTTGCTTTAAGTCTTCAACATCAAGATCGGTATCTAATTCAACACCTTTGTTTCTTTTAGATTTTTCTATAATTTCTTCAAAAGGATTGTGGTCTTCTTTTGAAATTGCGCCAACCCCTAATACAACACCGCCAAACATTTGGACAAAACGCCTATAGGAATCCCAGGCAAATCTCGCATTTCCGGTTTTGGCAATTAGCCCTTCAACGGAATTATCGTTCATGCCCAAATTAAGAACTGTATCCATCATACCTGGCATAGATACTCTGGCTCCAGAACGAACTGAAAGTAAACACGGATTTTCATTGCTCCCAAACTTTGTTCCCATGCTACTTTCAACTTTAGCAACAGCGGCCTCTACTTCTGCTTTTAATAAAAAAACTACATGAGCCTTACCTTGTTGATTGTATTCTGTACACGTATCAGTTGTTATCGTAAAGCCTGGAGGAACGGGTATTCCAATTAAACTCATTTCAGCCAAGTTAGCACCTTTACCACCCAGTAAGTTTTTCATAGTGCTGTTTCCATCTGCAGTTCTATCTCCAAATTTATAGACTCTTGTTTTAACATTTTGTAGTGTTTCCATCTATTTAACTTCAATTAATATTAATTTGGTTCCGATTTAAAACAAATACACAATACATTAACAACTTTTAAAAATAATATAGATTCACAAAAAAAAAACTATATTAGCAAAATCGTGATATTATAAAATACGACAACAGCAGTATTTTTCGCATTATGTTATATTTAAACAAATCGGTATTTTTTTATAATATTTACAACGTAATAAATAAATATATGTGATTACGATGTTGCGAAAACGTATTCGCAATAGCTATTTTCCAAAAGTATTTGAATTTATAGATATGTAAAAGAAGATTCTTTGCACGTTTTAATGATAAATTTGCAATGTGCCAATTTTAATAAAAAGTTAAATTTATTATGAAATCTATTTTATTAAATAAGACAAGTACTTCCCACGATCAATCATTTATTATTCACCCTAAAATTTATCCTCAGGCTTATAGCTTGTGGCATCATCATAAGGAATATGAGGTTCTTTATATAGTAAAACATTCCGGTACTGCTTATGTAGGAGATAAAATATTTCCCTATGAAGGCGGTACTCTTATGCTTTTTTGTGCAAATTTACCGCATATGTTTGTGCCTAATTCAAATGATATAAAAGAGCTTGACCAAGGAGTAGAAGATGCTTATGTTCTTCATTTTTCGATAGAAACTATTAATAAAATTATGGAGCATATTCCAGAATTTCAGCAATTAAATCAATTGTTTAATGATTGGAAAAGGGGAATGATTTTTAGAAATGTTAAAAAAAATAACGACATATTAAGGATAATGCAAGAAATAACGGAAGCAACAAGCTTAAGTAGAATGACGCACTTTTTTGAGTTGTTAGATCTTTTGGAACACAATAAGGAGTTTGAATTTATTGCTAATCCAGGATTTGTTAACTCAGTAAACTTACCTAAAGGTCGTTTGGAAAAAGTTTATGAGTATTCAATAAATAATTTTAATGATTCTTCAATATGTCTTGAAGATATTGCCGAATCTATCAATATGAATAAGGCTGCTTTTTGCCGATATTTTAAAAAAATCACCAATAAAACTTATTTTCAATTCTTAAATGAAATAAGAATTGGTTATGCCTGTAAGATTTTAATTGAAAGTGAAAATAAAAACATTACTGATGTCGCTTTTTTAAGCGGTTTTAATAATATGTCAAATTTTAACAGACAATTTAAAATAATAATGGATCAATCACCTTCAGCTTATCTTAAATCAAGAAAGTTTTAGAATAAAAGATTGAAAATTAAATGTAAAGTTTTTGAGTTTTGCTGACTGTCTTTTAAAAGATCCCTTGAAAATAAAAAAACATATTATTCCTTTCTTTCACACGCCAACAATGTATTTTTCATTAGCATCGCAATGGTCATTGGACCAACGCCACCGGGAACAGGGGTGATAAAAGAAGCTTTTTTGCTAACACTTTCAAAATGAACATCACCGGCCAAACGATAACCACTTTTTTTGGTTGCATCCTCAACCCTTGTAATCCCCACATCAATAATGGTTACACCGTCCTTTACCATATCACCGGTTAAAAATTCAGGAATCCCTAGTGCAGCAACAATAATATCAGCTTGCAAAGTAAATTCTTTTAAATTTTTTGTTCTGCTGTGCGTAATAGTCACAGTAGCATCGCCCGATTTTCGTTTTTGACTCATTAAAATACTCATTGGTCGGCCTACAATGTGGCTTCTTCCAATAACTACCACATGTTTTCCAGATGTTGTCACGTGATAACGCTCTAATAATTCTAAAATTCCGAACGGCGTTGCAGGGAGAAAACAAGGCATGTCCAGAGCCATTCTTCCTACATTTGTTGGGTGAAATCCATCAACATCTTTATCGGGATTCACCGCATTTAGTACTTTTTGTTCATCAATATGTTTTGGTAAAGGCAGTTGAACTATAAATCCGTCGATATCATTGTTGCTATTGAGCTTTTCTATTTCCTGCAATAATTTTTCTTCAGTTGTTTCAGTGGGGAGTTCAATTAATGTTGAATTGAAACCTACCAATTCACAAGCTTTTACTTTGCCATTGACATAAGTCATACTTGCGCCATCGCTTCCTACTAAAATTGCAGCCAAATGCGGTGTTTTTTTTCCTTTAGCTTTTAATTGTTTTACTGATTCTGCAATTTCAATTTTTAAGTCTGCCGATGTTTTTTTTCCGTCAAGTAAAATCATTGTGTATTTTTTTAATATGAAAAGTAATCTTAAGCGATTATTTTGTTTAATTTATTTACCCATCCCTTTCATCATTTGCATCATTTGTTTACCGCCGCCCCCTTGCATCATTTTCATCATTTTGCTCATTTGGGTAAATTGTTTCATCAATTGATTTACTTCCTGAATCGTTGTTCCTGAACCTTTTGCAATTCTTTTTTTTCTGTTTGTATCAATTATGGTGGGTTCACTTCTTTCTGCTGGAGTCATAGAATGAATAATGGCTTCAATTCCTTTAAAAGCATCGTCATCGATATCAACATCTTTCATCATTTTGCCGGCACCCGGAATCATGCCCATCAAATCTTTCATATTTCCCATTTTTTTAATCTGCTGAATTTGTTTCAGGAAATCATCAAAACCGAACTGATTTTTTGCAATTTTCTTTTGAATTTTGCGAGCTTCTTCTTCATCATATTGTTCTTGGGCACGTTCTACCAAAGAGACAACATCACCCATTCCCAAAATTCGCTCTGCCATACGGTTTGGATAGAAAACATCAATTGCTTCCATTTTTTCACCCGTACCAACAAATTTTATAGGTTTATTTACGACAGATTTAATTGATAAAGCTGCACCACCACGTGTATCACCATCTAATTTGGTAAGTACAACACCATCAAAATTTAAAATATCGTTAAAAGCTTTTGCAGTATTTACAGCATCCTGACCTGTCATGGAATCTACTACAAAAAGGGTTTCTTGCGGATTTACAGCTTTATGGATGTTTGATATTTCCGCCATCATCGCTTCATCAACAGCCAAACGACCGGCGGTATCTATAATCACCACATTTTTACCTGTTGCTTTTGCATGTTTTATGGCATTTTTAGAAATTTCAACCGGATTTTTATTTTCTTCTTCGGCATAAACTTCAACACCAATTTGTTCTCCAACTACCCTTAATTGGTTAATAGCTGCAGGACGATACACATCGCAACCCACCAATAAAATCTCTTTGTTCTTTTTTGTTTTTAAATAGTTGGCCAGTTTTCCGGAAAAAGTTGTTTTACCGGAACCTTGTAAACCCGACATCAAAATAACAGTTGGTGTGCCGGATAGATCGATGCCAACCGTTTCGCCGCCCATTAATTCGGTCAATTCGTCTTTTACGATTTTCACCATCAATTGCCCAGGATTTAACGTAGTCAATACGTTTTGTCCCAGGGCTTTTACTTTTACGGTATCGGTAAAGCTTTTAGCTATTTTAAAGTTAACATCGGCATCTAAAAGGGCTCTTCGAACTTCTTTTAGCGTTTCCGCAACATTTATTTCTGTAATTTTTCCGTGTCCTTTCAGTGTGTGAAGGGCCTTATCTAATTTATCGCTTAAATTATTGAACATAATCGTTTACCTCGTTTTTTAGAATTGACAAAGATACTAAAATGTACTTAAAAACTTTTATTTCACCTCAAATCATTTTCAGCATTAAAAGTTAAAATAAGGGAACTGTTTTCCAGATTATTGCTGATAATAACAACGTAATCGTTATCGTAATAATAATTACACAATATATTATAATTTTGTTCGAAATTCGCCAAAAATTTAATAAGAAGATTGATGGAAAGAATTATAATAATTGGTGGCTTATCTGCAGGGCCTTCGGCAGCGGCAAAAGCGCGCAGAGAAAATGAAAAGGCCGAAATAATACTATTTGAAAAAGGAGAAAATATTAGTTATGCCACTTGCGGTATGCCTTATGCATTTTCAGGAATTATTGAAAACAGAAGTGACTTAATTGTTGTTAAACCCGATTTGATGAGGACCCGGTTTAATATTGATGTTAAGATGAACGAGGAAATTGTTTCCATTGATACCTACAATAAAATTGTTTATTCGGTGAAAGGGGGTTACAGTTATGACAAGCTTGTTTTTGCCACCGGTGCAAAATCAATAGTGCCGCCAATAAAAAACATAAATAAAGCAACAAACTGGTCAACTTGCAGGTCTATGGCGGATTTTGATAAAATTTCCAAAGAAGGTTTAACTTCAAAATCAAAACACATTACCATTATTGGAGCCGGACTCATAGGTATTGAAGTAGCGGAAAATTTAAAGGAAGCAGGAAAAGAAGTGACACTGATTGAGAGCGCTGATCAAATTTTAACATTGTGGCAGCCTAAATTTGGGGCTTTTGCAGAATCGATTTTAAAAAATAACGGGATAGAGGTGATTACTTCAGGCATTGTTTCTGAATTTGAATTGGATGAAAATGGAAAAATTACCGGAATTAACATTGAGGGTAAAGCAACCATAAAAACCGACTTTGTGATTTTAAGCGTGGGAATTATGCCCAACACAGAATTATTGCTTAAAATAGGAGCGGAACATATTAAAAATGGCGCTTTGAAAGTAAATGAAAGAATGGAAACATCCATAAAAGATGTGTATGCAGCCGGCGATAATGTCTCCATTAAAAATTTGCAAACGAATGAATATGATTATTTTCCGCTGGGAACGCATTCAAATAAAGGAGGAAGAGCTGCCGGTGCAAATGCTGCCGGAAAAAATATTGTTTTTAAAGGGGCTTACAAAACTGCCATCGTAAAAGTGTTTGATTATACATTGGCCAGAACCGGATTAAATCCGAAAGCATTGACAGCGCGCGCGATTCCTTTTGAAACTGTGTTGACCATTGCAGGTTCAACACCAAGTTATTATCCGGGACAAAAAGATTTGATTACGGAGATTTATTACAATCCTATTAATGAAGAGATTTTAGGCGCCGAATTGTTTGGTGAAGTTGGTGTGGATAAACGTGTAGATGTTTTGAGTACTGCAATTTATGCGAAACTTAAAATCAGCGATTTATCTCAATTGGATTTGGCGTATGCGCCTCCATTTTCACCGGCAAAAGATCCTGTTGTGGTGACGAGTTTTGTAGCTGAAAATATGCTCGATAATAAAACAATACAGATGTCGGTTGAAGAATTGGATGCATATTTAGCTAAAACAAATCCGAAAGATTTTTTGTTGCTTGATGTACGAACAGCAAAAGAATTTGAGGAAGGCGGCATACAAAATGCAATTAATATTCCGTTGGATGAAATTAGAAATAACATTGATTTTATAAAAGACCAAAATAAACCAATTGTTCTTATTTGCAGAAGAGGATTAAGAGGCTATTTGGCTGAATTAATTCTAAAGTATTATAACATAAAGGATATGGTTAATGTGGCAGGAGGCATAACCGTTTGGGAAATGTATGGCGGACTTGTTTTAAAACCAAAAGAAGTTGAGGCATAAAATAACTTGAAGCCTAAGAATAAAAAACCATTTGCTGTTTAAACAGCAAATGGTTTTTTTAAACTGTTATTTTAGAAAAATCCTGTTGTATATATTCTAAAATTTCAACTTCTGACTTTAGTCTTTTCAACTTTCCGCAGAATAATCCCCCCTTTGGGGTTAGGGGGCTACAAATTTTATGGAAGTGGTATTCACACAATACCTTTTTCCGGTAGTGTCTTTTGGTCCGTCATCAAAAAGATGTCCTAAATGTCCGCCACAAGAAGCGCAAATAATCTCGGTGCGAATCATTCCGTGACTTCTGTCTGAAACATAGTTTACGGTTCCTTCAATGGCATCGTCAAAAGATGGCCAGCCACAATGCGATTCGAATTTGCTGTTCGATTCAAAAAGCTGCAGGTCACAGGCTGAACAATGGTAAGTTCCTTTTTGAAAATGGGAGGTGTAACCGGCTTCACTTGGCCTGTCTGTGCCTTTTTGCCTTAAAACGTTATAAGCTTCAGGAGACAGAATTTTTCTCCATTCTTCCTCCGTTTTAACTACTTTTTTAACCATAACTTTTATATTTTTTTCTTGAGAATAACTATTAAAACCAAATAGTATAATTAATATTAATGTTAAAGATAAATTTTTCATGCTAATAATTTCTATTAATAAATTCAATAATTCGATTTATAACTTGGCTATCTTTTAAAATACGGCTATGTCCTAAGCCGTTGGTAATTAAAATTTCTCCTCGTTCCAAGTTTTGTCGAATATGGTGCGCACAACTTACAGGCACATCAGCATCTTCGGTATCATGAAGCACAAAAGTGGGTATTTTAACATCTTTGGCAGCAATACTGGCCGAATAATTATCAATATCTTCTCCAAATGCCTTGTAAAATCGATGTTTAATTTTAGTCGCTATTTTCGATTTTAATTGAAGTTTAGCCACAAACTCTTTAATAATATCTGTGATGATATCACCGGAACCAATTACAATGGCCTTTTTTACGTTTAACCCTTGTTTAACGCTGTTTAAAATGGTCATTGCGCCTAAGGAATGTCCTATGGCAATTTCAAAAGGTCCAAATTCTTTTTCTAAAAACAGGGCGGTTTTAACAAATTCATGCATCATTGTTTTTTTTCCGGTTGATTTCCCGTGCGCAGGGCCGTCAAAACTTATCGTCATAAAACCGTTTTCCAACAGCTTGTCGGCAATTTTAAAAAGCTGTGTGCCTCTGCCAGACCAGCCATGAATCAAAAGCACTTTTCTTTTTGAGTATCCGTAGGAATACACCATCACTTCCTGATTCAATTCAGGTATCAACACCATTTTTTTCTGGGCGCTTTCAGACATCATTTTTTCACGTGCAGGGGTTTTGAATCGTATGGGGGTTCTAAAAAGTTTTATAGCAAACAAAGTGGCCAATGGCGGTGCAAGAAATTGCAGTATTTTTCCTGTCGCAATAATTGACACAGGTATTTTTGGATCAGTATTTGTAAGAATTGTGAGAGTATTGGCATTCGTATCCATAAAATGGTTTAATTTTGCTAGTAAAGATAGAATTTGTATTTTTATATATGGAGGATGTTTTAACTAAAAAACTTTAATAATGAAAAAATTTATATCCCTGTCATTGCTTATGTTATTTATGATAAGCTGCAGCACCGTTCCTATTACTGGACGACAACGCGTTAATTTAGTGAGTGATGCCCAAATATTGCCAGCCAGTTTCGCGCAATATGAGGGGTTTTTAAAAGAAAACAGACTTTCGAATGATGCAAAAATGACCAATGAAGTACAAACTGTCGGAAAAAATATATCTCTGGCCGTAGATAAATTTATGCGCGCAAATAACATGGTTAGTGAAGCTAACAGCTACCGCTGGGAGTTTAATTTAATTGAAGACAAAGCTGTAAATGCTTGGGCTTTGCCTGGCGGAAAAGTAGTTTTTTACACAGGTATTCTGCCTATTGCCCAAAATAGTGATGGTATAGCGGCAGTTATGGGCCATGAGGTTGCTCACGCATTTGCAAAACACGGACAAGAACGTATGACCAGTGCTTACGGACAGCAATTGGGAGGCGTTGCAGTTGCAATTAGCACAAACAATAAAGACCCAAAAACTCAAAACTTATGGAATACTATTTATGGTATTGGT
>NZ_JBFFKM010000028.1:0-32853 GCF_041555395.1 Lutibacter sp. | reverse complement strand
ATGAAAAAAATAATTGGCTTTATTGTTATTGTTACCCTTTTAATTTCTTGTAATAAAAGCAAAAATGGAAACATGGTTGTTAAAGGAACTATTGATGGCTTAAAAAAAGGAACGGTTTATTTACAAAAAATTAAAGATACCGTGCTTGTTTCAGTCGATTCCGTCCAATTAAATGGAGAGCTTACTTTTTTGCTTCAGGATGATGTTGAAAGCCCGGAAATTTATTTTTTGACATTGGATAAACAGGTTGGGGAAAGAATATCCTTTTTTGGTGAAAAAGGCGAAATTTTAATTACTTCCAAACTTTCGAAGTTTTCAACTTCTGCTAAAATAAAAGGGTCTGTTAATCAAGGTTTGTTGGATGAGCATAATACAATGGCTCAACAATTTAACGGAAAAAAATTAGATATGGTTGTTGAAAAATTTGAAGCCCAAAAGATTAAAGACACTGCGCTGCTTTCAAAAATTGCCAAAGACGAAAAAAGCTTAATAAGAAGAAAATACCTTTACACCACCAACTTTGCTGTTCTCAATGCAGCACATGAAGTTGCTCCTTACCTGGCGTTAACAGAACTGTACAATGCCAATATAAAATTATTGGATACTATTAACAATTCGCTTTCGCAAAAAGTTAAAACCTCTAAATATGGTTTGGAACTGGACAAATTTATTAAAGACATTAAAAAGCAAGAAAAATAATAAATTGAAGTTTAAAGGAGAAGTTAATTCGTTTAACTGTGTAATTGTTTAACCGTTTATTTGCGTAATTCATAATTCAATTTGCGTAAGGGATTGAAGAGGAAATCCTTTTTAGCGGTTTTTCGCCGTTAAAAAGATTATAGCGAAAAGCCCAACCGCTTTTTTTTAAGCGGGAACGCCAAAAGTATTATTTTCTGTTTTTTAATTTTTAGCGTTTGGGCGAATATTTTTACTTTTAAAATGCCTGTTCTTTATTTCTTGCGTAATCTTGTAACAAATTATATTAAACACAGACTTATTAATTGCTAAATAATTGGAACTTGTGAATAAAGAACTTGAGCATAAATTTATATTGGAATTTGAGCAAAATCAAAATATCGTTCATAAAGTATGTAGAATTTACACGTCTAATCAAGACGCTCACAACGATTTATTTCAGGAAATTGCCATTCAGCTTTGGAAGGCTTATCCGAAATTTAGAGGAGAATCCAAACTTAGTACCTGGATGTATAGAATTGGGTTGAATACAGCCATTACTTTGTACCGAAAATCGAAGCGGAGCATTGTTACACAAGACATTGACTCGGTTTTATACAAGATTGAATCAACAAGTTACGACGATACCGAAGAAGAGCAATTAAAACTGATGTACAAAGCAATTCATCAATTAACCGATATTGACAAAGCATTAATTTTCCTATATCTGGAAGAAATAAATTATAAAGAAATAGCCGAAACAATGGGTATTTCAGAAGTAAATGCACGTGTGCGAATGAATAGAATTAAAACGCGTTTAAAAACAATACTAAATCCTTAAATGATGGATGAATTAGAATTCTTAAAAAAGGATTGGAAGAAGCAGGAAGCCGATTTTCCAAAATTATCGTATAACGAAATATATAAATTGATTCATAAAAAATCTTCTTCGATTGTAAAGTGGATTTTTATTATTTGTATCGCTGAATTTTTGTTTTGGGGAATGCTCAATTTATTTATACCTGATAGTGCCTTTGCCATATACGAAAAATTTAATTTAAAAATGTTTCTAACGATAACTCAGATTTTGCACTACGTCGTGGTCATTTTCTTTATCTACCTGTTTTATAAAAATTACAAAGCCATTTCAGTAGTTGACAACACCAATTTACTGATGAAAAATATTTTAAAAACGCGCAAAACAGTTAATTACTATGTATATTACAATATCATTTTATACATATTATTATCAATTGTTTTGAATGTTGTTATGTTTTCGCATTCTGATATTTTAATAGAAAACCTGATGCCTGAAAGCACCAATTTAGACAGTGATAAATTTTTTGAATATTATATTTTTGTTCAAATAGCAGTTTTGTTGGTAATGTGTGGGCTTTTATGGCTTTATTACCGAATTATTTATGGAATTTTGCTAAAAAAATTAGATAGAAACTATAAAGAATTGGAATCTTTAGAGGTTTAAATAAAAAATAGCGCTTAATAAAGCGCTATTTTTTATTTATTAATTTGTGCTTTTTATTTATTTCTTCGATTTTAACTTGACGCTCCATTCAAATTCATAGGCAGAAACCTGTTCGCTATTTTCGTTTATTCCAACAGATTTCATCAAAATGGTTTGTCCTTCTCCAGTTTCAATGGTTCTTTTTAAAGCTTCATCAAGCAAGTAGCCATCTGTACAAGTAAAAGTAATTTTTCCAACTGCCTTTTTTGTGAAAGTCCCATGATGATTGGTGACCAACATAGAAATTTGCTTGCCGCTTTCTTTAATTTTCTTAATTACCAAAGCACCTGTAGTAAGTTCTGCAGCCATAGACTGTACCGCAAAATACATAGAATTAAATGGGTTTTGGTTGATCCATCGATGTGTCACTGTAACAATCGTTTTCGAGTTTTCGAGTTCTTTTAACCGAACTCCACATAAAAAAGCCGATGGCAATTTAAAAATCAGGAAACGATTCATTTGTTTTGCAGTAACGCTCATAAAATTTAATTTTCGGCAATTTATGAAAAAAGAGTGATATATATTATACCAAGTGAATTTTTAAATATTGTATTAAAGATTTGATGTATTTCATTTATAAAATCACACCGAATATGTGAATAGTTATGCAATAAACCATTTTTTAAACAACCAATCGTCAGCAAAACTGAAAATAATTTATGTTAAATTTATGTTAAAATACAGTACTGTGCTTTGCATAATACTATATTAAATGCATATCTTTGTGTAAGAATATAAAAATCATAAAATTATGGTCACTCAAAATGATAAAAATTACAGTTCCATTACTCACTTAAGCAGTTTTGCAGGATGGCTTTTCCCTTTCGGAAATATCATTGTGCCATTGATATTATGGTCGGCAAAAAAAGGTGAAAGCACTTATATTGATATACACGGGAAAGCAGCCGTAAATTTTCAGCTGAGTTTAATGCTCTACTGCTTTTTATTGGCGTTGTTAATTATACCGCTAACCATATTTACGCTTGGCCTAGGATTAATAGCAGTTATATTAGGAATTATTCCTGCATTTATTCTCATTATTGTTACCATTATTTCGGCAAGCATAAAAGCAAATAATGGAGAATATTACCATTATCCATTCACCATAGAATTTATTAAATAGCCATATTAAAATTTCAACTTATGAAGATAGAGAACACAAAAGCGCAAATGCGAAAAGGAGTTTTAGAATATTGCATACTTTCCATATTACAACGTGGCGATGCTTATACTTCTGAAATTTTATCGGAGCTGAAAGATGCAAAATTATTGGTGGTTGAAGGAACCGTTTATCCTTTATTAACAAGGTTAAAAAATGTTGGTTTGCTCAGCTATCGATGGGAAGAATCAACCTCCGGACCACCAAGAAAATATTATGCCTTAACTGAAACCGGCCAATTATTTTTAAATGAATTAAACACTACATGGAGTGATCTTGTAGAAGCAGTAAACTTAGTAACTACCAAAAAAACAACATAAAATGAATAAGACTATAAACATAAATTTAGGAGGTATCTTCTTTCATATTGATGAATTAGCCTATCAAAAACTAAAACTTTATTTAGATGCCATAAGAAGATCTTTAAGTGATGATCCACAAGGAAGAGACGAAATCTTAAATGATATTGAACTTAGAATTGGAGAATTGCTAGGGGAAAGAATTAAGAATGAGCGCCAAGTCATAAATGACAATGACATTGATGAAATCACCAAAATAATGGGGAGACCTGAAGATTATTCTGTAGATGAAGAACTTTTTGAAGATGAACCAAAATATAGGCAAAGCACCTCATCAAAAAAATTATTCAGGGACAGCGATGATAAATTTTTAGGAGGCGTTTGTTCGGGATTGGCACATTACTTTGGAATGGATGTCATTTGGATGCGCTTATTATGGCTGGTATTATTTTTCTTTTTCGGCACCGGATTTCTAGTTTACATCATCTTGTGGATCTTAATTCCTCAAGCTCAAACTACCGCCGAAAAATTACAAATGAATGGGGAACCTGTAAATATCAGCAATATTGAACGTAAAATAAGAGAGGAGTTTCAAGGTGTTTCTTCTCGTGTAAAAACAGGCGTAAATGAAGTTACTGATACCGTTAGAAGCTCAGAATTTAAAAACAAAGCAAAAACCGGCATACAAGAAGTAATTGACACACTTGGCAAAATTATTTTGGCCATATTCAAAATATTTGGAAAATTTATTGGGGCGTTATTAATTTTTATCGCTGCTGCAACATTAATAGCACTGATAATTGGAGCATTTTCATGGGGCAGTTTTGAAATGTTAGCATTTGACCATAATTTTATGCACTACCCTCCGTTCTTTTTTGATTCCGTATTTCCTCTGTGGCTCTTAATTATATTCGGATTTTTAGCCATCGCAATTCCCTTTGTTATATTGTTTATGCTGGGTTTAAAAATACTTTCAAGCAATGTGAAATCATTTAGCACCACCACAAAATTATCGCTTTTAGGTGTTTGGATTATAGCCATACTCGGCTTAAGTTTTGCCGGAATTAATTTTGCAACACAAAACGCTTATGATGGTGTTCACAATCAAACCGAAGATTTGCCAATAGTTACATTGGATACCTTAACCATTAAAATGATAGGCAATGATAACCTATCAAACAAAAAAGAGTTGAGAAGGAGTTATAACTATGAAACTGTATATGATAATGATTTGGAAAAATTATATTCAACAAGAATTAACGTCGACCTAAAATCTACTGATAAAGAAACTGCATTTGTTAAAATCAGAAAGGAATCAGATGGTAAAAATCGCTTAAATGCGAATAAAGATGCAGAATCCATTGAATATAAATTCAGTATCACTGAGAAAAACCTCCTGCTAAACGGATACTTTTTATCCGATTTGAAAAATAAATTCAAAGATCAGGTAATTGACATTACGGTTTATTTGCCAACTAATTCAGTAGTTTATCTAGATGCTTCAACACAAACATTTTTAAATGATGTGGATAATGTGCAAAATATTTATGATGGAGATATGCCTAAACATTATTTCAAAATGACAGAAAACGGATTGGAGTGTTTAGACTGCGATCCAAGTATATTTGGTGATGATTTTAAAAGTAACAACGAAAATTTTAAATTAAAAATTGATAAAAAAGGAGTTGAACTAAAAGTAAACGACGGCAGTAAAAAAGCGGAAGTTACTATTGATGAAAATGGCGTTAAGATTGAATAATTTCAGTTCTGCCATAAGATTCGAAAGAATTTCAACTGATTTAAAATACTTTTTGATATAAAAACAACCAAACAATGAGAACTTTAGTGAGAATTACCATTTTAATTACAATTTATCTGGCACTGTTATTCACAACAACATCATGCGTCTTTAACCATATTATTGGGGTTAAAGGAAACGGAAATGTTATGTCAGAAGACCGCTCAATTAGCTCTGATTTTGAAATAATTAATGTGAAACAGGGAATTAATTTATATTTAACACAAGGTAATCAAACGGATATAAACGTTGAAGCCGATGAGAATATCATGGATTTATTAATTACAGAAGTAAAAAATAATGAACTTAATATTTATTTCGAAAAAAATGTAAATCAAGCAAAAGCCCGAAATGTATATTTAACAGCTGAAAATATTTCGAAAATAAACACTTCTAGTGGGGCTTCGGTAAAATCTGAAAATACGATACAAACAACATCATTAAATCTTGAATCAAGCAGCGGGAGTTATATTAAAATTCGCACGAATGCCCGTGAAATTATAAGTCAATCATCAAGCGGTTCTACGATTACTGTTTTTGGGAAAAGCGAAACGTTTTCAGCAAACGCAAGCAGTGGAAGTTCAATTAATGCCAATGAACTTAAAACCGTTAATGCAATTGCAAAAGTTAGCAGCGGAGCCAATATCGATGTAAATGTTACCGATAAATTAACGGCTAAAGCCAGCAGTGGTGGAGCTGTTGATTATGAAGGAAATCCTAAAGACGTTGATAAAGAAACTTCATCGGGCGGCAGTGTTTCCGGAAACTAATTCCAATTTAGGTATTTAAATTATAAAGCCGATTCAATATTTCTGAGTCGGCTTTTTTAATTTTATTTGGCGAAAAAACAGCTTCAACAAAAGGCAGATCTATCCTTCCATGGGACAGTTTGCTCTAAAAACCAATACTATACTCCCAAATTTCAACAAAAATAAACACAATTTATAGAACATTTAACAAATAATAACGGTGAGATGCCTACATTTGTAACCATAACTAATAATTATTTCTGAAAAATAATTTAAGACAAAAAAGCATGCAACAAAAAAACAACCCACATTCATTTCATGTTCCGGTAATGGGGATTGCTTTTACAATAGACACCCCTATTAAGATTGCAAAATATGGTATTTCTTCCGTTATTTCAATTGTAGATGACATCATCATTGAAAAAATGGATGAATATTATTCAGGGAAATTTAAAATCCCATATCAATCAATTTCAACAAAAGTAGAGGACTATAGAGCTAAAAGAATTACTTCCTATTTAAATACGGTGGATATTATCGTAAAACAAAAATTTGAAAATCTTAAGAAGAGTTTTGAACAGAAAAATAGTGACTTTGAAAAATATATGGAAATGCTTCCTGATTTTTCGGAATTAAAACAAAATTTCATTCAAACCTTTCAACACAATAAAGTAAAAGAAGATTTTAGTAATTGGATTCAAAACAACCTAAAACAAGGGAGTATTGATGTAAATATTATGACCAAATTGGATAAATCCAATTATAGTAAAAAAGACTTATTGCCAATAGAATTTAATGATGCTCACGCAGCATTAAGGGGTTTTGCGAACAGTACTTTGGAATCATCTGTGGTACTTTCTGCCGGAATGAATCCGAGATTATACAGTTATTTTGAAAATTTCAATGATTTTTTCCCATCCGAAAACAATCGGTTGAAAAAGAAAATAATTTTAAAAGTAAGCGACTACAGATCTGCTATCATTCAAGGGAAATTTTTAGCTAAAAAAGGGCTTTGGGTTTCTGAATACAGAATTGAATCAGGTTTAAATTGTGGCGGTCATGCATTTGCCTCTGATGGCTATTTATTAGGTCCAATCTTAGAGGAATTTAAAACGAATAAGACTGTTTTAATCGATGAAATTCACGGAATATTGGTTGAAGCCTTAAAAAATAAAGGAAAACACATTCCTTCTGCACCATTAAGTTTGGCGATTACAGTTCAGGGAGGTGTTGGAACCCACGAAGAACATGAATTTTTATTGGATAATTACAATATTGATTCCGTAGGCTGGGGCTCCCCATTTTTATTAGTACCAGAAGTAAGCACGGTTGATGAAGTTACCAGAAAAGCATTGCAGGTCGCTACCGAAAAAGATTTGTTTTTAAGCAATATTTCTCCTCTGGGAGTTCCTTTTAACAGTTTAAGGGGAAACACCAATGAGATTCTTAAAAATGAAAGAATTGCTGCTGACAAAGCAGGTAGTGCTTGTGCCAAAAAATTTCTGTCTTCAAATACAGATTATACAGAAAAAGTAATTTGCACTGCTTCAAAAAAATATCAAACCATAAAATTAAATGAGCTAAAACTTGAAAACTTAAGTTCAAATGAGTTTGCTGAAAAATCCAATCGAATTACTGAAAAAGCATGTTTGTGCGAAGGATTGGCCAATGCAGCATTTATTAACTATGATATAGAAAGAAAAGCTGAAGAACAAGGTGTTGCAATTTGTCCAGGTCCAAATATGGCTTATTTCACAAAAGACCTTTCGTTAAAAGAAATGGTAGGCCATATTTATGGCAAAACAAATGTAATCGAAACAAAAAATCGTCCGCATATGTTTATAAAAGAATTGGCCATGTATGTTGATTATTTTTCGAAAAAAGTTGATGAGATCAGCGATTCTTTTAATGCAAAACAACAAAAATATTTAACCTCTTTTCAAAATAATTTGAATGATGGTATTGAATATTACCAACATTTATTTTCAGATTCAAAGATTTATTTTGAATCAAATAAAGAAACATTGTTAAGTGAGTTGGAAACTATAAAAACTGAATTGTTCGACATAAAAGTTCCGATTTTAGTTAAAGCATAATTATTAGTTAAAAACATAATTACAAAAAAAAGACTGTCTAAAAAGGCAGTCTTTTTTATTTATAGAATTTCGTTTCAATAATCAGTTCCGCAATGAAAATCAGCAAGGGTCTTGTTTTCAAGGATTTTTAAGGTGCTGTCGCGAACTTCCGCCATTAAAATATTTAGACTGCAACGCTCTTCACTGGTACAGTCATCACATTTCTTGTAGTAATTTAAACTAACACATGGCAACATCGCTATTGGGCCTTCGAGCAATCTAATTACGGTTGAAATTTTTATTTCAGTAGGATTTTTAATTAAATAATAACCGCCTCCTTTACCTTTTTTAGAGGAAAGGATTCCGCTCTTCTTTAAAGTCAACAAAATACTTTCCAAAAACTTTTTTGAGATGTTCTCCGATTCGGAGATGACTGAAATTAAAATAGGAACATTTGGCTCTTGCTTAGCCAAATAGCTCAATGCTTTAAGTCCGTATTTTGTTTTTTTAGAAAGCATTATTTAAAATTTGTGATTCTGGAATTAAATTATTCGTATTTAGGCAAAAAAACTTCAGCCATCATGCAGCGTGCACTTCCACCACCGCAGGCTTCAACAGTATCTAATGAACTGTAAAGTATTTTACCGTGCTTTTCAATTTGTTTAATTTGCTGATTCGTTAAACTTTCATAAGCCGAGTTTGACATGACAATATAACGCTCATCATTACTTCCTAGAACCTGCAACATATTACCGGCAAAACTATTCACTTGTTCTTCTGAAATTGAGATAATTTCCTTATGATCTTCCTTTAAATGTTTAATCACATTTTTTCGTTCTTTTTTATCATCAATACTGTCTAAGCAAATTACTGAAAATTTTTCACCCAAACACATAATTACATTGGTATGGTAAATTGGCAAACGTTTATCATTGACGGTTTGGTAAGAGACGAATGAAACGGGCGTGAACTCAAAATCTTCACAAAATTCTATCAGTAAATCTTCATCTGCTCTAGGTGACAAAGCACAATAGGCTTTTCCATTTTCCCTGTCTAACAACAAACTTCCTGTCCCCTCTAAATATACTTTTTCTTCTTCTGCTGAAGTATAATCTACCACATTATTAATTTGATAACCCAAATCTTCCAATATTCCCATGATATCCTCTCTTCTTTCCAACCGTCTGTTTTCTGCAAACATTGGATATAAAGCAACGTCACCGTTTTCGTGAAATGAGATCCAATTGTTTGGAAAAATGGAGTCTGGTGTGTCTGTATTATTCGTGTCATTTATAACGATCATATTAACGCCAACGGCTCTTAATTTTTCCACAAAGTCATCAAACTCTTGTAATGCTTTAAATTGTACCGTTTCAGGTGTTAAACTTTCCAAAACTTTTTGGTAATAGTTATTCACCGCAGTCTGCTCATTCATTCGAAATGAAATTGGGCGAATCATTAAAATTGTATTTGTAATTTGTTGCATAAAATTAATCTCTTATTAATGGTAATGTTGAACATCTTAATAAACCTTCTTGCTTCGATATTTCCGCATATGGAATTTCCTCAACAGTAAAACCTTGTTCTCTCAACCAATTGTTAAGCCTTGTGAATTTTTTTTCTGAAACCACCACATCCTCTGAAATAGAAAACACATTAGAAAACATTTGATACATTTCATCTTTTGTGATATGAAACATATTTTCTTTTCCAAATAAATTCACCAGATAATTATAATCATTTTCGTCTCGAAACCCTTCTTTATGAATGATGGCTTTATTTTTACCAACTGGCTGAAAACAGCAATCCAAATGAAGTGCATTTTCTCTGGCAATTGTATTTGATTTAACCAAATCAAACTCTTTTACTATTTTATTCGGAAATAAATTTTTGATAAAATTAACCCCTTTCATATTGGTTCTGGCCGTGATATAATCTTTGTAGTCATCACCTTTATAAGTGCCAATAAAAATATGATTGTTCCATAGCATTACATCACCTCCTTCAAAATGGACCTCATCAGAGGTTGTAATAATATTATTGGGATCAATTTGGTCTAATACGAATTGAATGGCCTCTATTTCCTTTTCCCTGTCGGGCAAAATATTCGATTTAATCAATTTATCTTCAATCACAAAAGCAATGTCTCTGGTGAATATTTGATTGTAATTTTCAATCACTTTTGGTCTGTAAACTTTTACATTGTATTTTTCAAACACCTTATTAAAAGCTTCCATTTCAATTACCATGTCTTTTTCAAGAGGATAGGTTCCGGCTTTGATATGTTCCAATGATTTAGGATCATACGCCTCCTCTAATTTTGGTATAGGGCCATTGCAGATTGCAGTGCCCAAAACCACAGATCTAAGTCGAGAGGTCTCATCAAGAACATTCAGTTTTATCATTTATTCTATTTTTTTTGTAAAAATAAAGAAACCCCATAACTTAATATGGGGTTTTATTTTAAATTTAAAAAAAAAATGCAATTACCTCTCTTCAATTGATTTAAATGAACGTAATGGCTCACCAACATATAATTGACGTGGACGGCCTATTGGTTCATTATTTTCACGCATTTCCTTCCATTGTGCAATCCAACCAGGCAAACGGCCTACAGCAAACATAACAGTAAACATAGCAACCGGAATTCCTAATGCTCGGTAAATAATTCCTGAATAAAAATCTACGTTAGGATATAATTTACGTTCTGCAAAATATGGATCTTTAAGCGCCACTTCTTCTAAGTGTTTCGCAATTTTTAAAACAGGGTCAGTCAAATTAAGATCTGCAAATAATTCATCTGCAGCTTTTTTAATAATCCTTGCTCTTGGGTCAAAGTTTTTGTAAACTCTGTGTCCAAATCCCATTAAGCGGAAAGAATCATTTTTATCTTTTGCTCTATTTATAAACTTCTCAACATCTCCTCCATCTTTTTCAATTTCTTCCAACATTTCCAATACAGCTTGATTTGCACCTCCGTGAAGATGTCCCCATAATGCAGAAACTCCAGCAGAAACTGACGCAAACAACCCTGCTCCAGAGGAGCCAACCATACGAACCGTTGATGTTGAACAGTTTTGCTCATGATCTTCATGTAAAATTAGCAATTCATCAAGTGCTTTAACTGCAATTGGGTTAATTTTATATGCTTCAGTAGGTATTTTAAACATCAGTTGCATAATATTTGAAATATAGTCTATTGAATTATCTGAATAGTTTAACGGCAATCCGTTATTTCTTCTATGAGCCCAAGTTGCCAATACCGGAAACTTTCCTAATAATTTTACTATGGCCTTGTACATATCATCTTCCGACTTAACGTTTACAACACCTGGATTAAAAGCTGTTAAAGCACTTGTTAAAGCTGATAACATCCCCATAGGGTGAGCCGATTTAGGAAAACCTTCAACAATATCCATCATTTCTTCGTTAACCATCGACTGACCTTTAATATCAATTTCAAATTTATGTAACTCTTGTTTTGTAGGTAATTCTCCAAATATGATTAGAAAAGCTACCTCCAAAAAACTCGCGTTTTTTGTTAAATCTTCTATGGAATAACCTCTATGTCTTAAAATTCCTTTTTCACCATCTAAAAAAGTTATTTTACTAGCGCAGGAACCTGTGTTCTTAAACCCAGCATCTAAGGTAATTACCCCTCCGGTTACAGGCCTTAATGTTGAAATATCCATTGCTATTTCATTTTCAGTTCCTATTAAAACTGGAAACTCATATTTTTTACCGTTTACTTCTAAAATCGCTTTATTTGACATTGCTTAAGTAGATATATTAATGTTATTAAATTATTTGTTATTAATTCTCACGAATTTAATAAATTTTATAGGAAATTAATATGATTTAAGTCAATGTTTTGCTTAATACATATACATTGCTGTCCAATAAGTATACATTGTTACACAGCAAAAAAAAGGCCGAGAGAATTCTCGGCCTTTTTTTATAAATTGAAATGATTAAATCTTAAACGCTTTTTCTTGAGGATAATAAGCAGTACTTCCAAGTTCTTCTTCAATTCTCAACAATTGGTTGTATTTCGCCATTCTGTCTGAACGCGAAGCCGATCCTGTTTTAATTTGACCTGTATTTAATGCAACTGCCAAATCTGCAATGGTATTATCTTCGGTTTCTCCTGAACGGTGCGACATTACACAAGTATAACCTGCATTTTGCGCCATATTTACGGTAGCAATTGTTTCAGTTAAAGTACCAATTTGATTTACTTTTATTAAAATTGAGTTGGCAATTCCATTTTCTATGCCTCTTGACAATCTTTCCACATTGGTAACAAATAAATCATCACCAACCAATTGAACTTTAGCACCAATCTTATCTGTTAAATATTTCCAACCTTCCCAGTCATTTTCATCCATCCCGTCTTCAATAGAGATGATTGGGTATTTTGAAGCCAATTCGGCCAAGTAATCTGCTTGTTGTTCGGAAGTTCTTATAATTCCCTTATCTCCCTCAAACTTTGTGTAGTCATATTTTCCATTTACATAAAACTCTGCTGCTGCACAATCCAAGGCCAATTTAACTTCTTCTCCTGGCTTGTATCCTGCATTTAAAATTGCTTTCAAAACCGTTTCAATAGCGTCTTCCGTTCCGTCAAAAGTTGGTGCAAAACCACCTTCATCCCCCACTGCGGTGCTTAAACCTCTGTCGTGCAGTAATTTTTTAAGATTGTGGAATATTTCACTTCCCATTTTAATTGCTTCTGTAAAATTCTTAGCTTTTACAGGTATAATCATAAATTCCTGAAATGCTATTGGGGCGTCGGAATGTGAGCCCCCATTTATAATGTTCATCATAGGAACCGGCAAGGTATTAGCGCTTACGCCTCCAACATATCTATACAATGGCATACCCAATTCATTCGCTGCTGCTTTTGCCACAGCCAAGGAAACACCCAAAATGGCATTTGCACCTAATTTTGATTTATTTTTAGTGCCATCTAACTTAATCATTGTTGCATCTATCAGGTTTTGTTCAAAAACTGACATGCCAATAATTTCTTCAGCTAAAATTTCATTTACATTTTTTACAGCTATAAGAACGCCTTTTCCCATATAATCTTTTCCACCATCACGCAATTCAACAGCCTCGTGTTCTCCGGTTGAAGCACCAGAAGGTACTGCTGCCCTTCCTAAAATTCCATTTTCAGTTATTACATCAACTTCTACAGTTGGGTTCCCTCGTGAATCAAATATTTGACGTGCATGAACACCTAAAATTATACTCATTTTATTTAATTTTAAAATTATTTTTTATACTGCAAGTTACAAATTTAAGGTCAAATTTAATTTAAATTAACTCGATTAATGCGATAACGTTTTCGTATAATTCTATTAAAAAAAGCCATTAACTATTTGGTTAACGGCTTTTTAAAATTACTTTTTTGATGCTTTTATGTTTTCAATAAACTGATCGAATAAATAGGATGAATCATGTGGGCCAGGGCTTGCTTCAGGGTGGTATTGCACTGAAAAACAATTTTTATTTTTCATTCGCATACCTGCCAATGTATCATCATTTAGATGAACATGGGTGATTTCAAAATCGGGATGTGTTTCAACTTCTGCCTTATTAACAACAAAACCGTGATTTTGAGAAGTAATTTCACCTTTTCCTGATAGGGTATTTTTTACGGGATGATTTATGCCCCTATGCCCGTTATGCATTTTATAGGTAGCAATGCCATTTGCCAAAGCTATAACCTGGTGTCCCAAACAAATACCAAATAACGGTAAATTTCGAGTTATAATTTCTTTTGCTAATTGCTGCGCTTCTACTAAAGGTTCAGGATCTCCAGGGCCGTTTGAAAGGAAAAATCCGTCAGGATTGAAGGAATTCATTTCTTCAAAACTGGCGTTGTAAGGAAATACTTTTATAAAGCAACCTCTTTTCTCTAAATTTCTTAAAATATTCTTTTTAATTCCCAAATCCAGCGCTGAAATTCTAAAGGTTGCTTTTTCGTTTCCAAAATAGTAGGATTCTTTTGTGGAAACTTCTGAAGCCAATTCCAATCCCTTCATATCAGGAACAGCATTTAATTTTTCTTTTAACGCGTCAATATCTGTTTCTGTAGAAATAATAGCATTCATTGCGCCTTTATCTCTAATATACCGCACAACGGCTCTCGTATCAACATCAGAAATCGCCATTATATTTTCCTTTTCAAAATAATTTCCCAAGGAATCTTGTGCGTTTTCTCTTGAATAATTAAAACTGAAATTTTTGCATATTAACCCTGCTATTTTGATGGATTCCGATTCAATTTCATCCTCATTTACACCATAATTTCCAATATGCGCATTCGTAGACAGCATCAATTGACCAAAATAAGAAGGGTCTGTAAAGATTTCCTGATAACCTGTCATTCCGGTATTGTAACAAATTTCTCCATATGCCGTACCGTCTCGCCCTATTGATTTTCCTTCGAAAATTGTTCCATCAGCTAAAAGCAGAATTGCCCTTTTACGTTTTGTGTATTTCATTATTTTGTTACCTTTTATTAGTCGGGTCAAATTTAAATATAAAAAAAAGGATAAACTATAAATAATTTATCCTTTTAATATGATCAATGCGTTATCATTAATTTGTTTCTTTACTGTCAACTTTTGCTTCAACAGTTTCTTCCACTTTTTTAGTTTTACCTCTTCGAGTGGTTTTCTTTTTAGCTTTATTGTTTGGATTGTATGTTGTATTGTAATCAACCAACTCAATCATTGCCATAGGCGCATTATCACCTTGACGATTTCCTAATTTAATGATACGAACATATCCTCCCGGTCTATCAGCCACTTTTACAGAAACTTCTTTAAACAGCTCTGTAACCATGAATTTATTTCTCAAATAACTAAACACAACTCTACGATTGTGTGTAGTGTCAACTTTAGATTTTGTAATTAAAGGCTCTACAAATTGGCGTAAAGCTTTTGCTTTAGCGACAGTGGTATTTATACGTTTGTGTTCTATTAAAGAACAAGCCATATTAGCAAACATAGACTTTCTATGTGCTGTTTTCCTTCCTAAGTGATTAAATTTCTTTCCGTGTCTCATCTCTTATGTTATCTTAATTAAAACCAAGGTTTTAAATTAATCTTTATCTAATTTGTATTTGCTTAAATCCATTCCAAAACTTAAACCTTTTATATGAACTAATTCATCTAATTCGGTTAAAGATTTTTTTCCAAAATTACGGAACTTCATCAAATCGTTTTTGTTAAATGACACCAAGTCTCCCAAGGTATCAACTTCTGCAGCTTTTAAACAATTTAGTGCTCTTACGGATAAATCCATATCCACTAATTTTGTTTTTAGCAACTGACGCATATGTAAAGATTCTTCATCATAAGTTTCAGTTTGTGCTATTTCATCAGCTTCTAAAGTAATACGCTCATCAGAGAATAACATAAAATGGTGAATCAATATTTTTGCAGCTTCTGTTAACGCATCTTTAGGAGAAATTGAACCGTCAGTAGTAATATCAAAAACTAACTTTTCATAATCCGTTTTTTGCTCAACACGAAAATCTTCAACAGCATATTTTACATTTTTAATAGGTGTAAAAATTGAATCTGTAAAAATGGTCCCCAAAGCAACGCCAGATTTTCTATTATCTTCCGCAGGTACAAATCCTCTTCCTTTTTCAATTGTAATTTCAAAATCTAAATTAACTGATTTCTCCATATTACAAATAACCAAATCATGATTTAATACTTGAAAACCAGAAATGTATTTTTGTAAATCACCTGCAGTTAACTGCTCGTGTTTAGAAATTGAAATGTTTACTGTTTCTCTATCAGAATCTTCAATTTGTTTCTTAAAACGAACTTGTTTTAAGTTCAAAATAATTTCTGTTACATCTTCAACAACACCTTTAATTGTTGAAAATTCATGTTCAATACCTTCAACACGAAGTGAGGTTATTGCAAAACCATCTAATGAAGACAACAACACTCTTCTTAAAGCATTACCAACTGTTAAACCAAATCCTTGCTCTAACGGTCTGAATTCGAATCTACCATTAAAATCGGTAGAGTCAATCATAATTACTTTATCGGGCTTCTGAAAATTTAAAATTGCCATAATTGAATTGGTATCTTTAAAATTATTTAGAGTATAACTCTACGATTAATTGTTCATTGATATTTTCTGGAATTTGTATTCTTTCAGGAACACTAACAAAATTTCCTTGTTTGGTTTCTGAATTCCAAGAAAGCCATTCATAAACATCACTTTTATTAGCCAAAGAATTTTCGATAGCCAACAATGATTTTGATTTTTCTCTTACAGCAACAACATCACCAGGATTTAATGAATAAGAAGGAATATTAACCAACTCTCCATTTACTGTGATATGACGGTGAGATACTAATTGACGAGCTGCGCTACGACTAGGTGCAACGCCCATTCTATATACTACGTTATCTAAACGACATTCACAAAGCTGTAATAAAATTTCACCTGTAATACCTTTATTACTTGATGCTTTTTTAAACAAATTAGAAAATTGTCTTTCCAAAATACCGTAAGTATATTTTGCTTTTTGCTTTTCAGCTAACTGAATAGAGTATTCAGATTTTTTTCCTCTACGACGGTTTGCGCCGTGTTGTCCTGGAGGGAAATTTCTTTTTTCAAAAGATTTATCCTCTCCGAAAATTGCTTCTCCGAATTTACGGGCAATTTTAGTTTTTGGTCCTGTATATCTTGCCATTTTTAATTATTAGATGATAGGGATTATGAATTAAGGCTAATCCTTCGATAATCTTACAAAATCCTATCGGTTAAAATTTAATTTAATTATACTCTTCTTCTTTTCGGTGGTCTGCAACCATTGTGTGGCAAAGGCGTAACATCGATAATTTCTGAAACTTCAATTCCCATATTGTGAATTGACCTAATTGCAGATTCTCTTCCGTTACCTGGTCCTTTTACATACACTTTCACCTTTCTCATACCTGCTTCATGTGCTACTTTACCACAATCTTCAGCAGCCAATTGAGCAGCGTAAGGCGTATTCTTTTTAGAACCTCTAAATCCCATTTTCCCAGCTGATGACCAAGAGATTACATCACCTTTTTTATTGGTAAGCGATATAATAATATTGTTAAATGAAGCCGTAATATGTGCTTGACCAACTGCCTCAACAATAACTTTGCGTTTCTTTGTACTTGCTTTCGCCATAATATTTTAGTTATTATTTAGTTGCTTTTTTCTTATTAGCTACAGTTTTTCTTTTCCCTTTTCGGGTTCTAGAATTGTTCTTAGTTCTTTGACCCCTTAGAGGTAATCCAGATCTATGACGAATACCTCTATAGCATCCAATGTCCATTAATCGCTTAATGTGCAATTGAATTTCAGAACGCAATTCACCTTCAATATTGTAGGTTCCTACTTGTTCTCTGATTCCGTGAATTTCGTCGTCCGTCCAATCTTGAACTTTCGTGCTTTCGTCAACTTTTGCATTAGCTAAAATTTCTTTAGCTCTGCTGTTTCCAATCCCAAAAATATAGGTTAAGGCAATAACACCTCTTTTATTTTTTGGAATATCAATACCTGCTATTCTTGCCATAACTATCCTTGTCTTTGTTTAAATCTAGGATTCTTTTTATTGATTACATATAATCTGCCTTTTCTACGCACAATCTTGCACTCGGCACTTCTCTTTTTTATTGATGTTCTAACTTTCATCGTTAACTCTTTAATATCTGTAAGTAATTCTTGCTTTTGTTAAATCGTATGGACTCATTTCCAGTTTAACTTTATCACCCGGTAAAATTTTTATATAATGCATTCGCATTTTACCTGAAATATGGGCTGTAACTATATGTCCATTTTCCAACTCTACACGAAACATGGCATTAGACAGTGCTTCTGTAATGGTTCCGTCTTGTTGTATTGCCGGTTGTTTTGCCATTATGCTATTGCTTTTCTTTTTGTTCCCTTTTTCATTAAGCCATCATAATGACGGTTTAATAAATGAGAGTTAATTTGTTGAATGGTATCAATTGCAACACCAACCATAATTAACAAAGATGTTCCTCCGTAAAACAATGCCCAAGACTGTGTCAATCCAAAATTAATAACTATTGCAGGCAATATTGCCACAAGAGCCAAAAATATAGATCCCGGGAATGTAATTAAAGATAATATTCTATCTAAAATTTCACCTGTATCTTTTCCAGGTCTAATTCCTGGGATAAAACCACCGCTTCTTTTTAAATCATCAGCCATTTTATTGGTTGGAATTGTTATTGCGGTATAAAAATAGCTAAACACTATAATTAAAAACGCAAACAACATATTGTACCAAAAACCAAACATATTTGAAAATTCTATACCAATGGTTTTTATTGTATCATTTGATGAGTTAGCCATTAATGCAGGGGCAAACATAATTGCCTGGGCAAAAATAATTGGCATAACACCGGATGCATTCAATTTTAAAGGAATATAATCCCTAGAACCTGATACATTTTTAATGTTTCCTGCAACAGTTTTTCTTGCGTACTGAACAGCAATTCTTCGAACAGCGGTAACCAAATACACACATACAAGAATTACTAACAACCACACAATCACCTCTATCAAAATCATGATCATACCACCATTGGAAGCCGTAATTTTGGAAACAACTTCTTGTATAAAAGATTCAGGAAAACGTGCAATAATACCAATCATAATTAATAATGAAATACCATTACCAATCCCTTTATCAGTTATTTTTTCACCAAGCCACATTGCAAAAATGGTTCCTGATGTTAACACAACCATCGAAGTTAACCAAAACATACTTCCACTAATGTAGAAAGCCGATGAAGGTATTAATTGATAAATATTTGTTATATATGCAGGCCCTTGAACCATTGTAATTGCGATGGTTAACCAACGCGTAATTTGATTTATTTTTTTTCTACCGCTTTCACCATCTTTCTGTAATTTTTGCAAATAAGGAACTGCAATTCCCATTAATTGAACTACAATTGAAGCCGAAATATAAGGCATAATACCTAGTGCCACAATTGATGCCCTAGCAAAAGCACCTCCGGTAAACATGTCCAATAAACTTAAAATTCCACCACCGCTTGTTTGATTTTGAAGTGCTGCTTGCGCAACAGTAATATCAATCCCAGGAAGCGGAACTTGAGCTGCAAAACGATAAATTGCCATAAATCCAAGTGTGAATAGAATCTTATTTCTAAGCTCTTCTATTGTCCAGATGTCTTTTATGGTTTGAATAAATTTTTTCATCTATTATCTTTTTATAGCGTTTCTACTGAACCACCTGCATTTTCAATTGCAGCTTTTGCAGTGGCAGTAAATTTATGAACAGTTACATTTAATTTCGCTTTTAACTCACCATTACCTAATATTTTTACCAGGTCATTTTTACCAGCCAAACGATTTTCAACTAAAATATCCAATGTTACAGTATCAGTGATTTTATTATTATCTACCAATTCTTGTAACTTATGTAAGTTTACACCTACATATTCCTTACGGTTTATATTTTTAAACCCAAATTTAGGAACACGTCTTTGCAAAGGCATTTGACCACCTTCAAAACCAACTTTTCTAGAATATCCTGATCGAGATTTAGCACCTTTGTTACCTCTGGTAGCTGTACCACCTTTTCCGGAACCTTGGCCTCTACCAATACGTTTACCTTGATTTTTAACTGACCCTTCAGCAGGTTTTAAGTTATTTAATGTCATCACTTTATATTATTATTTAATTTCTTCAAAAGAAACTAAGTGTTTAATTTTATGTACCATTCCAAGAATTGCCGGGGTAGCATCATGTACAACTACCTGATTCATCTTTTTCAAACCAAGCGCCTCAAGGGTTCTTTTTTGTCTTTGAGGACGTCTAATTTTACTTCTAACTTGCGTTACTTTTATTTTTGCCATCGTACTTCTTGTTTTATCCGTTAAATACTTTTTCCAAAGAAATTCCTCTTTCTTTAGCAATCATACTGGCGCTACGAAGTTGCAACAATGCGTCAAACGTTGCTTTTACAACATTATGGGCATTCGATGAACCTTGTGATTTTGAAAGCACATCGTGCACACCAACTGATTCAAGGACCGCACGTACGGCACCACCAGCTATAACCCCGGTACCACTTGAAGCCGGTTTTAAAAATACTCTTGCACCACCAAACTTACCTTTTTGTTCATGAGGTAATGTTTGTTTTAAAATTGGAATTCTAATTAAATTTTTCTTTGCATCTTCAATTGCTTTAGCAATTGCTGACGCTACATCTTTAGATTTCCCTAATCCGTGTCCTACAACACCATTTCCGTCTCCAACTACAACTATAGCGGAAAAACTAAATGCTCTTCCTCCTTTAGTTACTTTGACAACTCTATTAACACCAACTAAATGATCTTTTAGTTCTAATCCGCTAGGTTTAACCCTTTCTACGTTATTGTATTTTTGATACATAATTTACTAAAATTTTAAACCTGCTTCTCTTGCAGCGTCTGCTAGAGCTTTAACTCTACCGTGATACAAAAATCCGTTTCTGTCAAATGCAACTGTCTCTATACCAGTGTTAATAGCTTTTTCTGCAATACTTTTGCCTACTGTTTTTGCTATATCTGATTTTGAACCTGTTGATTCGATTTCTTTATCTCTTGATGAAACTGATACTAAAGTAGTACCTAAATTATCATCTATTAATTGCGCATAAATTTCTTTGTTACTTCTAAACACTGATAATCTAGGTCTAGCAGCTGTACCAGCTACAATTTTTCTAATTCTATGCTTAATTCTCTGTCTTCTTTCAAGCTTTGATAATGCCATAATACTCTAATTATTATGCAGATTTACCTGCTTTTTTTCTTAATATTTCTCCTACAAACTTAATTCCTTTTCCTTTATAAGGCTCTGGTTTACGCAATGAACGAATCTTTGCGGCAACTGCACCTACAAGTTGTTTATCAAATGAAGTTAATTTTATAATTGAATTTTTTCCTTTTTCTACAACTGTTTCAACTTTAACTTCAGGAGCCACTTCTAAAACTATATTGTGAGAAAAACCTAAAGCCAAATCTAACACTTGACCTTGATTGGTTGCTCGATATCCAACACCAACAAGTTCTAATTCCTTAGTCCATCCTTTTGAAACACCTTCAATCATATTATTTATTAAAGACCTGTATAATCCATGTTTTGCTTTATGGATTTTACTTTCAGATGGACGATCTAAAACGATTGTTCCATCTTCTAACTTAACTGTAATATCATCGGTTATTTCTTGAGATAACTCTCCCAACTTACCTTTTACGGTAACTACATTCTCTTTATATTCAAATGTAACACCTTCAGGTAATGAAATTGGGTTCTTTCCTATTCTTGACATCTTTTAGTTCTTTATTAATATACGTAACATAAAACTTCCCCTCCTATATGTTCCTGACTAGCTTTCTTCCCAGTCATAACACCATGTGATGTAGATATTATTGCAACACCTAACCCATTTAATACACGTGGCATCTCATCAGCACCAATGTATTTACGTACACCAGGTGTACTTACTCTTTGTAATTTTTTTATTACTGAAGCCTTCGTTGCTTTATCATACTTCAACGCTATTTTAATAGTCCCCTGAACAATGTTGTCCTCGAACTTATAGCTTAAAATGTAACCTTGATCGAATAAAATCTTGGTTATTTCTTTTTTAATTTTTGAAGCCGGAATTTCAACAACTCTGTGGCCTGCCATAATTGCATTTCTAACCCTGGTTAGATAATCTGCGATTGGATCTGTAATCATATTTATTAATTTTGCGGTTTTGGTTTTCAATATTTTTACTGAACCTAAAACCAATTTATAATTTTACCAACTTGCTTTTCTAACACCTGGTATTAATCCTTGATTTGCCATCTCACGAAATGTTACACGTGATAATCCAAATTGTCTGATATACCCTTTTGGTCTTCCAGTTATTTTACAACGATTGTGTAAACGCACTGGAGATGCATTTTTTGGCAGTTTTTGTAATGCTTCATAATCACCGGCTTCTTTCAAAGCTTTGCGTTTTTCAGCATACTTAGCAACTATCTTTCTTCTTTTAACCTCACGGGCTTTCATTGATTCTTTAGCCATTTCCTAATTCTTTTTAAATGGTAAACCTAGTTCACTTAATAATGATTTTGCTTCTTTATCAGTTTGAGCAGAAGTTACAAAGGTAATATCCATACCACTTATTTTGTTTACTTTATCAATATCAATTTCTGGGAAAATGATTTGTTCTGTAATACCTAAGTTGTAATTTCCTCTTCCATCAAATCCAGTGGCTTTAATTCCGCTGAAATCCCTTACACGAGGCAAAGCTGTTGTAACCAACCTGTCTAAAAATTCATACATTTTATTTCCGCGTAAAGTTACTTTTGCGCCAATTGGCATCCCTTTACGTAATTTAAAAAATGCAATATCTTTTTTAGAGATCGTCGCCAATGCTTTTTGACCAGAAATTTTAGCCAACTCCTCAACGGCGTAATCAATTAATTTCTTATCGGCTACTGCAGCGCCAACTCCTTTGTTAATTACAATTTTTTGTAATTTAGGAACTTGCATTACATTTTTATAACCGAATTCTCCAGTAAGTGCTTCAACCACTCTACTGTTGTATTCCTCTTTAAGTCTTGGTGTATTATTTGCCATAACTAAATTGCTTTATCAGATTTTTTAGAAAACCTAACTTTCTTATCTCCTTCAGTTCTATATCCTACTTTAGTTACTTTTCCATTCTCAAGTAACATTAAATTAGAAATATGAATAGAAGCTTCTTTTTTCACAATACCTCCTTGTGGGTTTTGCGCGCTAGGTTTTGCATGTTTTGATATCATATTGACACCTTCGACAATTGCTCTGTATTTTACTGGAAAAATTTTAACAATTTTTCCTTCTTCTCCTCTATGATCACCTGCCGTAACTTGAACAGTATCTCCTGATTTTATCTTTAACTTCATAATCTTATAAGTTTATTAAAGCACTTCAGGTGCTAATGATACAATTTTCATAAATTGTTTTTCCCGAAGTTCTCTTGCAACAGGACCAAATACACGTGTCCCTTTCATTTGTTCAGCAGCGTCTAACAATACGCAAGCATTGTCGTCGAATCTAATATAAGATCCGTCTTTTCTTCTGATTTCTTTCTTCGTTCTAACAACTACTGCCTTTGCAACTTGACCTTTCTTTACTGATCCATTTGGAGTAGCGTCTTTAATTGCTACCACAATTTTATCACCAATAGATGCATATCGTTTTCTGGTTCCTCCTAAAACGCGGATAACTAAAACTTCTTTTGCTCCAGTATTATCTGCTACTCTTAATCTTGATTCTGTCTGTAACATAATTATTTAGCTCTTTCTAGGATTTCTACTAACCTCCAACGTTTAGATTTACTCATTGGACGAGTTTCCATTATTCTAACAGTATCTCCAATATTGCAATCATTTGTCTCATCGTGGGCCACATATTTTTTAGTGCTTAACACGAATTTTCCGTACATAGGGTGTTTCACTTTTTTAACTTCAGCAACAACAATAGATTTCTCCATTTTGTTACTTGAAACTACACCTATTCTCTCTTTTCTAAGATTTCTTTTTTCCATCTTTACTTCTGAATACAATTATTGTAATTCTCTTTTAGTTATTTCTGTAGCTAAACGTGCCACAGTTCTTCTAAGTGCTCTCAATTGCATTGGAACTTCCAATGGTGTAATTGCATGAGCCATCTTTAGATCAGTATAACTCTTCTTTGAACTATCAAGTCTTTCTTGTAACTCGTCGATTGATAATTCTATAATTTCAGATTGTTTCATTTTTTCTAATCGGTTATAAAGCGTTATCAAAATCTCTAGCTACCATAAACTTCGTTTTCACAGGAAGTTTTTGTGCTGCTAAACGCAAAGCTTCTTTTGCAATGTTCATAGGTACGCCACCAACTTCAAACATAATTCTGCCTGGTTTAATTACTGCTACAAAATATTCAGGAGCTCCTTTACCTTTACCCATACGTACTTCTAATGGTTTCTTAGTAATTGGCTTATCTGGAAATACTTTAATCCATACTTGACCCTCTCTTTTCATATGACGAGTTGCTGCAATACGAGCTGCCTCAATTTGACGTGATGTAAGAAAGGTTTGTTCCAAAGACTTGATTCCGAACATTCCATTTGAAAGTTCATGTCCTCTTTGTGAATTCCCGCTCATATTTCCCTTGCCCTTCTGTACTTTACGATATTTTACTCTCTTTGGCTGTAACATTTTACCTTCTAAATATTAAAATTTATTTTCTTCTACGAGGTTGTGATCTTTTAGAGGAATCTCTATCTGGTTTTCCTGACTGTTTTTTAGACAATCCAACTAGAGGAGATAATTCTCTTTTACCATAAACTTCGCCTTTCATAATCCATACTTTTACACCTAATCGGCCGTAGGTAGTATGTGCTTCAACAAGTGCGTAATCAATATCAGCTCTAAAAGTTGAAAGAGGAATTCTTCCTTCTTTATAATTTTCTGAACGTGCCATTTCAGCACCATTTAAACGACCTGAAATCTGAACTTTGATACCTTCAGCATTCATACGCATAGTTGCAGCAATAGCCATTTTTATTGCTCTACGGTATGAAATTCTGTTCTCAATTTGGCGTGCAATACTTGAAGCTACCAAACGAGCATCTAATTCCGGGCGTTTAATTTCAAAAATATTGATTTGAAAATCTTTTCCAGTAATTTTTTTAAGCTCTTCTTTTAACTTGTCTACCTCTTGTCCGCCTTTCCCGATAATAATACCTGGTCTTGCAGTAGTGATAGTAACGGTTACAAGTTTAAGTGTACGCTCAATAATTACTGTTGAAACACTTGCTTTAGATAATCGGGCATTAATATACCTTCTTATTTTATCATCTTCAGCAATTTTATCTCCGTAGTCTCTGCCACCGTACCAGTTAGAATCCCATCCTCTGATAATTCCTAAACGATTTCCTATTGGATTTGTTTTTTGTCCCATTTCTACTTATGATTGATTGCTTACATTTTTACTTCCTAAGACTAAGGTTACGTGATTAGAACGTTTTCTAATACGATGTGCACGACCTTGAGGGGCCGGTCTTAATCTTTTTAACATTCCTGCGCTGTCTACAAATATTTCCTTAACGAAAAGACCTGCTTCTTCAATACTTGCTGTTTCATTTTTGGCTTGCCAATTTGAAATAGCACTTGATAATAATTTTTCAAGATTTATTGAAGCTTCTTTAGAATTGAATTTTAAGATTTGAAGTGCTTTTTCAACTTCAACACCTCTCACTAAATCCGCAACTAAACGCATTTTTCTAGGTGATGTAGGACAACCTGTAAGCTTAGCAAAACCTAATTGCTTCTTATCTTCTTTTATCTGCTGTGCTCTTATTTTTTTTCGAACTCCCATGATACCTACTTATTTTTTACCTTTATTTTTTGCACCACCGTGTCCTCTGTAAGAACGCGTTGGCGAAAACTCTCCTAATTTATGACCTACCATATTTTCAGTTACATAAACCGGTACAAACTGACGACCGTTATGTACAGCAATCGTTTGCCCTACAAATTCCGGTGTAATCGTCGAGGCTCTAGACCATGTTTTGATTACTGATTTACTTCCTGATTCCAAGTTTCCTTGAACTTTCTTTTCTAGTTTACGAAAAACGTAAGGTCCTTTTTTTAATGAACGTGCCATATATCAATTATTTTTTTCTACGTTCTAAAATATATTTATTACTCGCTTTGGTCTTAGATCTTGTTTTGAATCCTTTTGCAGGTATTCCATTTCTTGATCTAGGGTGCCCTCCTGAAGATTTACCTTCACCACCACCCATTGGGTGATCGACAGGGTTCATCACTACTGGTCTTGTTCTTGGTCTTCTTCCTAACCAACGAGATCTACCAGCTTTACCAGAAACTAATAATTGATGGTCACTATTTGACACTGCGCCTATGGTAGCCATACAAGTTAAAAGAATCATTCTTGTTTCACCTGAAGGCATTTTCACAGTTGCATATTTACCGTCTCTTGCCATTAATTGTGCAAAAGCACCTGCGCTACGAGCTAAAACAGCTCCCTGACCAGGATGTAATTCTATACAAGAAATAGTTGTTCCTAACGGAATTTTGCTCAACAATAAAGTATTTCCAACATCAGGAGTAGCTCCTTCGCCAGAAATTACTTTTTGATCAACTTTTAAACCATTTTGAGCAATTATATATCTTTTTTCTCCATCTACATAAAACAACAAAGCTATAAAAGCAGTTCTGTTTGGATCATATTCAATAGATTTAACAATTGCAGGAATGCCATTTTTATCTCTTTTAAAATCGATAATACGGTATTGCTTTTTATGACCGCCACCTATATAGCGCATGGTCATTTTTCCATTGTTGTTTCGACCTCCAGATCTTTTATTCGGTGCTGTTAAGCTTTTTTCCGGCTTATCAGTAGTAATGGTGTCGAACCCATTTACTACTCTAAAACGCTGACCTGGTGTTATTGGTTTTAATTTTCTAACTGACATTTTTTATGTTTCTTAGATATTGCTGTAAAAATCAATATTTTCTCCTTCTGCTACCTGAACAATTGCTTTTTTGTAAGCTCCTGACATTGCTTTTACCATACCACTTTTTGTGAATTTAGTATTGCGTTTAACAGGGTAGTTCATGGTTTTAACACTTTTAATTGCAACGCCGTAGGCTTTCTCCACAGCATTTCTAATTTCCAGTTTATTAGCCCTTTTATTTACAACAAATGCGTATCTGTTTAATAATTCGCTTTGACTTGTCGCCTTTTCCGTTATAATAGGTTTAATTAAAATATTCATATCTGTTACCTATTTACTTAAATTAATTTCTATCCCTTCTAAAGAACTTTCTGAAAGGACTACTTTATTTGCATTTAATAATTCGTAAGTGCTTAAACCAGAGTTTATTACGGTTTTTGATCTCTTTAAATTACGCGATGACAAATATACATTATTATTTGACTCAGCCAACACAAATAAACATTTTTTGTTTTCAATGCCCAAAGCCGCTAAAACAGCTGTAAAACTTTTGGTTCTTGGAGTTTCAAAATTAAAGTCTTCAACAACTATAATATTGCTCTCTTTTGCTTGAATACTTAATGCCGATTTACGCGCTAATTTTTTTAAATTTTTATTCAATTTAAAAGAATAATCTTTTGGTCTCGGTCCAAAAACACGTCCACCACCTCTAAAAATAGGAGACTTTATGCTACCTGCACGAGCGGTACCTGTACCCTTTTGTTTTTTAATCTTACGAGTACTTCCAGAAATCTCAGCTCTTTCTTTAGCTTTGTGAGTTCCTTGTCTCTTGTTGGCCAAAAATTGCTTTACATCTAAGTATACTGCATGATTGTTTGGCTCAATTCCATATACAGCATCAGAAAGTTCCACTTTTCTCCCTGTATCTTTTCCTTGTATGTCTAAAACTGATACTTCCATTATTTCTGAATAATTACATAAGCGTTTTTATGACCAGGAACTGCTCCTTTAACCACAAGTATATTCTTTTCAGGAATTACTTTTAAAACTCTTAAATTTTGAACTGTAACTTTATTTCCTCCCATTCTTCCCGCCATACGCATTCCTTTGAATACTCTTGCAGGATAGGATGCAGCACCAATTGAACCTGGAGCTCTTAAACGGTTATGCTGACCGTGTGTGGCTTGACCAACACCGGCAAACCCGTGACGTTTTACAACACCTTGAAACCCTTTACCTTTTGAGGTTGCTGATACATCAACAAATTCTCCTTCAACAAAAAGTTCAACTGTTAGTTGATCTCCTAATTTATGCGCCTCTTCAAACTCTTGAAATTCAATGACTTTCTTTTTAGCAGATGTGCCAGCTTTTTTAAAGTGGCCATCTAAAGCTTTATTAGAGCTTTTTGCTGATTTGTCATCGAAACCAAGTTGAAGGGCTTTGTACCCGTCGACCTCTAAGGTTCTGACTTGGGTGACTACGCATGGACCTGCTTCGATTACTGTACAAGGAATGTTCTTCCCGTTTTCGTCGAATAAGCTGGTCATTCCGATTTTTCTACCTATTAACCCAGACATTCTAATTTAATTATTAATTATTATTCTATTTTTATTCAAAAAAACAGGGTTAAAATACTTCAACCCTGATGTATTTTTTTCGTTTTTCCTTCGTCAATCGCTCCGGACATGTCTTGAAAGGATCTTCCTTTCTGTTTAACTTTGTTGAGATTCCGAAACAAGTTCGGAATGTATTCAACTAATTATTTTCTTACTTCGCAAGAAAATAGAGTTTCATTACACTTTAATCTCTACTTCAACGCCGCTTGGTAATTCTAACTTCATTAAAGCATCAATAGTTTTTGATGATGAACTATAAATGTCTAACAAACGTTTGTAAGAACTCAATTGGAATTGCTCTCTAGATTTTTTATTTACGTGCGGAGAACGCAACACTGTAAAAATCTTTTTATGTGTAGGTAATGGAATTGGTCCGTTTACAACAGCACCAGTACTTTTTACCGTTTTAACGATTTTCTCAGCAGATTTATCTACCAAATTGTAATCGTATGATTTTAATTTTATTCTAATTTTTTGACTCATCGTTTATAATTTAGAGATTAACCCTTTGCTTTTGCTATTACTTCTTCTGCTATGTTTGATGGCGTAGCTTCATAATGTGAGAATTCCATAGAAGATGTTGCTCTACCAGATGATAATGTTCTTAATGTGGTTACATAACCAAACATTTCTGATAATGGAACAGTTGCTTTTACAACTTTTGCTCCCGCTCTGTCATCCATAGCGGTTACCTGTCCTCTTCTTCTATTTAAATCACCTACAATATCTCCCATATTTATTTCAGGAGTTACCACATCAATTTTCATAATTGGCTCAAGAATTACAGCTTTTGCAGCTTTTGCAGCAACTTTATAACCCATTTTTGCCGCCAATTCGAATGACAATGCATCCGAGTCAACCGCGTGGAATGAACCATCATATAACGTTATTTTCATGCTATCCATTTCAAATCCTGCTAAAGGACCGTTTTTCATAGCCATTTTGAAACCTTTTTCAATAGAAGGAACAAATTCTTTTGGAACATTCCCTCCTTTTATAGAGTTAATGAATACCAATCCAGTTTCTCCCTCACCAACAGGTTCCATAATAAACTTGATATCAGCAAATTTACCACGTCCACCAGATTGTTTTTTATAAACCTCACGGTGATCAGCTTTTCCTGTAATCGCTTCTTTATATTCAACTTGTGGTTGACCTTCGTTTACTTCAACTTTAAACTCTCGTCTTAAACGATCAACAATAATTTCTAAGTGTAATTCACCCATACCAGAAATAATAGTTTGACCAGAAGCTTCATCAGTTTTTGCGGTAAATGTAGGATCTTCTTCAGCTAATTTAGATAAAGCCATTCCTAATTTATCAACATCAGCTTTCGTTTTAGGCTCAACAGCAATACCAATTACTGGGTCAGGAAAATTCATCGATTCCAAAACAATTGGAAACTTTTCATCACACAAAGTATCTCCAGTTCTAATGTCTTTAAATCCAACACCTGCACCAATATCTCCAGCTTCAATATAATCGATAGCATTTTGCTTATTGGCATGCATTTGGTAAATACGTGAAATACGCTCCTTCTTACCAGAACGAGTATTCAATACATAAGAACCAGCATCTAAACGCCCTGAATATGCTCTAAAGAAAGCCAAACGTCCAACAAAAGGATCTGTAGCAATTTTAAAAGCCAAAGCCGCAAACGGCTCTTTTACAGATGGTTTACGCAATTCTTCTTTATCCGTATTTGGGTTACTACCTACAACACCCTCTTTATCAACTGGGGAAGGTAAGTATCTACAAACGGCGTCTAATAAGAACTGCACACCTTTATTTTTAAAAGCCGAACCACAAACCATAGGAATAATTGACATATCCATTACAGCAGCACGAAGCGCGGCATGCACTTCATCTTCAGTAATAGAATCTTCATCTTCCATATATTTTTCTAAAAGATTTTCATCATAAGCAGCAACTTCTTCAATCAATTTACCACGTAAAACTTTAGCCTCCTCTTTTAGTTCTTCCGGAATTTCAACAACATCAAAAGTCGCTCCCATTGTATCCTCATGGAATATAATCGCACGATTTTTTATTAAATCAACAATCCCTCTAAAGTTTTCTTCGTCTCCAATATTAATAACGATAGGCACTGCATTAGAACCTAGCATTTCTCTAACTTGTTGACAAACCCCTAAAAAATTTGAACCTTGACGGTCCATTTTATTAACGAAACCAATTCTTGGCACTTTATAGTTATCAGCCAATCTCCAGTTAGTTTCAGATTGTGGCTCAACACCATCAACTGCACTAAACAAGAAAACCAATCCGTCTAAAACTCTTAAAGAACGATTTACTTCAACAGTAAAATCAACGTGACCAGGAGTATCAATTATATTAAAGTGATAACCTTTGGCATCCGCAGTTGGCTCACCGTTCTCTGTAGGGAATTTCCATTCACATGTTGTAGCGGCAGAAGTAATTGTAATACCTCTTTCTTGCTCTTGCTCCATCCAGTCCATAGTTGCAGCACCATCATGCACTTCACCTATTTTATGAGATACCCCTGTATAAAAAAGAATTCGCTCGGTGCAGGTTGTTTTACCCGCATCAATATGAGCAGCAATTCCTATATTTCTTGTATATTTTAAATCTCTTGCCATTTCTACTTATTAAAATCTAAGGTGAGAGAATGCTTTATTAGCATCAGCCATTTTATGAACATCCACTCTTTTCTTAACTGCAGCGCCTTCTTCTTTTGCGGCAGCTAAAACTTCACCAGCCAAACGTTGGGCCATTGATTTTTCATTACGTTTTCTTGCATATAAAATCAACCATTTAATGGCAATCGACACCTTACGGTCTGGTCTGATTTGCTGTGGAATTTGAAAAGTTGCTCCACCAACTCTGCGGCTACGAACCTCAACTTGTGGCATTACATTGCTTAATGCATCTTTCCAAATTTCTAATGATGATTTTTCTTGATCTAATTTCTTTGTTTCTACGATGTCCAATGCATCATAAAACACTTTGAAAGCTGTAGATTTTTTACCGTCCCACATTAGGTTATTCACAAAACGTGTTACCAACTGATCGTTAAACTTTGGATCCGGTAAAAGCACTCTTTTTTTCGCTGCTCTTTTTCTCATGTCTTTACATTAAAGTTTTTAAATTACTTTTTAGGGGCTTTTGTACCATATTTAGAGCGACGTTGCGTTCTACCGTCAACACCTGCAGTATCTAATGCACCACGTACAATATGATACCTAACTCCTGGTAAATCTTTAACCCTTCCACCTCTAACTAATACTATCGAGTGCTCTTGTAAATTATGTCCTTCTCCAGGAATGTAAGCGTTCACTTCATTACCATTTGTTAACCTAACCCTTGCTACTTTACGCATCGCTGAGTTTGGTTTTTTAGGTGTTGTAGTGTAAACACGTGTACACACTCCTCTTCGTTGAGGACATGAATTTAAAGCAGCCGATTTACTCTTCTTAGTTATTTTGGTTCTTCCTTTTCGTACTAATTGCGAAATTGTTGGCATACTGAAATTTTGTTATTAATTGCTTTTAATATATTATGCTCTTTTCAAAGAGTTTGCAAATGTACAAATATTTTCTTCTTAATCAAATATGAATATATTTTATTTTTTCTAAATAAATTAACAACATATTTAATAGGTATAAAAGTTGGTTTTATTCTAATTTGAAGTTAGTGGCAAAAAAATAACCATTTGCGTTTAAACAATTTAATAAGCTCATCTGATAAATTTCTAAAATGATAATTTTTATTATTTACTGATGACAATTATTTTTTTATAATTCTTTGTAAAGACAAGTTATACAAGTCATACGCTTAACTATTTAGGAAATAATTTGTTGAATTATTAATAATTCCGATTAAGGGTTTTAGATTTGCGTAATTTCAAGTTTTTAATTATTAATTATAATGGGTTATTTATTCCATTTTTTATAGCCGCGACTTCTAAATTTTAATTGAATTTTTTGACTAATTTTTTGTCCGAATGTTATAGTCACTATAACACTACTATAACACTATGTACGGAGTATGTATGGAGTATCCTCCCTTTATCCTCCCATGAGCCCCCATTAAGACTACTGTTGTGCCCATCAAAAGAGGCAAAATGACCCTTTCTAAAATAACTATACAGGTTGGCAAATAAATCCTACTATAGCTATACAACTATAATTTTTAATCCTAAATATACTATACATCTACTATTTCATAGTTATATTTTTTATTATAATTCTTTCCATGAGCCGGATGGCAATATGTTCAATAGATTGCTGTTTTTAATTTATTTGTCTGTTTTGAAATAAACATCATGTTTGGAACTCCATCCATTTCTTCTTTTTCTTTTTTGCATCGCCCAAAAAAGAAACAAAAAAGTCTTGTCTGGTGATCTTTTTCTGTAAAATT